>NZ_JAQFIL010000001.1:5760714-6079285 GCF_029504655.1 Catalinimonas alkaloidigena
AACCCCAAAGTAAAGATCATTTCTAGGGCCACCGAAGAAAGAGCTTCTAAAAAACTGTACCGGGCTGGTGCTAACCAGGTGGTGATGCCGGACGCTATAGGAGGTATACACATGGCACAGCTCATTACCAAACCTGAAGTAATAGAATTCCTGAACCTGCTCACCGGAGTAAGTAGTGAGCATTTGAAGCTAGAGGATTTTTCTTACAATGAACTCAAAGACGAATTTAAAGACAAAACCATCATGGACCTTGATATCCGTAGAAGGACTGGCGCAACGGTTATTGGTTTCAAAAGCCAACGCCATGGCTTCACCATTACCCCTCCCGGAGATTTGAAAATCACCGAAGGTGATACGATGATCATCATTGGCAACGCACAAAACATTTCTGCCTTCAAGAAAACTTATGGCTGATTTTTGAACAATGATACCAAAAAGCTAATGGCAGCAGTCAGCTGCTGTTTTGCTTTTTTTCTTAAGCTGGTTTTGCCCGTCCATGACTTCAATTTTTACAGCACGCTTTGATTTCTACATTGACAAAACGCTAAAAAAGTAGGGTTTAGGTCTAAACTACATGACCTGCTTTTTTCAGACTGACAATAGCTTATAAAAGCTTGTCCGTACTTGTTATTCTGTACATAGCGGTGAATACTGAGCTTTTGAATTGTAGGTAAATCAAGTAGATTTGTAATACTTCAAAAATGCCCTTATGACTGCCGAGGAAGCCAAAATAAAGATAGAAGAGCTAACTAAAAAAGTTAATTATTATAATCATCAGTATTATCAGGAAAGCGCTTCTGAAATCTCTGATTATGAGTTTGATCAACTACTGGAGGAATTGATTACACTGGAAAATGAATTTCCTCAGTATCGCTACCCAGACTCGCCCTCCCAGCGAGTGGGAGGTACCATCACTAAAGATTTTGAGACCGTCGTTCATGACTACCCCATGCTCTCCCTGGGCAATACCTATAGCCGTGAAGAACTCGTTGAATTTGACAAAAGAGTGGCTAAGGGCTTAAATAACCAGCCTTACGAGTACTTTTGCGAACTTAAATTTGATGGCGTAGCCATTAGTCTGCTCTATGAAAATGGCTATCTGGTACGTGCCGCTACTCGTGGTGATGGTATCCGTGGAGATGATATTACTTATAATGCCAGAACTATCCGCACTATTCCTCTCAGCATTAAATCTGATGACTTACCCTCTCGCTTTGAAGTAAGAGGAGAAGCTTTTATGCCTCGTACTATATTTAACAAGCTGAACAGGCTTAGGGAAGAGGAAGGAGACGCCCTCATGGCTAACCCCAGAAATGCAGCTTCCGGTAGCCTCAAAATGCAGGACTCTGCCCTGGTGGCGCAACGCCAGTTGGATTGTTATCTCTACACACTGGTAGGCGATGACTTACCGGTTGCTACCCATGCTGAGGCGATTCA
Organism: Catalinimonas alkaloidigena; assembly: GCF_029504655.1. NCBI lineage: Bacteria > Pseudomonadati > Bacteroidota > Cytophagia > Cytophagales > Catalimonadaceae > Catalinimonas > Catalinimonas alkaloidigena. The sequence continues at coordinate 5,762,152 of NZ_JAQFIL010000001.1, forward strand.
GAAGTTAGAAAGCTGGAACTTCCACATTTCTGATACTTACCGACGTTGCGAAAATATTGACGAGGTCTTCAAATACATTAATGAATGGGAAAAGAAACGCCTGGAACTTCCCGTAGATACTGACGGAATTGTAGTTAAGGTAAACAATCATGATCAACAAAGAGTACTAGGCAGTACTGCCAAAAGTCCTCGTTGGGCCATTGCTTACAAGTACAAAGCACAGAGCGCATCCACCGTATTATTGGACATTGATTACCAGGTAGGTCGTACCGGGGCCATTACACCTGTTGCTCACCTTGCTCCTGTCAAATTGGCTGGCACTACCGTAAAAAGAGCTTCTCTCCACAATGCTAACGAGATTGCGCGTCTGGACCTAAGGGTTGGTGACACAGTATTCGTAGAGAAAGGGGGTGAGATTATTCCTAAAGTAACGGGTGTAGATGTGAGCAAACGGCCACGCAACAGTCAGGCTGTACAATATGTAGAAAATTGCCCTGCCTGTGATACCCTTCTTATACGCAAAGAAGGAGAAGCGCAGCACTTTTGTCCCAATATCAAGGGATGCCCTCCACAGATTAAAGGCAGACTTGAACATTTCATCCAGCGGAAGGCCATGGACATTGATAGTATGGGTAAAGAGACGGTAGCCTTGCTTTATGAGAAAGGCCTCGTGCTTACACCCGCTGACTTGTATAGTCTAAGCTATGATGATGTATTTGAGCTGGAGGGCTTCAAAGATCTCTCTACCCAAAATTTGCTGAAAGGTATAGAAGATTCCAAAAAAGTGCCCTTTGAAAATGTTCTTTTTGCTTTAGGTATCCGTTATGTAGGTAAGACGGTAGCCGAAAAACTTGCTCGCCACTTTGGCAATATTACCAAACTGGAAAACGCCAGTTTTGATGAACTGGTGAACGTCCCTGAAATAGGCGAAAGAATTGCACAGAGCATCATCGACTTTTTTAAAGATCAGGATAATCGTGATATTGTAGATGAGTTAAAAGAGACAGGCTTACAATTTGAGATCTTAGAAGAAGAGGAGCAGAGGGAAAGTAATACATTAGCGGGAAAATCTTTTGTAGTATCCGGTGTATTTCAATCTTTTAGCAGAGAAGAGATCAAAGAGAAAGTACGGATTAATGGAGGACAAATCGTATCGGCAGTTTCGGGAAAAGTGGATTATTTATTGGCAGGAGAGAATATGGGGCCTGCCAAGCGTAAAAAGGCAGAAAATTTGAACATTTCAATTATTTCTGAACAAGATTTCTTAAATATGCTTAACACCCAAAAATTGTAGTGTGCTATGTTCATGTTCATCACCAGAAAAATCATCAAATTTCAGCTTCCCGGACTCTTGAAAAAGGCTCAGGCTAAGCACAAAACCGTTAACTACGACAAAGCTCAGAAAGTGGGCATACTGGTTACGTTTCATGATCATGAAAAGCAACACGCAATAGATGAGTTTATAGACCATCTGGTAGCTGATAAAAAGGAAGTACAGGTACTTTGTTATGATAAGCGTCGTGCCCGAAATAAGATTTTTGGTTATCTGCAATTTACCGATAAGAACATAACTTTGATGGGTAAATTTAAAGATGAGCATGTAATAGACTTTATCAATAATGATTTCGACTATCTATTTCACCTTGACCTGGAATCTAACGAAGTATTAGATAAAATTTTAGCTTTAAGCCATGCTAAATGTCGGATTGGAAATGATATGGAAGAACATCGGGCCTTTTATGAACTGATGATCAAGTCTGATACTTTAACCCAGCTATGCAATCTTATGCAGTACTACGTTAAGATTGTAAATGTAAAGGAAGAGCAGGTCTGAAAAATCGATAGCCGTTTTTCCTGAAGCTAGCAGAAGAAAAGCCAGTACTACTAACTATTTTATATTTTTTCTAATGCCTGGTCCGCCCCACAAAATAAAAAAGGCAGCTCAAAACTGAACTGCCTTATGTCTTTAAAATCAGTGTAAGTGATTCTAAGCTTTGTTTTTAATATCCTGTACCTCGATTCTAATTTCTTGCGCCAAATTTTTCAGTTCCTGCATCCCCTTTCTTACGCGGGTACCTGCGGCCTGATTTTCTTTGTCGTAAAACTTCTCGAAGTCTCCTTCTAGGGACATTACTAAATCTCTAAGTTGATCAAATCTTTTCATAGTTAAGTCTGGTTGTATGAAAAATGTTGTTTAGGCGGCAATATAGCTAATATGCTATACAATGAGCAAAAAAATCTACCAATAATTAAGATTTATTGGAAAGCTGCCGCCAGCTCACCTTTTTTGTAAACGCCGGATTCCAATTTATGTTTTACTGCTTCAAATGCTTTTATGGTTACTTCCACATCTTCTACTGTATGTGCGGAGGTAGGAATCAAGCGCAACATTATCACATCTTTAGGTACTACCGGGTAAATCACCACGGAGCAGAAAATAGCGAAATTTTCTCTTAGGTCATATGCCAATGCGGCAGCCTCTCCTACTCCACCACTCAGAATTACCGGGGTAACAGGAGTCTGCGTAGTTCCAATATTAAAACCACGTTCTTTTAGGCCATTTTGTAATGCATTGACGACTGTCCAAAGGTTTTCACGCAATTCCGGCATAGTCTTAAGCATTTCAAGACGCTTGAGGCCACCTTCTACCAGTACCATAGGCAATGACTTAGCAAATATCTGCGAACGTGTATTATAGCGCAAATAACGAATTACCTGCTCGTCGCCAGCTACAAAAGCACCAATGCTAGCCATAGCTTTTGCGAAGGTAGAGAAGTATAAGTCTATACCCTCCTGTACACCTTGCTCTTCTCCAGCTCCTGAGCCGTTGGGGCCCATCGTGCCGAACCCATGAGCATCATCTACCAAAAGGCGGAACTCATATTTTTCTTTCAGGTCTACAATTTCTTTCAGGGCTCCCATATTTCCCGACATACCGAATACACCTTCGGTAATCACGAGAATACCCCCACCGGTTTCCTTGGCAAGCTTAGTAGCACGCGCTAGTTGCTTTTCAAGGTTTTTGATATCGTTGTTAGGGTATACAAAGCGTTTACCCATGTGTAACCTCACTCCATCAATAATACAGGCATGAGATTCCGCATCATACACAATAATGTCTTTACGGTCTACCAAAGCATCTATAATAGATAAAATACCCTGATATCCATAATTGAGCAACATAGCACTTTCTTTCTTCACAAAAGTGGCCAGATTCCTCTCTAACTCATCATGTTTTTCTGTGTTTCCCGACATGATTCTGGCTCCCATCGGGTAGGCCATTCCCCACTTTTCAGCGGCTTCTCTGTCGACTTTTCTAACTTCGGGGTGGTTGGCTAGTCCTAGGTAACTGTTAAGACTCCAGGTCAAGACTTCGCGACCTCTGAACTTCATGTGGGGCGCAATATCCCCCTCTAATTTGGGGAACATAAAATAGCCCTCTTCTACTCCTGCATGTCTGCCCAAAGGCCCCATGTCAACCGTAAATTTCTTGAATAAATCCACGTTTGCTCAGTTATGTGTAAACAAAATTTTACTAGATTATCGGGCAAAGTTAACATTATAAAATTCCTCCACAATGAATCATATCATTAATTTTGAGCGTACGCTTAGCTGATTTTAAACGAAACGCATCATTTGTTAATAATAAATCAATAAATTATTAGAATACTCCTTTTTTATGCCTGAAATTAAAAAACTACTTGTAGCCAATCGGGGCGAGATTGCTTTAAGAATTATGCGTACTGCACGGGAAGAAGGGATTCCTACGGTAGCTATTTTTAGCGAAGCTGACCAGCACTCTCCTCACGTTCTCTATGCTGATGAAGCCGTCTGTGTAGGTCCTCCACAGTCTTCTCAATCTTATCTGAAAATAGACAACATCATTGATGCCTGTAAGCAGACTGGTGCCAATGCTATTCATCCTGGCTATGGTTTTCTCTCAGAGAATGCTGCTTTTGCCCAGCGTGTCGCGGATGAAGATCTTATCTTTGTAGGCCCTACACCCTATGCTATTGAGACGATGGGCAGCAAACTCGCTGCCAAAGCAGCAGTAAAAAAGTATGGCGTTCCCCTTGTTCCGGGTACTGACCAACCCGTTACTGATATCGATGAAGCTAAAGCTGCCGCTAAAGAAATAGGCTACCCTATTTTGATCAAAGCCAGTGCGGGCGGTGGTGGAAAAGGGATGCGCATCGTTGAAAAAGAAAAGGATTTTGAAGAGCAAATGGAAAGGGCTGTCAGTGAAGCTACTTCCGCTTTTGGAGATGGCTCTGTGTTTATTGAGAAGTTTATTGTAGGCCCAAAACATATTGAAATCCAGATACTTGGTGACCAGCATGGAAACATTCTTCACCTTTTTGAAAGAGAGTGCTCTATCCAAAGACGTTACCAAAAAGTAATAGAAGAAGCACCCTCTCCTATCATGACAGAAAGTGTACGCCAAGCTATGGGTAAAGCCGCGATTGGCGTAGCCAAAGCCTGTGATTATGTGGGTGCCGGTACTGTCGAGTTTGTCATGGGACAAGACATGCAGTTCTATTTTCTGGAGATGAACACCCGCCTTCAGGTGGAACATCCGGTTACCGAAATGATCAGTGGGATTGACCTGGTCAAACAACAGTTACTGATTGCCCAGGGAAAGGCTATCTCTTACCGGCAGGAAGATTTATCCATCAATGGCCATGCCATTGAAATAAGAGTGTATGCGGAAGACCCTGCCAATAACTTTTTACCTGATACAGGAAAACTACAAACTTACCGCCGCCCCCAGGGCCCAGGCATCCGGGTAGATGATGGGTTTGAGGAAGGCATGCAAATTCCTGTGTACTATGATCCGATGATCGCTAAGCTCATCGTCCATGCGGAAGATCGTGACACAGCTATCCGCAGAATGCTCAGGGCTATCCATGAGTATGAGATTACGGGCGTAGCAACTACCCTTGATTTTTGCCGCTTTGTGATGCAGCATGAAGCGTTTACCTCAGGGCGTTTTGATACTAAATTTGTAGACCAATATTTTGATGTAGAACAATTCACTGAACTGAAAAAGGATGAAACCTTAGAAAAAGTAGCAGCTTTTGTAGCTTCACATCTGTACCAGCAAAAAAATCATCAGCCGGTCAGGCCTACTCCCGCCTCTGGTAATAACCAGCACGCATGGAAACAAAGAAGGTTCTCCTAAACCTTTTTTGTCATCTTTTGTAGTTCACTAATATGACAGTAATTCGTCCGTTTAGAGCATGGAGATATAATGATAAGCTGACTCAGAATATTGGAGATCAACTTTCACCTCCGTTTGATGTTGTTTCTCCCAAACAAAGAACAGCACTCTATCAAAATCCACTCAATAGCATTCACCTTTCCGTGCCTTCAGGAGATCAACCGGCTCAGCAGGCGGCCAAAACCCTGGAAAAGTGGAAGATAGAAGGAGTTATTACGCAGGATGAGATTCCTGGTATTTATGTATACTACCAGTTTTTCCGCCTGCCCGGTGATCAGAAAGAATACTGTCGCAAAGGGTTCATCTGCATGATTGAAGCTTCGTTCTGGGAAGAAAATGTGGTTTTACGCCATGAAGACACCATCCCCAGTTCTGTAAATGACAGAACTCAACTGCTGGAAGCCACTCAACTTAACGCCAGCCCTACGCATGGTCTATATACCGACCCTGAACATCGTTTAGAAACACTAATGGATCAGAGTATGGAAAAGGCGCTATATGAAGCCGAAGATTTTCAGGGCGTTCGCGACGTGATGAGTGTCATTCGTGAGAAAGACAAAATTCAGCAGTTCTTATCACTACTCGCTGAAAAACAGATTATCCTTGCCGATGGGCATCATCGTTACGAAAGCTCTTTGATATACCGGAGAAAAATGATGCAGAATAACCCTCATCATCATGGGGAGGAAGGTTACAATTTTCACCTGATGTATATCACCAATACAGAATCCGAGGACTTGAAAGTACTACCTACGCATAGGTTGATAAAAAATATCTCTGCAATGGATACTAATGAGTTATTAAGCAAGTGTTCTGTATATTTTGAGCTTAAATCCCAGGAAAATAATTGTGATATTCCCGAAGTCATCGCCGGTAAGACCTGGACATTTGGGCTCCTTCTAGCAGATAATTGTTATAAAATACAACTGAAGCCTGAGCTGCATCATGAGTTGAATTTACCTCTGAGCGCATCATTGAAAAAGCTTGATATAGTAGTATTGCATTATTTCTTTCTGGAAAAAGTACTGGGAATTGCCTGGCAGGAACAACGAAAGTCTGATCAAATAGCTTATGAAAGGAGTTTTGCCAGTTGTTTATATCAGGTAAGCACTACTCGTGAAGCACAAATGGCACTCATTACAAATGGCGTAAGCATCGCCCAAATCAAAGAGGTCTGTTATGGAGGGCATCTGCTTCCTCAAAAATCTACTTACTTTTACCCCAAAGTTATTTGTGGCTTTCTATTCGGATCTATTCATGAAGAAAGATTATAAACTAATACTTGCCTCTAATTCTCCTCGCAGGCAGCAGCTACTTAGCGAACTGGGATTGAAATTCCAGCTACGGTCGCTGGAAGTAGAAGAAAGTTTCCCTGCCGAACTTGAAGTAGATAAAGTTGCTGAATACCTGGCCATTAAGAAAGGCAGAGCACATCAGAAAACGATGGAAGCGGATGAAATTATCATTACTGCTGATACTACCGTAGTCGTAGGTCAGTCTGTATTGAATAAACCTGCCGATGAAAAGGAAGCTTTTCAGATGCTACAGCAACTTTCTGATACCACCCACCAGGTCATTACGGGCGTGTGCCTTACATTGGCTGAACAGCACCAAAGTTTTCGCGATATTACCAGCGTCACCTTCAGAAAGCTGGACGAAGAAGAGATCAATCATTATATCAAACACTACCATCCATTTGACAAAGCAGGTGGTTATGCCATTCAGGAATGGATAGGCATGATTGGCATCACCCATATTGATGGCTCTTACTTCAACGTAGTGGGTTTACCTAGTGAAAAACTATACGGCAAACTTAAAAAAATCATCTAGCGTGTGTTTCAGGCATTATGAAATTTATATGCCCGCTTTGGTTTAAAATCTTTAACGTACTTATCAAAATTATCCACAGCTTTCAGCCACCCGTTATGGTAGCTACGATATACTGTGCCCTTATCTTTGTAAATGGAGGCTACTGTTTTCTCGGTTTTCATGATACTAAAATTTAGAGTTCAAGCTACCTGTTAACAAATATGAAAATGTTAACTTTTGTTAAAAATTTTTACTTATAACGCAACGTAAACAACAGAATGTTGTTGCTATCTTAATAATAATGAGCTATAAACATTTTGCTGTACTCCAATCATACCGACTACCAAATCACTAAAAATGACTTAGCCTAGTAAATTATAAGAAAAAACCATACCATTTATTACGCATGTAGAATCCCTGAACAAAAAAAATTTTTATTGTGAGCTTCGCACCTTTTCTGAACTTTGACCACACAATTTTTACGGGTATTTATAGAAAAAAAAATTGCAGGCGTAGTGCAATTATGAATCCTGAGAGAGTCTTTTTTTGTCCATGAGCCAGTAATCTGCAAACTGTATCAAGGCAAACATTGATACAGAAAATAACACGATCCAGCGCACTTCACTCACCCACTTGAATATAGCTATGGCTGATGGTAATTGATAAACAAAAAGGGATGCTGCACAAATACACAGGGTAAAAAGAATACTTGAACCTACCATAAGCCAATATCTTCTTATTTGTTTTTGCACACCCAATCGCATTGCTTTCCGGCTTACTTTTTCTGCAAAGTGTATTGGCAAGCCTTCATCAGGTTCTTGCGACAATGTATCAAAGAGCAATTGATAGGTTTTATAGGCATCCAAATCTTCATCAGACAGATATTGTTTTTTAGACTCCAATAAATCCTGAATTTCTTTATCGCTTAACTTTTTCATAAGAGCTCCTCCTTTTTGAATACTTTCTCTAGTCTTTCTTTCAATATCTTACGTGCTCTGAAAATATAGTTTTTTACAGTGCCTTCCGGCATGTCACTGATTTTACCAATCTCAGCATAAGACATTTCTTCCAAATGATAAAGTGTCAATACTGTACGGTATTGCAAAGGCAACTGCCTGATTAACCCATGTACATATTGATGAATATGCTGCCTATCTATACGTTGCTCAGCATTGAGTTGTATATCTTCCAGGCTAAATGAAACCTCCTCCAGATCAGTTTCTGTAAACCTTTTTTGCTTTTTCAGATAATTGATCGTCGTCCTGTACGCAATACTGGCTATCCAGGTAGAGAGTTGTGACTGAAATTTAAATTTGGATAAGTTTCGGAAGACTTTTAAAAAAATTTCCTGACATAAATCTTCTCTCTCTTCCTGCCTGTCTATAAGTCGGTTGACCATATGGAATACCAGCTTTTCGTGCGCCTTGACAAGCTCACGAAAAGCCCCCTGGTCTCCTGCCAATACGCTTCTGACTATTGTATGATCATCCTTCATTGTCGCGTTAGACAATAGATACTTATAAAGGTTGCAATTTTTTTTTCAGATTTCCTGCAACATAATCTAAGGAGTACTGTCTAATGCGGCAGAAACAACAAAATCATATTAATTATGGAATTCATCGGACCCGCGATTATCCTCGGAACTATCTTTTTTGGTACCGTAAGTATTATCAAAGCTTTCAGCGAGCATTTTCTAAGAAAGAAAATGATTGATAATAATGCCCTGGACGAAAAAACTATAAATGCACTTAAACTGGATAATAACCCTCACACTGCCTTGAAATGGGGGATGGTAGCCTTTTTTGGTGGTATTGGCCTGATCCTGTTGGAATTTATTCCTCATGCTTACGACTCACCTTTACCCTTCGGTGTGGAGGCGGTAATGATCTCTTTAGGTTTTCTGGTTTACTATTTTATGGTAAAAAAGCAATCAAAGCTGGTGTGACTTCACCATCTGCCGTGTATACCCCTTAGACTGGCCGCTTTTTTTCCGGTAAAATTTTCCTGCCAAAACTTGCATGTAAAATATAAAACCCACTACTTTGTATTACATTGTACCTAACATTAGTTAGTACTGTACGTAAATTTTAACACAGGCTGCAACCATTTGTCAAAAAAACGCATCCTGAAGTTAAGCCTATCAATTTTTTAAAGACCTAGCTATGAAAAAGCCTGCAATAGTAAACATAAAGATTCAACCCAAAGGAAAAATATCACAGCTCTGCCTGAAAAGGGGTATGCAGAATTTGCAGGATGTAATTACTCATCTGCGCGCCCTGCCTTACGGGCGTATCTCGGACAAAAGAAAGCCAGAACTGGTTTTGCATGAAGGAAGGGGCACCTGTAGTGCCAAGCATGCATTCTTGGTACAACTGGCTTTTGAAAACAACATCAAAGGAGTACGCCTGACACTTTGCACATACAATATGACAGAAACTTCGCATCCTGAAGTGAAGGCTGTACTGAATTATTATGGCTTAACATCCATACCTGAAGCCCGATGTTTTATCCAAATTAATAACTCTATATATAATCTGGTGGGGAGGCGAAATGCTTTCCATCCGGAAATTATTACAGAAATTGAGATCGCTCCGGTACAGATCGCGACTTTTAAGAAGAGGTACCATAAAAATTACATTGAGAACTGGCTTCAGATAGAAAGAATGCATAAACGCTGGAGCCCCGATCAGATATGGAGCATTCGGGAAGAATGCATTGATGCTGCTGAAGAAAACTGGGAAAGCTGCCCGCAGCTCCTTTGCTGCGCATAATGATCAACTGTCGTAAAAAAACTGTCAAAATAGCATGAAACGCTGACATCAAGACAGCATGTAATATCTAAAGCAAAAAAATTGGTTTTGGCATCCCTTTTGTTCAATTGATCATCTGATTGAAGCATGAGGAGGGGACACCAATCCAAAACCAGTCTACGGTAGGTAGACATACTGTTTTACAATAAGCAGTATCATAGATTCCACGGCCTTGACTTCTTCTTGAAACACGGGAGTCAAGGCTTTTTTATGTCCCTCCTGCTAACTAATGCTCCAATACAATCTTGGAAAGCTTTGCCCGGTTCAGGGGCTTGGTAATATACTCATAAATGCAACTGAAGCTAAGTGCACGCTCTTTATCTGCCTCACTAATTGAGCTGCTTAGCATATAAACCCGGGTGTCTTCGTGTTTTTTCCAAAACTTATGTTCATACCTTTCCAGAAACTCATAGCCATCCATTTCAGGCATATTGATGTCTACAAAAATCAGATCAGGGTATATTTCTTTTCCTTCCGCATCCTGTAAATATTCCAGTGCCGACCACCCTCCATCCTTGATTTCATATTCGTGAATAAAATCAGTCCGACTCAGGATCGCATCTACTGTGAAATTATTTATTTCGTCGTCGTCAATAACCAGCACTCGTGTCATAAAAAGTTAAAATAGATAGTAATTTATTATCAGGTGATTTCATCCCTATCAAAAGTCTGCAAAAAATGAGTATTTTCTCAAATTAAACATAATATATCCATAAATCAATACAACTGAACATATTAAAAAGCCTCAAAATACACCATGTTTTTATGAGTTTTTTCTAAGCACTGTCTATCATATGCCAAGATTTGAATGCTTATGGGCAAATGACGTATGTTAACCGCCCTTATTTATTTAAGCACATTATTTATTTACCCCTGCAAAAAGACGCGCTACTTTGTCAGAATAATTTATTTTCTATAACCTTGTAACTACTGTCAATAGTGAACATACCTATTCTTATGAGAAAACAAATCAGCTGGAGTCTATATGTACTCATTTGTATAATGAGCGCATGCTCACCTAATCATGAAACTACTACTATGGAGGCAACACTTTTATTTGAGAATACCGCCTTACTGGGAGAAGGGCCGATCTGGAACCATGAAACCCAGCAACTCTACTGGGTAGACATAGAAAAAAGACAGCTCCACTTATATACTCCTGAAATCAATAAAGACAACTTTTTTTCTACAGGAGAGCGTGTGGGAACAGTAGTCCCAATTGAAAGTGGAGGGGCATTGGTTGCTCTGGAAAACGGGATACATAGCATGGACCTTCAGGATGGCAAACTCACCTTCATTGCCAATCCACTGGAAGATAGCATTCGTTTTAATGATGGAAAATGTGATCCGCTCGGTCGTTTCTGGGTAGGCTCTATGCATCTAAAAGGTAAAAAAGGCGCCGCGTCCTTATATAGGATGGATCAAGATCAGCAAATCACGCAAAAACTGGATAGCGTTACCATCTCTAATGGCATCATCTGGTCGCTGGATAACACTACCATGTACTACATTGATACGCCTACCCGACAGGTAAAAGCATTTGACTACGATATTGAAAGCGGAGAAATTTCTTCTCCCCGGGTAGTGATCAACGTACCGCAGGAAAATGGGGCCCCTGACGGTATGACCATTGACGAAGAAGGCATGTTATGGATAGGACACTGGGGAGGCGGCATGGTAGGCCGCTATAATCCGGAAACGGGTGAAATGGTGCAAAAGATAGATGTCCCTGCCTTAAACGTAACTGCTTGTGCCTTTGGAGGAGAAAACTTAGACAAACTATATATCACTACTGCCAGCATTGGCATGAGCGAAGAACAAATGGAGGAATACCCTCAGGCAGGCGGATTGTTTGTGGCAGAGCCTGGTGTGAGAGGAGTACCTGCGGATTTCTATCGCGGACTATAATAATAAGTCAACATGAAAAGAACATTTTTAGTGGCCCTGATTTTAAGCGTGCTTTTTTTACCGGAAGGATTTGCCCAAACCGAAATTGCTTTGGAGAACGAGTTTGCTGATGACTTTTATCCGGTATGGCAACGTGCCGGTGAATACCTACTGGAAGTAGCAGAGGCCATGCCCGCTGAACTTTATGCTTATCAGCCTACTGAAGAGATTTTCACTTTTGCGGAACAACTGATGCACACTGCTGCAAATATCTATTTTCTGAATGCTACCTACATCCAGGATGAAGACATGGCAGATTTTGACCTGGAAGCAGAAGGAAAGAGCAAAGAGGAAATCATGCAGATCCTGAGAGAGGCTATTGCCACAGTGGACACTTCTTATCATGCATTGGCAGCAGGTGAAGAAAACGAGCCTGTCAACCTCTTCAACCGAATTGAAACCAATAAAAAAAGAGTGCTTATGCTTATGCGCGACCATATGACGCACCATCGGGGGCAGCTTGTGATTTACCTGCGCATGAATGGTATACAGCCTCCGGCTTACGTGGGTTGGTAAGCCCTCAAAAGATCGGGCAGATTTTTTCCTCCTGCCTACTCCTGGCCTGTGTCTTCACAGAATTCCTTAGAGAGCTTTGAAGGCTTATGATGATGCTCAGTGTTCTTACAGGAGACTTCAGGCATGTAAAAGCTGACAAAGCTACCTGCTTACCTGAGCTCAGGGCTGCTTTGCGCTTTCCCTAAGATGGTAAATGTACGCTCCAGCTTTTCGCCCTGCTCATCTACCAGTGTAAGGGTATGCTGCCCTGGCTCGGGACTTAAACCCATCTGATGTTGATCTTGTGTCATTCCTACATATTCACCATCCAGATGCCAGTAAATGCTGGCCTTCGGGTCACGGTGGGCTGCATCAAATATAGATTTACCTCGCTTGCCATTCAGTTCGGTAGGCACATAGATACGGGCATTCTCGTAGGGATAAATAAGCTGTAATGCCAAATGCTGATTCAGCGACTGGCAATCCGTTCGGAATGGTGGTAATTTGCGATAGGCAGGATGATGCCTGCGGTAATACCACTCCTGTACCGCCGGTAACACAAACCAGCTTTCGTGCTGCATCTCCCCTACCGTTGCGCATTCGCTATGTATACGATATTTACCCTCACCATCCAGGTGCACCAGTTGATGATAATCACATAGCGCTGACTTCAATCCTGCCCTAGGAATATCCATGCGAACGGTATCCCTACAGTTTCTGGCAGCACGATAACCACTTTGCCTACTAATCAACGTACTGGCCATATCGCTTCCCGGATAGTTAAACCAATCAGATTCTGGCAGGAGTTGCACTATGTCAAACAAGACTGGTGCTGCGGCAGATAAACCGGTAAGTCCAGGACGACCTTCCCCATCAGCATTGCCCACCCAAACGCCTACTACATAGCGAGAACTCAAACCTATCGCCCAGGCATCACGGAAGCCAAAGGAGGTTCCTGTCTTCCAGGCCAGTTTGGTAGAGGAATCAAAATACTCCCAGCCACTTTCGTTAGCGGGCCGCCTTACCTTGGCCATTGCTTCCAGGGTATACCATATGGCTCCTGCATCCAACAGTCCATGCTCCTGCCTTTTTACATCCGCCTCTATTGCTTCACTTAGTTGATAAGTGGGAGCATGATAGTCTGCCAGAGCATATCTCTTAGGCTCGGGATATTTGAAATAATGATTCATAGTACGAGCCATACTGGCATACATGCCGCTCAGATCCCAGAGGGTAGCTTCTGCTCCTCCCAGTATCAGGCTTAAGCCATAATAAGCGGGGGCTTGGTTTAATGTAGTCATGCCCATACGCCGGAGTTGAAAATGAAATTTCTCAATGCCATAATCCCTGAGCATATGTACTGCCGGTATGTTGAGTGATCGTGCCAATGCCTCATCGGCAGCTACGGCCCCATCATAGGTTTCATCAAAGTTTTTGGGAACAAAGCCATCAATATAGGTAGGCACATCGGGTACCAGCGCATAGGGCAGCAGGCTACCTTCGTGCAGCATGGCCGCGTATAAAAAGGGCTTGAGAATACTGCCGGTGCTGCGCTTAGCAGTAATAATATCTACCGAAGCAGCATGCTCGCCTCCATTTTCAGGCCTGGTATTCCCTACATAAGCGATAGCCTCTCCACTTTTGACATCCAGCACCACTGCCGCTGCATTGTAGATGCCATTACCTTTCAGCTTCTGATGATGCTGCGCAATGATCTGATTAATTTGCTGCTGTAGAGGAGGTGAAATACTGGAACGCACCCGCTTACCTTCAAAACCTTCCTGCCGGATGCGGGTCAGCAGATGGGGGGCTAGGGTGGGCAAGGCATTGGGTCTGCCTGGCAAAGGTTCACGCTTAGCCAGCACATTGCTCAAAGAATCTATTACCCCTTTACTGTAAAGCTTATCCAGCAGCCGGTTGCGCTTGCGCATCAGTTCAGGAGAATTTTTACCGGGATATACCAAAGAAGGACTGTTGGGAAGTACTGCCAGCGTAGCGGTTTCCCCCCAGGACAATTGCTCCGGATGCCTTCCGAAATAGCGCCAGGCCGCAGCTTCCAGTCCTACGATATTACCCCCAAAGGGAGCGTGAGCAGCATATAGTGCCAGAATTTCATTTTTGGAATATGCCAGTTCTAAACGCGTAGCCAGTATGATTTCTTTGAGCTTTTCCCATACGGTTCTGGCCTGCCCATTGCGGGACAAGCGGATCACCTGCATGGTTAAAGTACTGCCGCCACTGACTACCCTGCCTGTCTCTATATTTTGCCGGGCAGCACGTACTAAGGAAAAAGGGTTAATGCCGGGATGTAATTCAAAATAATCATCTTCAAAAGCGATGATCGCTTCTTTGAACTTAGGAGGCACTGTATCTGAAAGAGGAAAGCGCCACTGCCCGTCTGATGCGATGGCTGCACCCAGCAGTTGCCCGTTCCTGGCTTCCAAGACCGTAGAATATACCGGCCTGAAAAGCGGATCAGGCAAAGCCCAATAATAACCTAAAGCGGCTATCAGGAGTACAATAAAGCCAGATACTTTTAATCTCATTTGGATATGTATATTCCCCTATGCCAAATTTTTTAATAATAAACTGTAAGCTTGCCGCCCTATTGTCTATTTTCAGGGTTAAATTAATATATAAGCTTGATGCAAACTTAGCGTATGCATAAAGAAAAAGAAATAAAGGACACTACAGAACAAGATCAGCAGAAAGAAGAGGTCATCCGTCAGCTTAAGAAGATGGATAATCCTTTGCTGTTTCGCCGTGTCAAAGCGGTGCTGAATGAAGTAGATACACTTGATCGGATCCAGCATGTTCCTACCATACAACAACTTATAGAAGAAGAGCAGAATGAGGATTTTCAGATTCGCAACCATCAGCACATCAATAATGATAGTGCCTTAAAGACCTATGACGCACGCTCGGCTCAGCCCATGTTTTATCTGGGCGTACTGAGCCTGCTGCTGATTGGCGCGCTGGTGACTGCTTTTACTGAAGAGGAGCTCTCTCCTATCTTCCAGGCGTTTCTGCCCTGGCTTATCGGGCTGAGTGGCTTGGTGTACCTCCTCTTTGCCGTGGATCTGGGTCTTCTCTTTTATATGCGTCATAGAAGTAAAGAGCGCATGAACAGTCCGGAAAAAAGAAGGCGTCTGCTTACCCTGCTTTTTCCTCCTCTGCGTATCGGTTCGCGCGATATTAGCCGGGGCTGCTACATCTGGATTCCAGTTTGGCACTGGAGCAAAGTAAACGAAGGTTTATTTACAGAACTTAAAAGACGTTTTGTACTACCTATGATCGGCATTGCTCTGCTGATTGTACCGGTACTCATCATTGAATGGAAGTTTCTGGGAGAGATAAAGCAAGAGATGCCTGACCTCAAGATTGACCTCATCCTGGATTCGGTACAAACTTTTATCTGGTGTGCTTTTACCTTTGAGTTTATCCTGATGATCTCCATCAGCAATCGTAAGCTTCCCTATGTGAAAAAGAACTGGATTGACCTGCTCATCATACTGCTGCCTTTTGTTTCTTTCCTGCGTACACTTCGCATCTCCCAGATTGCCCGCCTCAAGTACGCCACCCGCTCCTTCAAGCTAAGAGGAGTGATCACCAAAGCCCGGCAGGGACTGATCTTCGTAGATTTCTTGCAAAGGCTCTTTCGCCTGCGGCCTGAAACAGAGCTTAAGCGCCTGTACCGCCTGCTCAGGGAAAACCAACGCGACCGCGAGGCCCTGCAGGAAAAACTTATCGAAGTCGTAAAGCTGATGGAAAAGAATCAGAAGAGGAAGTAAGGATTTACAAAAATGCGCTTAGAATTGTAGAAAAGCTCCAAAATAAATAAGTTAGGAAGCTCTATATCCTAATCAATAATCTGCAAATGCGTAATCTTTTTCCGCTGCTTTTCTCTTTGTTTATTCTTTTGTGTTGCTACTGCCAACCTGCTCCAGAATTTGATATCATCATCCGCAATGGGTTGGTATACGATGGCAGTCTTGCCCCTCCGTCCTCCATGGACCTTGCTATCAAAGGCGATAAAATCGTACAAATAGGTGATTTGCAGGGAGAAACTGCCCGACGTGAGATTGATGCTGAGGGACTGGCTGTAGCACCTGGTTTCATTGACCTGCATGTACACATGAATGCCCTGCTGGATGTACCGGAAAATGAAAGCACGCTCCGCCAGGGCGTAACCACCGCGCTGGGCGGCCCTGACGGACGAGGCCCCTGGCCTCTCAACCAATATCTGGATACGGTAGAGCGGGTAGGTACCGGCATTAATGTGGCGTACCTGCTGGGACATAATACCGTACGTCAAAATGTGATGGGCCTGGAAAACCGTGCCCCCAGTCCGGAAGAGCTGGAGAGTATGAAAGTACAGGTAGCTCAGGGAATGCAGGAAGGGGCTTTTGGCATATCTACAGGCTTAAAATATATACCGGGAGCCTTCTCTGAAGTAGAGGAGGTCATTGCCTTATCCCAGGTAGCTGGCCAATACGGAGGTTTTTATACCTCTCATCTCAGAGAAGAAGGATTGGGAGTAATAGAAGCCGTACAGGAAGCCATCACCATCTCCGAAAAGGCTGCTATTCCCGTAGTACTCACCCACCATAAGGTAATGGGACCTGCCATGTGGGGAGGCAGTGTACAAACCCTCGCACTGGTAGACTCTGCCAGGAAATCAGGTCTTGACATTATGATGGACCAATATCCTTATACAGCCAGCCAAACCGGACTCTCAGTGCTTTTTCCCGCATGGTGTATGTCGGGTGGCGGAGATGCTTTCCTGAAAACCATAGAAAACCCGGTGCTCCGCGATAGTGTAAAGCAGGGAATAATTTATAACATCGTAAAAAACCGTACCGGAGGAGATCTCAAACGTATCCAGTTTGCCAAAGTAAAATGGCAGCCCGATCTGGAAGGCAAAACTTTGCACGACTGGCTTTTGAGGCGCAAACTGAAACCTACGGTAGAAAATGCTGCCGAACTTGTCATTGAAGCACAGTCCCAAGGAGGCTGTACTGTTATTTACCATGTGATGGAACAGGAAGATGTAGACCGCATCATGCAGCATCCACAGACCATGATTGCCTCCGACGGTCAGCTGGCCAGCTTTGGAGAAGGTCACCCTCACCCCCGGTGGTACGGCACTTTTCCCAGAGTAATTGGTCATTATGCCAGGGAGCGGAAC
The DNA here is from genome assembly GCF_029504655.1 of Catalinimonas alkaloidigena. NCBI lineage: Bacteria > Pseudomonadati > Bacteroidota > Cytophagia > Cytophagales > Catalimonadaceae > Catalinimonas > Catalinimonas alkaloidigena. Next base: position 5,779,622 of record NZ_JAQFIL010000001.1, read on the forward strand.
ATCATCACGATGGAAGAGGCAATTCATAAGATGACGCAAATGCCTGCTGACCGCATGGGGCTGAAAGACAGAGGCCGTATACAGGAAAATGCTTTTGCCGATCTCGTAATTTTTGACCCTGCTACGATTAAAGATCAGGCTACTTTTGAAAAACCCCATCAGTACCCTGCAGGTATGCTTTATGTGATGGTCAATGGTCAGCTGGCAGTTGATGAAGGTGCATTTACCCGACAGAGAGCCGGAAAGGTACTTAGAGGTCCTGCCTATCAGCCTGAGTAAAAGCATAGTGGCCATGCGAAAAATGGTAAATGATGTCTTGGCTGCTTACTCTTCCAGTATCATTGCCCAGAAAGCTTATTGTATCGATAACCTTTACTAAACAATGAGTTAACCTGCATGCACTACCTTTAGCATACTTTCATCAGCCAATTAAAGTTATTTAAAATGCTATTTTAAAGGCAGCTTTCTCTGAGGGCTGCTTTTATTTTTTGGTAATGCTATGGTAACGCTGAGTTAACAATCCAGATATAACTTTGTACGCTTATAAGGAATATAATTTATGTGAAAGTATAAAGGCAGGTACAGTTATGTACCTGTTTTTTTACCTTTTCTTATACCTTATACCCTGAGTCTAGTTGAGACACAAACCACCTTCATTATTCGTTTTATACCCTTCTATATTCATTCATTTTTCCCGCTACATGCTATACCCCCTGATCCTAAAGCTTCCAGTTTTTGAGGATGGTTTTTGAGGGCCGCTCGTGCTGAGAAATGAAACTTTTTAAGCAGGGTTTTCAACTGTTGTATGGCATTAATAGCTCCTGGTAAGTAATGCCTAGAGCAGGCACGCGTTACACTGCGTTAAACGCGCGCTTGATTTATTCATAGCAACAGCTGTCAATTATTTCCCCCGCTGATCTTCGTACAAGCCCTGACTATCTATTAGGTAAACCAGAGAAGACATGGCAGCAGCACCCAGCAGCAATTCACGGCGGTTGACAATCTCAAATACATCCTGAGCAGAATGGTGCATGTCAAAATAGCGCTGAGAGTCAGGGCGTAAGCCTATCAGCTCTACTCCTTGTGGTTTGAGGGCGCTAATATCTGCTCCGCTCCCCCCTTTGTTAAACTTATGCAGATCATAGGGTGCTAACAGAGGAGCCCAGCTTTGTATGCGTTCGTAAGCTTCGTCGCTCACATCCATGCTAAAACCCCGGGGCGTAAAGCCTCCTGCATCTGACTCAATGGCGGCATAATGTTTTTCACTATTCTCTTCAGCCAGCTCAGCATATTTCTTACCTCCGGCAAGGCCATTCTCTTCATTGGCAAAGAGTACCGCTCTGATACTGCGCTTAGGTTCGTAGCCTATGGCTTTGAGGGTACGCAGTACTTCTATGGAGTGTACTACTCCGGCACCATCATCATGTGCGCCTTCCGCCAGATCCCAGGAGTCCAGGTGTCCCCCTACTACAATATATTCTTCAGGTTTTTCAGTGCCTGTAATTTCTCCTATCACATTGTAGGAGATTTCATCTTCCAGCATCTGGCAGTGGGTTTCAAAATAGAAGTCAAGCTCAGGGTCGTCTTTGAGCAGGTCACTCAACAGATCAGCATCATTGGTACTGATGGCGATGGCAGGGATTTTAGGTACATTAAAAGTATAGACGGTACTTCCGGTATGCGGATAATCATCAAAATCAGTAGAGAGTGATCGTACCATCGCGCCGACTGCGCCATATTTGGCGGCTTCAGAGGGGCCACCTCGTCGCTGATTCCCTGCCATACCGTAGGCGGTTCCGGTCTGTATCTGCGTCTGGTCCATAGGGCGGTTGAAGAACACAATTTTGCCTTCTACTTGCTCACGCCCCAAGGCTTTCAACTCTTCAAAGTTCTGTACTTCCACCACTTCGGCTACGATGCCTTCGGGGCCAGTGCCTACCGCATTGCCCAGGGCAGTGATATTCATTTCCTGAGTACCCAGTTTTTTGGAATTGACGATACGGGCAATCTCCTTCTCTCCTCTTACCCAGTGAGGAACGGTTACTTCCTGAAGAAAAACTTTATCAAAGCCATATGCTTCCATCAGTTGCTTACCCCACTCTACAGCAGCGGCATTTTGCGGAGAACCGGCAACTCGTCCTCCTATATTTTTGCAGAGGTAACGCAGGTTTTCATAGGCTTCGCCTTGTGTCAAAGTTTCATCATAGATGCTACGGATCATTTCAGATTCCTCTTCTTGCTGGGCGAATACAACTGAGGAACAGCAAAATAAAAAAAACAAAAGTACTAATCGGCTAGGTTTCATAGGATAGTGTTATGGTTCGTGGTGTTATAGTTTTTAGTGTTTTGGTGGTCAAAGTTCGTGGTGTTATATAATAATTAAGGTTCTGGGTGTAATAACCCCCGCGACGCGTTGCGATCGTATTATGGTTTAATGAAATTATAGTTTTAGATTGGCGTAGTCTTGGTTAACAGAGTCTTAATTTTCAATCTGTAATTTGCAATTTTCAAATTCAATCTACTAACTCAGCATCTTTCAGGATGTACATCATACGGTCGGGATCGTCGGGATTCAGTTCAAGCCGGCCTCTTACTTTGATGGTTTCATTGGTCAGTTCTACCGACTCCTGAGTAAACACCTCCATAACTGTCTCCGGTCCCGCTCCTCCGCAGAAGAAGCAGGCGGCGATAGGCAAAGATGAGAGGATAAAATACTTGGGTCCCAGGTAGACTTCATAAGGAATCATATATCCTTCTACTGTGATGGTCTTACCGTCCAGGCTTTTTGCTTTACCACCAAACACCGGATAAGATACTTCATAGCCCTCAGCTTCATCATAGCGGTCTTTGATCTCTACATCAGACAAAAGCTTCCAGGGATTTGCAGAAGATTGGGCATAGAGATCAATACTAATAATACAGAATAATAAGCAAAGGTATCGGCTGGCAATCAACATGATCTTCTTTTATATTCACTAAATGGCTAATTTAATAATAAAAACTATAGACTTGACAGTGAGACTGATACATTTTTTGTAGTTTTTCAGACAGATACAACCTAAATACAATGAACAGATTTTTGATTTTACATCTGATTGCTACACTATTTATTTTCCTGCAATGTGCCGAGGCACAGGAAAATATGCAGTTGGTTTGGTCGGACGAGTTTGAAGAAGATGGTAAGCCTGACCCACAGAAGTGGGTTTATGATACCGGTGGGCACGGCTGGGGTAACCACGAACTACAGTACTACACAGAAGCAGACCCTGACAATGTGCAGGTGAAAGATGGTCATCTGATCATTACGGCGCGGCAGGAAAACTTTCAGGATAACAGCTATACTTCCGCCAAGCTGGTAACTCGCGGCCGTGCTGACTGGCAGTATGGTAGGATAGAAGTAAGCGCTCGCCTTCCGGAAGGTAAAGGCACCTGGCCGGCCATCTGGATGCTGCCGGATGTGGAAAAGCTCAACTGGCCCCGCGATGGTGATATAGACATTATGGAACATGTGGGCTTTGATCCGGGAGTAGTGCATGGCACAGTGCATACCGAAGCTTATAATCATACCAAAGGAACACAGGTAGGCAAGCAGATAAAGGTGCCAGACTTCAATGAGTCTTTTCACAAATATGCTATTGAATGGACTCCCGAGAAGATTGAGTGGTTTCTGGATGGAGCGCTATACCACAGCTTTGAAAATAAAGGGAATGAAGCCGCCTGGCCATTTGATAAGCCATTCTACCTCATCCTCAATGTAGCGGTGGGCGGCGACTGGGGGGGAGCTGAGGGCGTAGACGAAGACATCTGGCCCCAAAGCATGGAAGTAGAGTATGTGCGGGTTTACCAAAAGCAGGAGTAAATTAAGCTTGCTCTGCTACTTCAATTCGCTAAGCAGACTTTCTACATCCAGACGGGCGGTATACATGTCCAGGGAGCCGTCAGGTTTCTTAGGCCACTCTTCCCTGGGCCTGTCCCAGTAGAGTTCCACACCGTTTTCGTCAGGGTCATCCAGATAAAGTGCTTCGGAGACTCCATGATCAGCAGCCCCAGTAAAGGGATAGTTAGCATCGCGCAACCTTTGAAATATAAGGGCCAAATCTTTCCGGCTGGGGTAGGCAATGGCGGTATGAAATAGTCCGGGAGCTCTCTTGGGAGCAGGGGGAGCATCTTTGCTGTACCACACATTCAAACCGATATGATGGTGGTATTTCCCGGCAGAGATAAAAGCAGCGTCTTTACCATACTTCATCATTAGTTCAAAACCAAGCAAGCCACAGTAGAAATCCAGAGAGCGTTGAAGAACGGCCACTTTGAGGTGTACATGACCAATACGAGTCTGATCGGGTATTTTATAGTCAGTATTGCGGTTCATGGATTATGAGAGGTTATGAGCGATGTGCTATTCAATCAGGTTTCTCTCTGCTTGCAGCAAGAAGATATAAAATAATAATAAAAGAACAGATTTCCTTTCATTGCAGCAAGCTTATCCACATTTAAGTGCTTGCACTTATAGTGAAAAAGAAATTCCACAGTTGAGCGCAGACAATTCCTCACCAATGTAGAAAACCTTCCCCCAATATTTAGAATTGAGCCTCTGATCTGGCATAAAAAGCGGGTTGGCAAGGTGCTTGTAAATTATCTAATAACTTTTTAAGCTGAATATCACTTTAAATTTTTTAAACTTTTTTCTCATAGATTAGGTAGTGTAGTTAGGGTTTGTCATTATTGGCAAACCTTTTTTTTGTCAGTTGAATAGGTCTTCCAGTGTAGTGGCGATGCCTATTCTCAGCCCGAAATTTTGATATGTGCCATCCTCAAAGTTCGCGACAGCTTCTACCCTTAAAAACCGCAGCACATTATCCAGGCTATAGCCAACTTCCATATAGTGAGGCGACTGATCTGTCTTCAGATAATTGAAAAGGATATTTTCTTTGATGCCTAACAAACGCACCTCAAAGATCTGTGTAAATAGAAATTTGCGGAATTGATAGTAAAAATGGCTTGCCAGATACCTTTCACTGCTACTGTATAAATAATAATCCATCAAGCGAAAGCTACCTACCGGATCACTCATTTGTATGATCGTTTGGTTACCATTAAAGTGCTGGAAATCCATAAAGTAGAGTGACTCATTATTTAGAAAACTGCCGGCATATATATTATAGTCCAGCCGCCCTCTTACGCCTATCTCAAACTGATGCTGTACGCCCACTTCCAGCATATCATAATCTACCTCACTGTTTAGCACATCTGGTATCCCTTTACGATAGCTCAGGCGAAACTCAGGAGAAGAAGGATTGATGACACTTTTCTTTCCGTTTCTGATCCTGTATTTCAGAAAAGGCTTATACTGTATCTGTAATGAAAAACTAGACGCATAATGGCTGGGGAAAGAGGTATCTTCCAGTGATATGTTCGCTGGTGCATTAGGGGTATACACCCTGGCTTCCAGATCTCTCCAGCTATGCGAGGTACTGTTGTAAAGTTGCCTTCGTTTCGCCCATTCCAGCTCCGCCTGCCAGCTCAGCTTATCGCTGATCTTACGCCTCAGTCCCAGTCGCACATAATCCTTTTCATAGATTTTCATGTAGTTCTGCTCATACCAAAGCGTAGTGAAGGTATTAAGGAAAGGATGAATAGGATCTTGGCTGTTAAACTGACTGACATAGCGCCCGCCTTCCAGCTGGAAGTGGGTTTCGCCTAACGAATAATTTACTGCTAACTTTCCGGTTACCTTATCTCTGGCAAAGGCATAACGAGCGGTGGGAGCTATTTGCAAAGACTTTTCAAACATACGAGTACGCAGCACTAAGGGTATGGTGAACTGATAGCCTTCTACTGCATTAAAGTTCAACTCACTCAAAGGGGATTTGTATTCCAGAGAAGTATGTTCACCCAGGTCAATGGTGGTACCGAAGATGACTTTGCCTATACCCAGATGTCTTCTGGGGCGGGAAGTACCACTTTCTTCAGCCTCTTTTTCTTCTTTCTCTACTACCGCCATGCTATCCAGCTTCTGATAGCTATTATTTTCCATGTCGGTAAGGGGCACCGGCCGGATGGAAGCCCAGTAGGTAGAATCCTGCTGGTACGCAGTTGAATCAACCGTCATGCTTCGGTTCTCTACCACATCCGGAGCTTCTTCCCGCTTTTCCAGTTCTTTCTCATAAGCTTTGAGGGTCTTGCGGAGTTCTTTGCGGGTGAAGCGCTTCTGTTCTTTAAATACGCTGGCCGAGTCACCCAGATTGACCTCCTTATCCAGCTTCTCTTCCTTTTCCAGAGCGGCAGCCAGTTCTTTCTCAATCTTCTCATCTACTACGACAAGATCTACCTGAAGATCAGGGTTGAGGGTAATGTCATAGTCGCTTACCGTAGCCAGGTATTTGTATTCCAGGTCAATGCCGAAGATTTTGCCTGTCACTTCAATGTTGTGACTCACCGGCATCCAGACAGCTTCCTGTATAGGCGCATACATTTGCTGCAAACTGATCCTGAAGCCTTGTTTGTAGGTAAACATGTTGACGCTGTGAATGCTCCACAGATCGTCTACAATATAAATATAGCCGTTAAACACATCATCGCCTCGGGAACGAGGTATCACCTGTATTTTATTGACCTCGTGCTTGCGATCCATGAAACTGCCGGCAAACCTGAATTTGTAATAGGCAAAGGCCCGGGGAGAAAGCGGAGAGATCACTCCGGCGAGCTCCGGTTCATACAAGCTGCCATTGATGAAGCCGTTGGGACTGGTATTATTTTCTTCGCCTATGGCTCTTATAGAAATAACTTTTTCTTTGATCGTATTGGGCTGCTCAAAAGTGAGCTCACTTACTGATTCAGTCAGAAAAACCGTTGAGGAATCTACGCCTTCTTTTTTCATGGCATTCTCCAGAAAGAAGGGGACATCTTTTACCCGTCCGGCCCCTTTGATGTAGACTTTAGCCTGATATTTCTGTACCTGCAGGCGATGAAACTTACTCTTGGCGACTGCCTTTCTGATGATGGTATAGGCAGGGTCTTCGGCCCGGGCATTCACCTCTACTTCCTTCAGTTGTATGGCCTGATCAGGCAAGGTGATGTCTAGTGTGACATAAGCGTCTCCAACCTCAATATGCTTTAATACTGAAGCATACCCCAGGTGCTGAAAAACCAGCTCATAGCTACCTGAAGGTAAAGATACTTCATACTTTCCCTGTTCATTGGTACTGGAGCCCGTCTCCAATGCTTTGATGTAAATGGTAGCATAGGGCAGCGGCTCTTCATCCGGGGAATATACTGTACCTTTGATGCCCTGAGCCAGCGTGCTGAAGTTTAACAGCAAGCAAAACCCTATCAGAAAGAAGTATCTCATCTCAGCAAAAATCTCTTAGTGAATCTTCAATTGCTTTATTGATTTTGAAGTTCTAATAAAGCCAATTCTTTCTGATATTCAGCTTCTATTTTATTTAATGCTAACTGTCTTTCTTGTTCAATAGCATGTAGTTTACGGCTGAAATAGGATTCCATAGCATTCAGCTTAGCTTCATATGCTGCTTCCAGTGCTGATAGCTTCAGCGCATACTTTGCTTCTAGTTCCTGATGCTTTTTCTCTAAGTTTGTCCTGAAAACACTTTTTTCTGCTTTACGCTGCAGTTCCCCCAACTCCACTCCTGCTTCCTGCTGCAGACTGTGGTACTCTTTTTCCCCTTCAGCCTGGATTTGATGAATAGAGTCCTCTGCATTTTTTTGCACCGAACTCAGCTTATTCTCATACACCAGCTTCAGAGAGTCTATGGAATACTGCGCCTGAACCTTTAGTTTTTCAAGCTCTAATTGTATAGCTTCACTATCCTTTGGGCTTTGCCCGTAAGATGAGATTGAAAAAGCCAGTAACAGGATGAAAGTAGTATTTGCCCTGATGAGTGTGCTCATAAATTTAAATAGTTTAGTAAACGCTATTGGCTAACCGCTATTTATCACAAGATGCAATAGGACAGCATTTCGTTGCATCTGCTGTTACAAATTATTCTTCCTGTTGACGTAGCCATAAACTTGATTAAAAAAAAATCCAGCTTTTTGAAAAATAATATGAATAGTGCTACTTTGTCCCTGTCGGAAATTTGTTTAGTTAACCGCTTAAAAGCATTATCTAATTTTAGCATCAGTTATGGATAAAAAGAGGATTGTAAAAGATTATGAAAACCTTCCTGAAGAAGTGACCAGCCAGGTCAAAATGACCTACCCCAATGGTTTTGCTGATAACCTGGTGAGTTTTACCAATAAAGATGGGAAACGGGTATCCGCACTTCCTTTTGAAACAGAAGAAATTTATTATCTCATCCGTATGACGGTAACCGAAGCTCACCAGATCATTGAGGATGATGAGGACTATGACGAGGGTACGCTGAGAGATGACTTCGCGGATGATGTCAAAGATGAGGATATCGCTGAGGCAGGAGAAGATGATGAAGATGACGCATCATTCAAGAAGAAAAAGTCTTACGACGATGCTTACGAAATGCATGATGAGGAGGAGGAGGAAGACGAAGACGAAGCTGATGATGACGACGATGACTACTAATTCTATCAGTCTGAGCTGCTTTTAGCAATGGCTTAACTTCCGACTGAAAGTCAGTTTTCTATTAAACTTCATACCCTCTTGCACGTTTATCATAATGTGCTTTTAAACTGATTTTTAACTTTTTAAACTGAACACTTATGACTAAGGATCACGGGCCACAAATCAAAGATGATAAAGTGTATGAAGATCTGAGAGAGAAGGGCTACAGCAAAGAGAAAGCTGCCCGTATCGCCAATTCTGACCGCCATGAAGCTGGTGTAAAAGGAGGTAAAGGCGAGAAATATGAAGAAAGAAGCAAAGAAGAACTTTATCAGAAAGCCAAAGAGGTAGGCATAGAGAACTATAGCAAAATGAATAAGGACGAATTGATAGACGCTTTGCGTAATCACTAGATACTTATTAAGTAATCATATACATACCTTAGTATTTGGATAAGGACGGCTGTACTGCCGTCCTTTTTTTTGGTCATGAGCAGAACATCAGGCGATACTTCTGCATTCAAAACATCCGTAAATATAACCAATTAACAAACTATCTCCTGCGAAAGACTGGCAGCATACACTTATATTTTATTTATTTGGGCACTCTATGGTATAATTAGACTACACTTACTTAATTCCTAAACTTATGAGAAAGCTTTTACTATGCCTGGCTTTAGGGCTTGGCCTGTGGCATATTGCTCCGGCACAGCAGCTGGATATGTCCAGAATAGAAGAGGGAATGGTTCCCCGCAGCATCGGTCCGGCAGGCATGAGCGGCCGGGTTACCGCCATTGATGTGGTAGAGAGTAACCCTGACATCATATACGTGGGTTCCGCTTCCGGTGGCCTCTGGAAGTCTGAAGGAGGCGGCATTGACTGGGAGCCTATTTTTGATGAAGAGTCCGTACTCTCTATTGGAGCCATCGCTATTTTCCAGAAAAACCCCAACATCATTTATGTAGGTACCGGAGAAGGCAATCCCCGTAACAGCCAGTCATCCGGCAAAGGGATGTACAAGTCTATGGATGGCGGCAAAAGCTGGAAACTCCTGGGTCTGGAAAATACCCGCAACATTCACCGCGTTTTTGTGCATCCTGACAATCCAGATATTGTATATGCCGGGGTACAGGGTCCGGCCTGGACCGATACCGAAGAACGTGGTGTCTACAAAAGTACCGACGGGGGAGCAAGCTGGGAAAAGATTCTTTACGTCAACCAACGCACCGGTGTGGGGGATATGGTCATGGACCCCAGCAACCCTGAAAAGCTAATTGTGGGGATGTGGGAATTTCGCCGCTGGCCCTGGTTTTTTAAGTCTGGTGGTGAAGGCTCGGGCATGTACATCACTTATGATGGAGGAGAGAACTGGGAAAAACGAAGCGATGAAGATGGCCTGCCCAAAGGAGAAATTGGCAAAATAGGACTGGCGATAGCTGCCAGCAACCCACAAATAGTTTATGCTTATGTAGAATCCAAAAAAAACGCGATCTATCGCTCCGAGGATGGCGGCTTTACATGGAAGCAAACCGCTACAGAAAATATCGGCAGCCGCCCTTTTTATTATGCTGACCTGGCCGTTGACCCTACCCATGAAAACCGCCTCTACAGTGTAGCTTCCAGCGTGCGTGTCAGTGAAGATGGTGGCAAAAACTTTGAAGTACTGCTGGGCTTTGACAAAATCCACGTAGACCATCATGCCTGGTACATTCATCCCAAAAACTCAGAGTTCATGATTGATGGTAATGACGGAGGGCTGGCGATTACCCGCAATCAGGGCAAAAGCTGGCGCTTTGTGGAGAACCTTCCGCTGGCACAGTTCTACCACATCAACTATGACATGGAAACGCCATACAATGTGATGGGTGGCATGCAGGACAATGGCTCCTGGAGAGGTCCCGCTTATATCTGGCGTGCTGGTGGTATCCGTAATGCCTACTGGGAAGAGGTGGCCTTTGGTGATGGTTTTGATGTAATGCCCGACTCCAGCGATTCCCGCTATCTGTATGCCATGTGGCAGGGCGGAAATCTGCAACGCAGGGATTTAGAGAGCGGTAATGCCAAATACATCAAACCGGCTCACCCTGACGAAGATGTATTCCTGCGCTTCAACTGGGATGCTGCCATCGCGCATGATCCCTTTGAGACACAGACCATCTACTACGGCAGCCAGTTTGTACATAAAAGCACCGACCGTGGTGAGACCTGGGAAGTGATTTCGCCTGACCTGACCACCAATGATACCACCAAACAGAAACAGCTGGAAAGTGGTGGGTTAACCCTGGATGCCACCCAGGCCGAAAATCATACGACCATTACGGCTATCGCTCCCAGCCTGGCACAGCCCGATATCATCTGGGTAGGTACTGATGATGGTAATGTGCAGCTTACGCAGGATGGTGGAGAAAACTGGGAGAACCTGATCGGACGCATCAAAGACTTACCGGAGAATACCTGGGTGCATCAGATTCACGCATCTCAGTACAATGCGGGTGAGGCTTTTGTCGTGTTTGACGACCACAGACGCAACAACTGGACGCCTTATGTGTACCATACGGACGACTTTGGTAAATCATGGACAAGGCTGGTGGATGAAAATGATGCTGATGCTTTCGCGCTTTCTATTGTACAGGACCCGGTAGAACCCAACCTGCTCTTTCTGGGTACGGAAACCGGCTTGTATGTGAGCCTTGACAAAGGGGAGACCTGGACTAAGTGGGGTAAAAACTATCCGCATGCGTCTACTATGGATTTGAAAATTCATCCCCGGGAGCATGACCTCATCATCGGTACATTTGGTAGAGCAGCTTTCATTCTGGATGACATCCGTCCCTTACGGGAAATGGCGCAGCAAGGCAGCAGCATCCTGGATGAGCCTTTGTATGTGTATGAAGCTCCGCTTTCCTATCTGGCTAACTACAAACAAGCTGCCGGAACACGTTTTCAGGGAGATGCTATTTATGATGGGGAAAACCGTCCCTATGGTGCGATGATTACCTACTCTGTAAAGGAAATCCTGAAAAAAGAAGCCGATAGTACTGCCGCGGAAAAAGACAGTGTGCTGGTAGAAGTGCGGGACAGTCAGGATGAGGTGATTCGTACCTTCAAAGCTGAAGTACAGCAAGGGATGAACCGTCTGAGTTGGGACCTCACCCAAAAGGGCGTGCGCGATCCGGATACACCCATGCCTGAAAAGGAGGACGCTCCTGAACCTTCAGGTCTACCGGTATTGCCGGGAGAGTACACTGTGCAGATCACCTATGGCGACTGGCAGAAATCTACACCGGTCAAAGTGTTGCTTGATCCCCGCATAGAACTCAGTCAGGCAGATATGCTTGCCCGCCAGGAAATGGGTGAGCAGTTGATGGAGTACATGCAAAAAGCTACTAAGGCCGTAGATCAGTTGAACGAGGCCAATGCCACAATAGAGCTTATCAATTCGCAGCTTAAAGAGCGGGAAGGCGAAGATGAAAAGCATTTGAAAGAGATGGCTAGAAGCTTGCAGGATACCATCAAGCTATACAAAGAGCGGATTGCACAGAAAGAAGATGTGCAAGGCATTCTGAGAGATCCCCATATCGTAAGTGGAAAGCTGGGAGCAGCCGGCAGCTATTTTGAGTCATTCTGGCACTCTCCCAATGAGACACAAAACATCGTGCTAAGTCATGTGAAAGACAGTCTGGAAGAACCGCTGGCCAAAGTCAATGCCTTCTTTGCCGGTCCATGGGAAGATTATCAACAGGCCGTTAAGCGAGCCGAGATCACTTTCTTCAAAGAATTTGAAAACATAGGCATGGAAGATTAAGCAAAGAAAGACGGCTGTGATGGTCGTCCTTCTTTATTTGTGGCTTAAGCCAGCAGATCCAAAACCGCTTCTCCGCTGCCATCCGGGGTAGTGTAGAAAGGCCTGCCTTCTATGGTGTAATGCGTTTCCGGCGGTATGCCCAGCATATGATAGATGGTCTGGTGAATCTGGTTGATCACCACCGTTTTTTCCGTAGAGGAGCAGGGGCGCTCATCAGCGGTTTTTCCGTACACCAGGCCTTTTTTGATACCTCCCCCCCACATCAGTATGGAGCAGCCATCAGTAAAATGGCGGTGCATGCCGTAGTACTTCATGTCGTTGATCTGGTCGGGCTGGTCTACCTGATCTTTTACTTTCTCACCCGGGCGGCCTTCCAGAATAGCATCTCTACTGAATTCACTGGCCAGCACTACCAAAGTTCTGTCCAGATGACCACTTTCATCTAAGTCTCTGATGAGCTGCGCAATGGGACGGTCAATCGCTGCTTTCATATTCTTAGCACGGGTATGGCCGTTTTCATGGGTATCCCAACCCAGAAAAGGCTCATATTCAGTAGAGACACTGATGAAGCGTGCGCCCTCCTGTGCCAGCCTTCGGGCCAGCAGACAGCCCTGACCAAACCTGCCGGTATTGTAGGTGTCATACACTTCTTTAGGCTCCTGGCTGAGGTCAAAGGCTTTGGCTTCGGGAGAATTTAACAAGCGGTATGCCTGCTCCATAGAGCGCTTGAGCGACTCTTTCTGGTAGCCGCTGCCATGCTCTTCCAGCGGGCTTCGCTTCACCAGTTCTTCGTATAGTTTGTTTCTACTTTCAAAACGCTGGGGGGTCATGCCCTGCGGAGGGCGAACACTATCCAAACCGGTAGAAGGGTCGGGAATTAGAAAGGGACCGAACTCAGTGCCCAGAAATCCGGCGGAATGAAAAGCTTTCAGCTCTTCTCCTTCCCCTACGGTAAAGCGTTGCCCCATGCTGATGAAAGGGGGAATCACCGGATTGACCGGCCCTAACTCTTTCGCTATCCAGGCTCCGATATGAGGCGGCTGCACCGACTGAGGAGGCTCGTAGCAGGTATGCCAGTGGTACTGATGGCGGGTATGCAGGATGTGCCCTAAATCCGCCGCACGATAAGATCGAATGATGGCACCTTTGTCCATCACACTGCCGATATTCTCCAGACCTTCTGAAAAAAAGAGATCATCCACCGCGGTAGGAATCTTGGGAAAGGTGCTTAGCACTTTCTTGCTATCCATTCCTTTTTCATAGGGCGCATAGGCTTTAGGATCAAAGGTCTCGGTATGCGCCATGCCTCCCGCCATCCAGAGTAAGATCACTGTATCTATGGAAGAGGGCATTTTTTCGGATGGACTACAGGAACTCAGGAAACTGCTGGTGGGCAGGCCTACCGACATGGCGGACAAGGTCGCCGCGCCCATCTTCTTGAGAAAATCTCTGCGTATTTGATCTGTATGATGAGGATGCATAACGTTTTTTTTTAATAGATAAACTGAAATTCAGGTAAAAGCACGGTAGCCCAGAGCAGGTCCTGTACTTCTTTGACTCCCGGCTGCTGGCCTAAGACTTCTGTTATCAGGCTCTTTTCTTCTCCGTTGGGTCGGCGCCCAAATGATTGCAGGTAAAGCTGATTGACCATAGCTTCGCGGTCATTGCCGTATTTATCTAACCATGACACTGCCCCCTCTTCCATCACATGATTGAAAAACTCTCCATTGGTCAGTTCCAAAGCCTGCAATAAGGTAGCCTGATCATCACGAGAGGTAGTTACATTTTCACGGGTAGGGCGTCCCAGTGCTTTCAAAAAGGGATCCAGTTTGACCATAGAAGCCCGGGCAAAGTTTTGCTCTCCTTCTCTGTCATAAGCAAAATTGATAAGGTTACCCCACTGCTCCGCCTTGTAAACTTTGACAGGCTCCCAGGCGATGTCGTCAAAGCCCAGCGCTGTCCACTCACCTTCAGGCTCCTGGCTGCTCACTTTCCAGTCTTTGTTAGAAGCGATAAAATCCTGGCTGCCATCATCATAAGTAAGCCTCATGTTAAACAACAGGCCCGCGGGATTAGGCACTCTTCCTTCATTCTCACCTTCCACAGCAATGACATTGGCACCATTCCGTAATAATTCTTCTACCTTCATTTTTTGCACTTTACGCCAATCCTTGCCTTCCACAGCCTCCTTTCCGTTGATGAAAAGCTTGAAAGAATGGTCAGCGGTAATCAGCACTTCGGCCTGTGCTACAGATTTTGCTGAAGGCAAGTTGAAATCGTAGCGGAAGTATCTTTTGCCGGGCTTGGGCAGAATGTCTCTTTCTACTTCTACCTCTTTATTCCATATCCACTGACTTTCCAGAGGTTCAGCTTCAGGTACATAGGCAGTGGCGTAGTAAACCGGCGCGACCACCTGGCTTACGGCATCGGCAAACTGCTCCGCACTCAGCCTTCTTCTGATGGGGCCTTCAAACACATAGTCATCAGATTTCAGATCTGCTACTTCAGCATAATTGACAGAAGGTAGCTGATAAGCCCTGGAGGTCATAATTCTTTTCATCAGATGCTTCAGGTCATAATTATGATCAATAAAGTCAGAAGCCAGCCAGTCCAGCAGATCTGCGCTCCAGGGGGTGTTGTCCATCTCATCCAGCGGTTCTATGATGCCCCTGCCGATAAGCCTGTCCCAGATGCGGTTCGTAATGGTTCGGTACAGGCGTCCGTTTTCGGGCTTCACCATGACTTCGGATAATTTTTTCAGCTTCTCTTTGATGGTTTCCGCCTCTACCGAACCCAGTTCAGGATAGAGAAACTGTACTTCAGACATTCGGCCGGTAGGTTTGTCACAGCGGTAAATTTCCAAAGTAGAGTCAGAAAACACGTTGGCAAAGCCATAAGACTGTTCAAGCGTCAGGTTACTCACAAAGCTATTGTGGCAGGAAGCACATTTCAGATTGATGCCCATCAAAGACTGAGAAATATTCTGGGCAGCCTGCATTTCGGTACGCTGACTGGCATTCACTACGCCCCGCCATTCTATGCCTTTGATAAAACCTTCCGACTCCTCTGAAGGATTGGTAAGCTCCTTGACCATCACATCATAGGGTTTGTTGTCCTTAAGAGAGTGATACAGCCAATCGGTGATCTGTTTGCGGCCTCCGGTGATAAAACCTGTGCCTGAGTAATCATTTCTCAACAGATCGTTCCAGAAGCTTAGCCAGTGCTGCGTATAGTGCTTATCATCTTCTAAAAGTTCTTCAATCAACTGCTCACGCTTGTTGGAAGATGTATTCTGCTCAAAAGCCTGAATGGCTTCCGGCTCGGGTAACAAGCCAATGACATCCAGGTAGGCACGACGAATAAAGGTCCTGTCACTGACCAGCTCAGGCATATCAGCACCCTGCTCTTCAAAGTAAGCATTTATGAGCTTATTTACCGGATGACTGATTTCATCCATGCCTTCCGGCAAATCAGGCTTGGAAAGTGCCAGTTCGGCTTCGGGGAATATTTTCAGTGATTCATCTGCCCAGTGCGCGCCTTCATCTATCCACAGGCTTATCAGCTTGATTTCTTCTTTGCTCAGCGCCTTTCCCTTACCCGGCATAGACTCCTCATGGTCTCTGGGCAGTTTTAAGCGACGGATGACCTCACTGTTTTCCGCATCTCCTTTGATAAATATCTTGCCGGACTCTCCCCCTTTCATTACGCCTTCTTCATTTTCCAGCACCAACTCTCCTTTTTGTTTGAGTTCGCTATGGCACTGGTAGCAGTTATGGGCAAAAATAGCCCTTACCTCCAGGTTAAGCCTGTCCAGTTGATTTTGAGATAAGTCTGATCGTGCGGAAACAGCCGCGAACTCAGTAAGCAGCTCTTTCGCTTTTCCCTCTTCATAGCCATCATCATTCCAGGGGAGGGTACTGGTCAGGAAGTCTTCGCCGTGGGTAAGGCTGGCACCTAAATGACCGGCCACTGTCAGGGTAAGCACTGTCAGAAAGAGGCTGGAACGGTAGTAGAGCAGATGTTGCCCCCCTTTTTTTTGCATAAACCTCATCATCCAGACGGTAAGCAGGCTCAGTATCGCTGTCATTACACCCAGCAAAAGGTGATTCTGTACCAGCTCACCCTGATAATCATCTACCTGATAAAGTACATAACCCAGGATGGCTGCCAGCACGGCACTAAAAGCGCCCAGATAAACCAACCATTCTATTCCTTCCCTCAGCCCCGGCCTTTTCCCATTCAGACTAAGCAGCTCTAAAAAGAGCGCTACTACCAGTAAGCCAATAGGAAAGTGGACTATCAGCGGATGTAACCTGCCAAAAAAATCAGCAATCCATGTAAATGAGCTTCCTTCCATATATCTCTACTTTTCTTGAATCAGAACACATTTGAGAAAGTAAATATTCAAAGCTTAAATGAAAATATATACTACGGTACATTTCCGGTTTGTGGAGACCGGGCCCCGGCGGCACAAACCTGGGCATACCGCCGTGGGCTTGTGTCCCACAGCCCACTTACCGTAGTATAGTGAAAATGATAAGCTCAGAAATATTTACCTCCAAATTTAGTTTAATCAAATTTTTACAATTATTCACCTTAATAGCCCGGGTTCTGCGTCAGCTTGCTATTGATCAGCCTTTCATCAGCAGGGATCGGGAATAAAGCCTCATAGGGTTCAAAGACAAAATCGGCATCCGAGAAAGGGATTCCTCCCCTGTCGGTAGTCGGATTACTCTTTTCAAGCTCCCCATAGGCATTCATAAAATCTGCCAGTTCCTGAGGAGTGTTAGTCCTTTTCAGATCAAACCAGCGGTGATTTTCAAAAGCCAGTTCAATTCTTCTTTCACGTAAAACCGCTTCACGAAACGCATCTTTACCTAAGCCATCCAGAGGCTCCAGCCCTGCTCTTCTCCGTACCGCGTTCAGGTATTCGTAGGCTTGTGAGGTGGGCCCTGAAACTTCGTTGATGGCCTCAGCCAGCATCAATAATACATCAGCATAGCGGAGTATTGGCCAGTTGTCATCAGTACGTCCACGTATGGAATGCGGATGGTTGTATTTATTGATGTAAGGCACCTCTATCCAATCCCCTTCCAGGCTGGTATAACCTTCTTTCAGAGAGACTTCTTTACGCAAATCTCCTTCTTCATAAGCGTTGATGATGTCTAGCGAAGGGGTATTCCACCCACCACCATTCTGACCGGAAAAATCTATGACCGCTCCTACAGATTCACGGGGTGCAAAAGTGTAGATAAAACTGCTATGCTCACCCAGTTCATTGCCTCCCTGAAACTGAACTTCAAAAATAGACTCCGCATGATTTTTATTGGCGGGGTCAAACACATCCGCATAGTTGTCCAACAGTTCATAATTAAGGTTGGTTACTTCTGTCAGTGTGCTGATGGCCTTGTCATACTCTTGCCTGGTAAGGTATACCTTCCCTAGCAAAGCCAGCGCTGCCCCCTTAGTCACTCTCCCGACTTCTTCGGCAGGATAGCTTTCAGGCAGCATATTGATGGCATCATCCAGGTCATTTTCCACCAGTTCGTAAACGGCGCTTACCGGCTGACGCTCATATTCCCAGGCTTCTGAAGGTGAAGAAAGAGGTTCCGTAATAATGATCACTTCACCAAAATACTGTACCAGGTGAAAATAGTAGTAGGCCCGGAGAAACTTAAGCTGGCCTTCAAACTCACTTCTTGCCGCTTCATCAAAGGTGGCTTCTTCCAGCTTGGCCAGGGTAGTATTGATGTTTACCATGGCGCTGTAAATACTGTTATACAAATTGGCGATGTTTCCGGTGGAAGAATTAATCTGCCAGAATTCAATCGCTTCAAGAGCCGGTCCCTGTCCCCGGTTACCTACATTAAAATGAAGCGTAGTATTGTCAGTGATAAATTCATTGTACTGCCACTGGTCAGAGATAATACCTTGCAACTGTGAATATACGCCATTTAAGGCTTGCTCTACCTGTGTTTCTGTCTTGTAAAAATTATCTGATACCAGCCGGTTCGGATCCGTTTTCTCCAGGTAATCTTCACCGCAAGAGAGCAAAGTCAGTATAAGCAGTAAACTTGGAATAGTAAATTTATATCTATGCATGGGTTTAGAAGTTTATTTTGGCACCTAAAGAATAAGTGGTAGGAACAGGGTAGGTTTCATCATCAAAGCCCGGATTGATGCCTCCTCTCTGGTTTACATCAGGATTGTTGCCCGGATACTGGCTGATCAACAAAAGGTTGTCAGCGCTGAAAAACACCCTGCTGTTGTTGAAGCTGGGAATGGTATAGCCCAAACTCACATTTCTGATCCAGGCGTGGCTTCCGTCGTACACATAGCGGGAGTTGGATTCGCGCTGCCACTTCCAGGTGTTGGTGGTAGGTATCCATCCATTGCCGGGATTTTCCGCTGACCTCCAGCGATTTTTACCTTCTTTCAAAATATTGAATACCCCATCCATGTTGAGGGTAGTCGCCTCTATGTTTCTGAACAGATCATAATCCTGGGCACCGGTTACGAGAATATTGATATCAAACCTTCTGTAATCCGCGCCCAGCGTAAGTCCCCATACAAATTTAGGGTGAGGGTTTCCGATCTCTACCATATCTTCAGTATCGTAAGAAATTACGCCGTCACCATTGGTATCTTCATAAATATAGACACCGGGTATAGCTCCATCCTGGGTAGGAGCATTGTCAATTTCTTCTTCGGTATTAAAGATGCCCAACATCCTGAAGCCATGGAACATGCCGATGGGCCTGCCGGGTACCGACACATTATAGGTGCTATAAAAGCCCCCATTTCTGATCTCATCATTTTCACCCAGAATTTCCAGCACCTTATTGCGGTTAAATGAGATGTTAAAATCCGCACGGAGGTTAAGTTCATTGATTGCTGTTCTGTAACCAAGTGCCATCTCTATCCCTTTATTCTCTACTTTACCAATGTTGGAAAAGGTAGTCTGAAAGCCTGAGATAGAAGGAATCTCTATAGGCAATAGCATGTCATTCGTAATTTTGTTATAGTACTCAGCAGTAAAGAACAACTGATTTTCAAAAAGCGCCAGATCCAATCCTACATTCAACTGATTTGACTGCTCCCATCCCAGGTCAGCATTGGCAAAGGCTGCCAGTACCTGTCCACTGGCAAAGCTGTTGCCCAGTATGTAATTGGCAGGGTTCATGGTAGACAGGCTGGTGTAGTTTCCTATGTTATTGTTTCCGGTCACTCCCCAGCTTGCCCTCAGCTTCAAGTCGTCTATCAGGATGCTATTCTGCAGAAAGGGTTCTTCAGAGATTCTCCAGCCCACGGATACCGCGGGAAAATCACCCCATTTGTTATTGGCACCAAAGCGCGAGCTTCCTTCGCGGCGATAGGTAGCTGACATCAGGTATTTGTCTCTGAATGAATAATTAATCCTTGCAATATATGCCAACAGGCTCCAGCCCTCTTCAAATGAACCGGCATCTACCCGGGCGGCCGCATCCAGAGAACGCACTATATCATCGGGGTACTCATCACCGGAAGCTGAAATATTTCTAGCGGTTTCTTCCTGTGCTGAATACCCCAGCATAGCACTCAGGCTGTGGTCGCCCAGATTTTTGGAATAGCTAAGTACCTGATCAGTAGACACATTGATCAACTCAGAATAGAATTCATTCAGGTAAGCTTCGCGTGGCGGAGGGTTGTTAAAGCCACGGCCTGCCAGAAAGGAGGGCCTGAACTCCTTTTGTCTCAAATTGGTGATTCCTACATTGACCGAAGATCTGAAGCTGAAATCGTTCAGAAAAGAAAATTCCACATAGCCATTGGAGATCACATTGGTCTTATTGCGGTCCCGCTGCATTTCTTTGAGCTCCTGTACGGGATTGGGCGTACCGAAAACACCATCTACTCCTCCAATATAGGCGTTGAAGGTACCATCTTCATTATATACCGGGTACCTTGGATCGGCCCATAATGCTGAGCCGATGATGGCATCCCTACCCGTGGTATTGGCATATGCCTCATCGGTGAAAGAGCCGGCGATATTCCATCCCAGTGAGATATTTTTGTTGATGTCTCCCATCAGGTTTGCCCTCACATTGTAGCGCTCAAAGCCAGTTTCAATTACTGCCCCTTCCTGATTGAGATAACCCACAGAAAGTAAAGATTTCACAGCACCTTTGCCTGCTGCAAGGGTAACATTGTAATTCTGGAAGCTGGCATTCTGGTTGAGTATCTCATCTACCCAATCGGTGGAGTATGCTGTCTCCTCAGGATAACGATAGTTGATAGGCACTTCTTCTATGCTGGGCTCTCTCCCCTCATAGTAGCGTATTTTATCCATAAAAGCCTCCTTCTTCAACTGGGCGAACTCCGGTCCGTTCATCATTTCTGTCCTTCTGGAATCCGGAATGTTCTGGACACCATAGGTGGCATTGAAAGACAAATTCACCTGATCTTCCTGGGCAGACTTGGTCGTAATCAGCACCACACCATTAGAACCTCTGGCACCGTAAATCGCGGTAGAGGCAGCATCTTTCAGCACAGTGATGGTTTCTATATCCGCCGGGTTGAGGTACTGGCCAACGGAATTGCCTACGGCAAAGCCGTCAATCACATAGAGGGGGTCGCTGCCTGCACCCAGAGAGCTAATCCCCCGCACATTTACTTCCAGTTCCTCCCCGGGGGTTCCGGTATTTTGCTTAACCACCACGCCCGGAGCCTGCCCCTGCATCAGACTGGTCATATTGGAGGCTGGCCTCTCGCCTATCTTATCCAGGTCAATGACTGACACCGCATTGGTGATATCCTGTTTCCGCATACTGCCGTAGCCTACCACCACAACTTCGCTCAGGCTCTGTATGTCTTCGGTAAGGGTAATATCAATCACCGACCTGCCATTTACGGGCACTTCCTGAGCAGCATAGCCAATAGAGGAAAATATCAGCGTATCATTGTCATTGGGCACATTGATACTATACTTTCCTTCTATATCGGTTACCGTACCGGTACTACTGCCTTTTACCAGCACGTTGACACCCGGCAGACCATCATTATCCGAAGATGAACTTACTTTTCCTGAAACGATCAGCATGGGTTGTATGATGATCGCCTGCTCCAGTATAGCGTCCTCAGCATCAATTTTTCTGGAGATATGAATATTTCGCCCTATCCTTTTGAACTTGATACTTTCCAGCTTGGATAATTCCATCAGAATTTCACCCAGAGAACCTTGCTTTATTCCCAACAATACACTGCTTGCCAGATTTACTTTTGAGTCATCGTAGGTGAAGGAAAAATCTGTTTTTTCTTCAAGCTCCCTGAGTACGTCTTCCAACTTATAAGTATCTTTTTTAAGTGATACCTGTATGTCATACACACTCTTGTCATCCTGTCCATGGCTATCAGTGGCATGCAGTACATCTATCACAAAGAACTGAAATAGTGCACTGTAGAGCATGAGCCTGGACATCCATAGCAATGTCTTCTTAGATTTTTGTTTCATAGTCTTAGGTTGTTAGTATGAGAATAGGTTTAAGTAGTATTAGTATAAGGTCGTATATCAGTCAGTCTAGCTTGCTTTCTTGTTTTTCATAGGCAGTACTTTGATGATTACATTTTTATTTTCCTGTATCTCATAAGAAAACTCCGAGGCGTAGCTGATTCCATCCAGCACCCTTTCCAGAGACTCGTTATGATACCTCCCGCTGTAGTTTCCCTGGATTACCTGTGTTTTAGGCACTATGATATTGACTCCGTACCAGTCTTCCAGTTTTTTCCACACTTCCTCTGCCGGATCTTCATGAAAAATCAGAATATTTTTAGTCCAGGCGATTAGGTCACTCACATCCTGTTTTTTCGCCATCAGGCTCGCATCCGCTTTGTGATAGTAGCTCACTTCGTTCGGTGAGAGCTGCACTTGCTCTGTTCCACTGCCTTTCACACTTACCTTGCCGCTGACTACTGCTACTGCCACTTCTGACTCATCCTCATAAGCTCTTATATTAAATGAAGTGCCCAGTACCCGGGTTTCTACCCCACCACTTGTGATAATGAAGGGCCTTGCTGCATCTCTGGCAACCTCAAAGAGGGCCTCTCCCTCCAGCTTTATATATCTTGTTTTATGGGCAAATACCTCAGGAAACACCAAAATGCTGTTGGCATTCAGTTTTACCGTACTGCCATCAGGTAGTCTAACGGTCAGCTTTTCGCCTTTCTGGGTACGTTTTACCACCAGGGGCACCGGTTGGGTCTCCTTCACCTGACTCTCCTGAGAGAATTGCCAGACACCCATCCCACCTAATATTGCGATCAGGACACTGGCGGCGATGCGAACGTACCAGCTTGCCTTCTTTGGCTTATCATATTTGCTGAGAACCTGCTTTGTTCGTAGCCTATTCAGCATATTGTCATGCGTATCCTGAGGCAGGCGGTAGCTATGCTGATAACGAAAGCTGGAGATCATCTCTCTGGCGAGCCTCACTTCTTTTAGCTTTTCCGGATTTTCTCTGATCCACGCTTTCCAGTAAGCATCTGTTTTTTTATCGGGACGAAGTACCCACTGAACGAAGTGCTCATCTTTCAAAAAATCCTGTATTTCGTCCCTTTTTTGTCGCATACTTTCTCTTGGTTCTACTTATATATAGGCAGCAGCAGAAGAAATGACCATAGTATTGCTCAACTTTTTTGAAAAAAATTGTCAGAGTACCTTCAAAAAACCCTGATAGCGTATGACTTAGAAATTAGTCTTAGGGTAATGAATATACTATGGTACATTTCCGGTTTGTGGAGACACAAACCAGGGCATAAAAGCTTTACCGGACTACTTATCAGATGGAATGATTGCCCTCTATGAATCAGAAATAAGACTCAGAACAGAGCAGGAAAGTCTATAATTAGTAAGGTGAGTAGGAAGGCCAAGCAGCTAAAGAAGCTGAGCCGCTACCAGGAGCGGCCATAGAGGATAGAGAATGTCTTTGTATTTCTGTAGACGCCGGGTCATTGAATCTACAGCACGGTAGATCAGGGCCCGGGCGGATTTGGTCCGGCTCATGCCGATGGTATCGGCTATTTCTTTATAGCTCATCCCTTCATAAAAGTACAATAAAAGCGCTTCTTTTTGCCGGACAGGCAACTGGTTGCACTCACTGGAAATGATACTTTTCTGGTGATTGGTGAACTCCTGATTGATAAATTTTACACTTGTATCTTCCAGGATGTTAAACCCTTGATAGGTACTTGTTTCGTGTTGATGCTGGTATTTTTTCTCTTTCTTTAGCTCACGTACTAACTTTCGCCGCAGTGCCTTGAACAAATAATGCTTTATAGAGTCCGTGCTTCCCAGTTTATGTCTTTTACTGATGATTTCTGTAAATAACTCCTGTATACAATCGCTTACCAATTCCTTTTGGGCAGTAAATTGACAGCCATAATTATACATTTTATTTACATATTCAGTATAAATGAACACCAGTGCTTCTTCATCGCCCCTTCTGAAATCACGCCATATTTCAGCGTCAGACTTACTTACTTTTTGCGCAGCACGCTCATACTGTACCGGGCTACAGTTTTCCTTTGGCTGATCTTCATACTGCGAAAAATGTAAGCGTTTTTCGTTCATGTTATTAGCGAACTATTTCATTTTTTGAGCAGTGCATTAAAACAGGTGAACTTTACAACAAGTAAACAAGAAAGCTCAACAGAAAAATAGTGCTCATATTACAACTTGATATACTGAAAGTTCGGTTTACGTGTAAGCTCTCCCTCAAATCGTCTAATGAACGGTATACCAGTTGGCGGGCATACTTAGGGTCCCTGAGTTCCATCACTTCACTGATTTCCGCATAGCTCAGATTCTCATAAAACTTCAGCAGTATCGCTTCTCTCTTGCGAGAAGATAAGTACTCCACTGCTTTTCTCATTTTCTTTATGGCGATATAAGAGTCATCGTCTTCCGTAGCAAATTGGCTGGGAAGAAAAGATATTAGATTATCTTCCTGCTCCTTGCCAAGGCCTGAGTTAAACAGCTTGAAATAGTCTTCTTTTTTACTTTTTAAGGCTCTAAATACCTTCCGCCTCATAATTTTGAGAAAGTAGTGCTTGAGAGAATATACTTCTTTTATCTGATCACGCTTCTGCCATATCTCTATAAATATATTCTGTATGCAATCCTTCACCTGCTCTTCATCCTGACATATACGAAAGCCATAATTGAACAATACCGGAAACATTTTTCCATATATCAGATCAAAGGCATTTTCACTACCCTCTCTGAAAGCCGACCATAAGTCTTCATCAGTTGTTTTCTGTATTTGTTCTTTCATCATGAGAACAGGTAATTATTGAAATGGAAAGTATATGGCACTATTCAGGCAACATGCTATCATACATCTTTATATTTTTCAAAAAGCTGGATCTCGCTAAGAAAAGCACAACACATTATCTATTTCACTAAGAATATGGCAATCCATTATGATTATTTGAAAAATAACGCTTTATCAGATATTGATATTAACACAAAATAAAGTCAAATTCCAAACAGCTGTCATCCTGTACTGTGCTGTACAAAGCTCTCTACATCCAAAAGGCAGGGAATACATTATGTTAACCTCAAGGGATGAACAGAAAATTTACCAGTTATGTATTGAGCCGTCAGGGCTGGTAAGAATAGGATGCGGAAATTCTGTATTGGCCGCCACTTCCATGATAAAATCAGCCTTTTCAGGATCAAATTGCACGCCCAGCCCAGCATTAGAGTTCAGGTACAATTTACCATTCCTGAAATTGAGCAGGTCTTCATTAAAATAAGCTGGCTTTTCAGGCTCTCCCCCCACCAGTTCAATCATGCAGCGTGTAGGACTGCTGGAGCCCAGTACATGCACCAAAGCGGCGGTAGAGAGGGGACCGGTAAAATGTGGAATCATGCCCAGGTAATGGGTTTCACAAAGCGCTGCGATTTTCTTAAGCTCAGAGATTCCTCCCGTGTTAGGGAGTGTTACTCTTGTATAATCAATCAGATGATTCTCTATCAGCTCATTGATATCCCAGCGATCACCAAACTGCTCGCCTACCGCTATGGGTACATGCGTCATCTGCCGGATAGTCTGGTACAGCTCAGGGTTTTCTGACCTGACGATATCCTCTATAAAGTAAGGTTCCAGATTTTCCAGGGCTTTACAGATCTTTAAGGCTTCGGTAGTATCAAAGCGGGTGTGCAGGTCAATGGCCCAGTTACCGTTTCCTCCCACGGCTTCATTGATTCTTTGGCAGCGTTCAATAGTCTTGTTGGCATGTTCATAAAAGTCAAACCTCTCATCTCCATTACCACCGGTGGGACCTATGCGGTATGCTCTCAAGCCCGCTTCTATGCAGTCTCTTGCCCTCTCCTCTTCTGTACTGGCATTGGAAGCTCTGAAGCCGGTGGCATAGCATTCTACATACTCCCGGGTTGACCCACCCAGCAGCTCATAGACCGGCACGCCCAGTGCTTTACCTTTGATATCCCATAATGCCATTTCTATGGCTCCCAATGCATGGAGCTTCTCTCTCCCGGGAGGATAAAACATACCCCGGTAGACATACTGCCAGAGATGCTCAATCCGGAACGGATCTCTGCCAATCAGCATTTGCGCGCATTGCTCAATGGTATCTTTCGTGCCTCCCTCTCCTATGCCAATGATACCCCCATCCGTCTCAACCTCTACAATGCCCCGGGCCTGGTTAAAAAGAGGTTTGTTATAACCGGGAGCACTGTAGTACCTGATCTTAGTAATTTTAAGATCTGAAGTTTCATTCGCGATGTGTTCAAAAGTTTTGGCGTGTGTGTGATAAAGAGGCAAAGCCGTAAAGGCAGCCGAACCCAAAAAGGCGGTTTTCAGAAAATTTCTTCTTTGCATAAATTCAGTTGTAGGTTGTTGTCCTGCTTATATAATTCACTTGATGCAATAAGATAATAAAAAGCGATGATAAAGGACTCATGGTAGATTGTTTAACGCTAAGCCTTTATGCTTTTTCATAAAAAAAGTGAGTAGTGATTGATTATCGCTCACTACTCACTTATCATTAAATTATCCGCATGCAATTTAAGCCTGCGCCACCAGTCTCTTCTTTTCCACCTGCTCTACCCTGGGAGGGATCAGCTTATACACCACAGGAGTAACGATACGAGATAGGAGTGTAGAACTGATCAGCCCCCCGATGAGCACAATCGCCAGTGGTGAAATCAGGGGATTGCTGGAGATGGCAATGGGAATCAGTCCGCCAATGGCGGTCAAGGTGGTGAGTACGATGGGTAGAAAGCGCAGCTCACCGGCTTCACGAATGGCCTCTTCCAGGCTTCTACCCTCTTCTCTCAGCTGATTGGTAAAGTCTACCAACAAAATGGAGTTTTTGACTTCAATTCCTGCCAGGGCGATAAGTCCGATAATGGCTACAAAAGAGAGCGAATTGCCGGTCATCCACAGCGCCAGCAGGGCTCCTACCATGCCCAGAGGAATGACAGACAGTACAATCAGCGTACTCTTAAAAGTCTTGAACTCCAGAATCAGTACAGCGATAAACAGGAATACCGTTACGATGATCACTGTACCAAAGCCTCCAAATGAATCCTGTCGTGTCTCATATTCTCCGCCCATCATATAGGTATAAGCTGCCGGGAAAGAAAATTCCTCCATCTGATTCATCACATCCTGCAAAACATCATCAGTGAGAAAATCTTTACCCACAAAGGAGCTGACTGCCACCATCCGGGTCTTGTTGTAGTGATCAATGGTAAGCGGAGAGGCTTCCAGGCTCAGGTCAGCAATCTGGCGGATAGGAATGGCATCACCCCGCATATTGTTGACATACATATGATCAAAAGCAGAGAGCGAAGCCCGCTCACTGCGGCTTTGCATCAGTGGCGTGGTCAGCAGCACCTCTCTGTCTTCTCCCTCATTGTCAGAAAAGCTTCCCACCGGAAGCCCGGCAATGGCTAATCTTACAGTACGGGCTACATCTAGGGTATTTACGCCCAGCATGCGCGCCTTTTCTTTGTTGACATCTACTTTGATATCAGACTTCAGGTGGCTCACCGGATTATCAACATAGAGTGTACCTTCACTCTTTTTCAGCATATTTTCTACACGTCCCGCCAGCATGCGTAAGGTATCCAGATTGTTGCCTAATAATCTCACTTCTAGGGGCGCGGTGACCGGAGGCCCCTGCTCAAAGTTTTTCACTTCAAGACGCGCACCCGGATATTGATTGAATTTATTACGCAATGCTTCCGTGATTTCCAGCTTTCTCTCTATACTAGTGCCTTCTTTCAGTTGCACAAACAGCTGCGCAAAATCTGTTCGCTCATTTTCAGGAATTTCATTGTAGTAAATTCTGGGATTACCTTTGCCCACATTGGTAGCGAAGTAAGTCACATCCGGAATATTGGCCAGCTCCTTCTCAACCTCTTTGGCTACTTCTTCGGTATAGCCTATGTTAGACTGCAAAGGGGCAATTACATTGACCAGAAACTGAGGTTTCTCTGACATAGGAAAGAGACTAAAACCTATCACCGGAAACAGTTGTAAAGAAGCAAAAAAGATGACTGCCGCAATGATTACTGTCACTACAGGTCTTTTCAAGGCTCTGTCCAGCAGAGGAGCATAGCTACCGTGAATGACTTTCTGCAATGACCTCAAAAACAAATTACCTCCGGGATGTGCGGCATTTTCTTTCAGCATACGGCTGGCAAGGAAAGGAATGATGGTAAGCGATACCAGCATGGATGCCAGCACCGATGTGATCACCGCCATAGGCAGGCTGCGGATAAAATCCCCTGAACCTTCGGGAAGAAAGACCAGCGGCATGAAGGCGATGATCAGGGTTACGGTACAACCCACCACCGCCAAACCTATCTCTTTGGTAGCCAGTAGGGTTGCCTGCATCCGGCTATGTCCTTCTCTCAGCCACCTTTCTATGTTTTCCACCACTACGATACTGTCGTCTACCAACAGTCCCAGCGCCACTACCAGCCCGACTATGCTGAGCTGATTCAGGTTATAGCCCAGGGCGTTGAGCAGTAGCAGTCCGATAGCCAGCGAAAGAGGGATGGAAATCATCACAATGAGGGCGGCACGGCCACCCAGCGGCAGCAGGGTAATAGACACCAGCAAAATGGCAATCATAAAATCAATGCCCAGGCTGCCCAGACGATGGTTGACATTATCGGCCTGATCAAAATGCTGTACCATGTCAATGTTGGAAGGTAAATTTTTGGCAAAAGCTTCCAGCACCAGCTTGTATTTTTCCTGCGTCTGGGAGATGTTATAACCTTCCTTTTGCGCTGCGGTGACAAAGATACTCCGATGCCCGTTGAGCCGGGTGATATGCTTATTTACTTCATGGTCCAGGCGTATATCTGCTATGTCTTTCAGTAAAATATTTTTGCCATTCAGCGAGAAGACAATCGTATTGGCAATCTCTTCCACCTTTTCAAAATCTCCACTGGTTTTGACGTTGAAAGATTTGAGTCCGGCTTCCACACTTCCTCCGGGGATATTGGTCATCTCATTCTGCAGACTGCCAATCACGGCATCAAGAGGCACGTTCATGCTCGCCAATTTTTCCAGGCGAAGGTCTATCCGTACTATTTCTTCCGGCAGGCCATGAATGTCCACATCTTTGAGTTCAGCCAATTTTTCCAGTTCTTCCTGCAGGCGTTCCGCCTCAAATTTCAGGTTTCTCAGTGCAGCGTTTTCTGAGATCAGTGCAATCTGCATGATGTTTACCCCTGAAGGCGTTACCTTATCCACCTCTATGCTATAAATATCTTTTGGAAGCTCATCTCTCAGGCCATTGACCTCACGGATCAGCTCCTGGTACTTATCGTCTACATCGCTTTCGTACTTATAGTAAACCTGCATCACGGCTACTCCGTCGCTGATCGTTGTAGTGATCTTTTTGATGTCTTCCAGCTCAGATATTTTCTTTTCCAGCGGGTCCACTACCAACTCTTCCATATCGAGAGGACTGGTGCCGGGATAGATGATGACTACCGGAAACTGTGGCGCGTTGATCTCCGGGTCTTCACTGCGAGGCATGGTCAACAGGGTGGTCACCCCCAGGGCCACCACCATCAGGAAGATCACCAGCGTAAACTGATAGTTTTTTACGGCATATTCAGATATCTTCATGGTATTAATTTTTGAGGTTTACTCAACAATACTGATGGTTGACTCATCTTTCAGATAGGCGCTTCCTCGGGTAATAAGCGCTGTGGCATCTTCCAACCCTCCGCTGATATGCACAAACTCATTATCTATAGCAGCTATGCTCACTTCCACTTTCTGCGCGGTTTTTTTGTCAGAAGTAACAAATACAAAACCCTGATCTCCATGACCATCCAGCAGCGCCTCGTAAGGGATACGCCATACATTTACTTTTTGCTGCGGTACAATAGTAGCGGTACCAAAGAGACCACTGGCTAGCTTTTTCTGTGAATCTGCATCCGCACGCAGTTCAATTGTGAAGGCACCATTCACAGGGTCCGCTCCTTCTGACTTTCTGATGACCCGGGCAGCAACAGGCTTTTCAGGCATGGCATCGGTAATGATACTGGCAGCGTCTCCTTCCTGAATGATCACCCACTCTTTATCGCTTACTCCCGCTTTAAAAATCCAGTGTGCTTTTCCCGCACCATTTACCCTGATTACAGGATCCCCGGCGCTGATCATCTGTCCGGCATTGGCAAATTTTTTAAGCACATAACCATCCGCAGCCGCACGGATTTCAGAATAGTTGAGGTTAAATTTTGCGGACTTCAACTGTTCTTCTGTCAGTGCCAAAGCAGTTTGTGCATTCTGAAACTGCTCCAGTGTAGCTACGCTGTCCTGATAGAGATTTTTAGCTCTTTGAAAATCTCTTTGTGCTTTTTGCAAAGCCAGTTCAGCCTGTTTTACTCCTGTCCTGATCTCTGTCAGATTAAGCCTGGCCAGCAGCTCACCTCGGTGCACATAATCTCCTTCTCTAACATGAATGTCCCTGATGATTCCACCGGTTTTGAAGGAAAGGGTAGTTTCGTCATCGGTACTGAACTGACCAGAGGTAGTGAT
Source organism: Catalinimonas alkaloidigena (assembly GCF_029504655.1). Taxonomy (NCBI): domain Bacteria; kingdom Pseudomonadati; phylum Bacteroidota; class Cytophagia; order Cytophagales; family Catalimonadaceae; genus Catalinimonas; species Catalinimonas alkaloidigena. Next base: position 5,810,036 of record NZ_JAQFIL010000001.1, read on the forward strand.
AGCCCTGCTCACTGCTTCTTTTTCAAGTTTCATGAGTTGCACCGGAATAGGGGCGTCATTTTCGGGCATGGCTTTGGCGCTTTCTGCCGGGCTACAAGCCTGCCACGATAGTCCCCCCAGCACAATGAAGATGAAGGTATGTATGGTTTTCATAACATTAGTTTTTATCGTTCTTAAGATTTGAGAGTAACAATTTATATTGCCTATTCAGGCAAAGGATAAGTACCACTTTCCCTTTCATACGCTGCCATAGCCTCCAGCACTTTATAGGTACTGATGCTCTGGTGAAGCTGGGCCGAGGTGAGCTGATTGCGAGCGTCTATGAATTCAATGAGTGAGTTGGTGCCTTCCTGATAGCCTCTTTCTACCAGGCGGAAATAGCTTTCTGCTGACTTCATGCGTTTTTGCGCAGCCAGGTGGTTTTGATACGCTGTATTCAGGTTATTCAGTGCTATATCTACTGCCAATTGCAATTGCTGTGTAGTATGGTCTAAGTTGAACCGGTTGGTCTGAAGGTCCAGTTCTGCCTGTTTGATCTGATAGTGGTTTCGTCTACCCTGGTACAGTGGAATATCCACAGAAAGTCCTACCAAAAGATAAGGGGAACGGCTCGTCCAGTCCATATTTTCGGACTGAGCCCCGAGGTCTGCAAAAGCATTGAGCTTGGGAAACCAGAAATTCTGCTTCATGTTAATGAGGGTGTGGTTTATTAAGTCCACAGTCCTGAGCATTTCCACCTCCCCTCTTGCCTGTACTGCTGCAGAATCTACTTTCACTATAAGTTCATCTGTCCGATTGCGCACTTCCGCATCCGCCCTGATGTCCATTGCCTGCTCCCGGTTGAGTAGAAAGTTGAAATACTTGCGGGCGTTTTTTTTGATATTTTGCGCATCATGCAACTGAGCTTTCACGGTCTCCAGCTCACTTTCTGCCCGCAGCACGGATGCAGGAAGCCCTCTGCCATTCCTCAGAAGTGCTTCGTTGACTTCCACATTTTTTTTGACCAACGAAAGGGCACTTTCATAGATTTTTACAGCTTCCGCTGCGCTCAGATATCTGAAATAGGCAGTCTTAATATCTTTGACCAGTTCTCTTGCGTAGATTTTCACTTCGTACTCCTGAAGCGCCACCTCATGCTGCTGTATAGTATGGTTATAATACAGATCACGATTATACAGCGGTACGGAAGCCCGGACATGGGCATCTACAAAATTTTGGGGAAAGAACTGTTGATTGACATTCTCTATCTGCGGAAAATCGTTTTCCTGTAGCAGTTCATTGAGGGTGGCATAGACCGGGTTAAGCAGATCACCCACCGGCAACGCAATTGCGCGACCACCTTCGCCATGATTAAAACTGGCGTTAAAATCCAGTGAGGGCTGAAAATAGCTGCTGGCTATCTTCAGTGAATACATGGCTTTCTCCAGGCCGACATGCTTCTGCTGTAGCACAAGATTGTTTTTCAGCCCTTCCTGAATGTACGCATCCAGTGCTTCCTGAGCTTTGCTCTTAGGGATCGCTGTGAGCAAAAAACATAGCAAGCTGACAGCTACCAATGGTTTGTTTTTAAGCGACATATACATTGTATTTTTTATGAACAGTGTTTAGTAAAATGGCAAAAAAATTTTAGCTTTTCTCCAGTAACATGATCAGGGTTTCAAAACCCATAGAAGCAATATGATCTCTTTTTTCTTCGCTAATCACCATGCAACGACCGCGGATATTGATGGTAACCATACCATGCAGGGTAGACCACACCGTATAAGCCAGGTTTTCCGCATCATGTCCTTTAAAATGTCCTTGCTGAATGCACGCATCCACTACATTTACCAATATGTCAAAGGCAGTCTGCCCTTCCATCCAGCACTCTTTATCCTCCAATGCTTCCATTGGATTAGTGATGACAAACATCAGGTCATAATAGTCAGGGTTCTCATGAGCAAATTCCAGATAGCCTTTGCCCATGGCAATCAGCCTTTCAAAAGGGTCTTTGATATCCTGCAAGACCTGCATTTTACTTTGTTTCAACAGTTGAAAACCCTCTTTGTGCAGCTCATGGAAAATCGCATCTTTGTCTTTAAAGTAAAGGTAGATGGTCCCGGGGCTATACTCTATCTGGTCGGCTATGTTCCGAATGCTGGTATTGTGAAATCCTTTTTCAAAAAAGATTTCCCGCGCTGCCTTCAAAATAAGCCCTTTGAGTTGCTCTCTCTCTCTTTGCTTTCTGTCTTTGGTTCCCATATGAGCTATACAACGTAAATGTAATGAACAGTGTTCAGTAAATGTAAAGCTTTTTTTGACCAAAGCAAAAAAATTACCTCTTCGGCTACTTTTTCTTATGACGAAACTGCCTTACTTATACCAATCTCCCCCTTCCCTGACCATTTCATTACGAAGCTGAAGCATTTTTGCTTTCATCTGTTTCACCCGTTCGGGATGTGCTTTTGCCAAATTATGTTGCTGCTCCTTGTCAGTGCGTAAATTGTATAGTTCAAAGTGCTCAGGCTCCAGCCCGTCCAGGTATTCCATATGGTTTTCCTGAAAATGCCAGGGACGGATGTTGGCTAGCTCTCCCTCGTTCAGGCTTTCCGCATAGGGAATCAGGTTTTTGTAGCCTAAAAGACACCAGTCACCTTCTCTTAGCATACAAATGGGGTCATGGAAATAGCGGTAGAAAAAGATGGGATCTTCCCGCTCTTCCTGTGGTGCGGCTCCGGTAAACACAGGAACCAGGCTAACTCCATCAATCGTACATCCGGTGGGTAGAGAAGCAGCGGTAAATTCAGCCAGGGAAGGAAGTACATCGGTAAAGCTACCGGCTACATCACTTGAACTGCCATCGGGAACGTTAGCAGGCCACCTGATGATAAAAGGAACCCGTATGCCTCCTTCAAAGTTAAAGCACTTTTCTCCCCGCAAAGGATCATTGGAGTGGTCCCAGCGAGAGCCATTATCAGAAGTAAAGATCACGATAGTTTCCTCTTCCAGATTATTCTGCTTCAGGTATTCCATCAATCTGCCTACTGCCAGGTCCATATTTTCTATAGCACCGTAATATTCCTGATTGTAAGCATGTCTCTTCGTCAATTCTTCCGGGGCGGCCACTTTCAGATGGGGCTCATTGAACCATACATTAAGATAAAAGGGTTCACTACCAGCATTATTATCTTTTTTTCTTTCCAGCCATTCAATAGTTTCATCTACTACGAGCTGACAGGCATAGCCTTCCAGCTTACCTACGGCTTCGCCATTTCGGAAATAATTTTCAGGATTTCTGTGAGAAGGTATCGCGTTATTGTAAGCATAGAAGCTGTAATCAAAACCCTGCTCATTGGGGAGAGGTTGATCTGTGCCCTGAGAAGTCAGATGCCATTTTCCAAAGTGTCCGGTAGCATATCCCTCTTCTTTTAGCATTTCCGCAATGGTGACTTCCTCTGCTCTCAGATGCATGGGCGAATTTTCAGGTATCCAGTTATAAATGCCCACACGGCTAGCGTTTCGTCCGGTGATGAGGGCAGAGCGGGAGGGCGAACAGACTGCTGCTCCGGCATAAAAGTTAGTAAACATCATCCCCTGCTCAGCCAGTTTATCAATGTTGGGCGTCTGACTGGTGGGAGCGAGTTCTACCTGTGCGGGATGCATTTTTCGGTACACCGACACATCATTATAACCCAGATCATCAGCAAGGATGAGGATGACGTTAGGCTTTTCAGAAGTTCGTGTTTGTGCATTGCTGAAGGTGAAGCCGCAGCAAAACAGTAAGCTCACTTTTAATATAAGTTTCATGGAATTGCTATTAAGTAAGTTGACACTATTAGTTTATATCATTGCTTTGTAGCAAGATACTCACTTCAGTTAGAAACTGAAGTGACCAAATGAAGCAAAGTCTCAGACTTTGCCTTCATTCATGATTTCAGTCTTGAAGACTGAAACCAGTTTTAGTTTAATGTAAATAAGTCTTCATACTTAGTAGTATTTAGTAAAAATCAGTAGTTTGTTTTTGGGGGTTTTACCATTATTCAGGCTTTTGCCAGGGCACCTGCCCTCCCTTTTGGATATGCTGCATGAGCAGTTTGTTGAGTTCTTCGTACTTCTCCGGTTCTTCTTCCATCAGGTTATTCTGCTCCTGCGGATCATCCTTCAAATTATAAAGTTCATAGGCCTCATAAGGACTGTTTTGCAGCAGTTTCCAGTCGCCCTGGCGTACGGCATAAATACTCTGCCCGCCATAACGAGTGCCTCCTTCCCGGCGGGTAAAGTAGACCGGACGTTCAAAATCTGATTGTGAGCCATTCAGCAATTCAGGAAGGAAGTTCTGTCCCTCAATTTTATCTTTGGGCTCCATACCGGCCAGCGCCAGTAATGTAGGGTACAGGTCCATAGACAGATATCTGTTGTCAGACACACTGCCCTTTGCTATTTTGCCCGGCCAGCTGATAGCCGTGGGTACTTTTAGCCCTCCTTCGTACATGCTTTGCTTACCATCGCGCAAAGGTCCGTTATTAGCTTTGCTGGGTAGGTGCCCCCCATTGTCGCTGGAAAAAACAATGATGGTGTTCTCATACTGACCGCTCTCTTTCAGGGCATTGATCACTTTTCCAATGCCTTCGTCCATATGTTCAATAAAGGCTACCAGTTTGGCGCGGGTATCATCTATTCCTTTTTCTCTTTGCTTCACCTTATCCAGCCACTCCTGGGGAGGCTGCACCGGAAAGTGAGGCGCGTTATAGGCCAGATAAAGGAAGAAGGGGCGGGCATCATCTGCCTGGCTTTTAATATAATCCACGGACCAGTCAGAAAACAAATCGGTGGCATGTCCCTCGGGGTCTATCTCTTTTCCATTGAGGCGCATATAGTTGATATCGTGGCGGCGATGGGTCCAGTAGTCGTCCATCATATCCCCCAGCCAGCCATGAAAGTAGTCAAAGCCCCGTTCTACCGGTGTATTGGGTGATTCAAGTCCCAGATGCCATTTGCCAATGATGGCAGTATGGTAACCTGCCATTTTCAGCTCCTGAGGCAGCAAGGTGGCTGTAGGGTCCAGATAACCCCAGTTGTTATCCGCATGGGTACGGATAACGCCCGGTACCCCTACATAATCCTGGTAGCGACCAGTGAGTAGTGCGGCCCTTGTAGGCGAGCAGACCGGGCAGTTGGCATAAAAATTATCAAAGCGCATACCTTCCGCAGCGATCTGGTCAATGTTAGGCGTTTGAAGATCTTCCGTGCCGTAATAAGAAACATCATGGTAGCCCTGATCGTCAGTAAGGATGAGCAGGATATTCGGTGGAGTTTCTTCAGGAGGGTTTTGTTCTGTATGAAGAGGAAAAAAAATTAGCGATAAGCAAAAGGCTAAGGGCGTAATCCAATGATATAGCATAGTGTGTTTAGGTTATGTAAAAGCTCATTTAAATTGTTTTCATCTCATCAAGCTGACCTGCTTCTTTTTCCCAGTCTTCAAGCTGATTGAGTAAATTTTTTAAAATGTCCGGATGCTGTTCGGACAGGTCGGTGGTTTCGCGGAGATCTGCCTCCAGATTATAGAGCGCTGTATCGGATTTGGTGATGAGCAGCTTCCATTCGTTTTCTCGGGCGGCTTTTTGTCCACGGTACCGCCAGAAGAGTGTACGCTCGGGCATCTCGCCTTCTCCGAATAACACTGGCGAAAAATCCTTCCCATCAAAATCTCTACCTTCGGAGGTTTCAGTTCCGCTAACGGAAAGTATGGTGGGCAGCAAGTCCATGCTCATGAGCTGCTCTGACGACTGGCCGGCTTTAATTCGTCCATTCCAGTAGGCGATGGCGGGTACACGATGTCCTCCTTCCAGCAGCCCGCCTTTATGACCATTGAGTATTCCGTTATGACCAAACTCCTCCGCGCCATTGTCGGACAGGAAGAATACCAGCGTATTCTCTTCCAGACCGTTTTCTCTGAGTGCTTCCATGATCCTGCCAATGCCTTCATCCATCACTTCCACCATTTCTTTATAGGCTCTATCCTGATCTTCTACCGGTCCGTAATAGGTAAACTCTTTGTCTGGAAATCGGTAGGCGGGGTCGTTTCTACCCTGAAAAGGCACATGAGGAGCCTCATGCGGTACATAAAGGAAAAAGGGCTCCTCTTTATGCTGCTTGATAAAGTCTACCGAATGTTCGGTAATCAGGTCGGTTACATAGCCTTCTTCCTGAATAGAGTCCAGGTTATGCCACCAGTCGTAGATGCCCGCATTATCGTAGTGTGAGTGGAAATCTACATTTCCGCTGACGTAGCCGTAGAATTCGTCAAAGCCATGATGCACCGGGTTAAACTCTTTTTTATAACCCAGATGCCACTTACCCATGATGCCGGTGGCATATCCATTGTCGTTCATCAACTCAGCAATGGTCAGCGCTGTGGTATCCAGCCCCACCTCACGGGTTTCACCCCTTACATAAATCACACCTTCCAGCCCGACCTTCTGCTGGTACTTGCCGGTAAGCAGTGCCGCGCGGGTAGGGGTGCAAACCGGAGCATTGGAATGAAAATCCGTAAACTTGATTCCCTGCTTCGCCAGTGCATCCAGGTGGGGGGTATTTATTTCTTCATTTCCATAGCAACTGATACCGCCATAGCCCAGGTCATCTGCCATAATGAGCACGATATTGGGTTTGGAAGAAGCTGAAGCATTTGATTTCTGGGAAGGCTGATTTTCACAGGCTGCTAAAAAAAGTAAAGAGGCAAAAAGAATACTGAATAAGGTTGTGTGCATCGTGAAGTGTTAGTTCTTATAAAAATATCTAAGCCAAATGTAACAAGGATTTCACAAAAGGTATGAAATCCTTATCTAGTAGCTTACAGTGTTCCGCCTTGAATTTGTTCTCCCAAGGCTATGAGCACTTAAATAGAGCTATCCAGCCCGGAGCTATCCAGCCCGGAGCTTACCAGCCCGGATTCTGCTCAAGCATATCGTTCAGTGAAAGCTCGCTGTCGGGAATAGGCAGCAAATCGTAATATTCCAGGTAGCCATTCGGAAATTTGGTCTCAATAACATCACCATTATGGTCTTTCACTTCTATCGGATAAATCTCATTGCCAATACCCCACCTTCTGATATCAGACCAATACAGGCCTTCCAGCGCGAACTCTATTCTTCTCTCATGCCGTAACTTTTCGCGGGCTTCGGCCTGTGACAAGCCCATAGGAAGAGGCGTAATCCTGACATCATCCCGCTCTGTTCTGATTCTATTGATCAGGGCCACTGCCTCGTCTATGCTACCATTGGTTTCTATAATTGCCTCTGCCTTGGATAAGAGTACGTCGGCATAGCGCATTACAATGTTGTTCAGAGAAGACTGCCCGGAAGGAGGCAATTCAGACATGGATCCTATGCGGTATTTTCTGCTGCTCAGGTGTTTTAGCCGGTTGCCGGGATGGTTAAACGCTCCGCCCGGATAGATATAATTAGGAAACTGGTGGCCCAGGATAAAGGAGCCGGGCAGCACCACAGTAAATCCAAGCCGGGGGTCACGTCCTTCATAAGGGTTCTCCGGGTCTACCTCGGAGCCATCTATCATTTCGTAGGCACTTACCAGGTCGTCGGTAGGCACGTATCGGCTACCACGGGTCCAGCTGCCGGTACCGGTACCGCAGTACTGATCATGCAAAGAACCCTGCGAGTTTTCTCCGGAGATGTACTGCACATCAAAGATTACTTCTTTGTTATTTTCGTTTTCTTCGCTGAACAGCCCCTCATAGCTGGGAAAAAGATTGTATTTTCCTAAAGCCTCTATCTGCTCAATCACGCCCAGCACCTGCTCATACTTGTTCTGATACAGATAAGCCCTCATTTTCAAACCCAGCGCGGCTCCTTTGGTGGCCCTGCCTACTTCCGGAGCGTCAACATCCAGATTAGCGATAGCAATGTCATAATCAGAAATTGCCTGGTTCCAGGTTTCTTCCAGACTAGCCCGGCTGATGTTTCTGGCCTCTTCGGTACTGAGAGCAGATTCTACAATGGGTACTCCGCCATAGCTGTCAGCCAGCAGCGCGTAAGCCAGCCCTCTCAAAAAATGAGCTTCACCAGTGTAAGTGGTCTTTAGGGCTTCGCCCAGCTCAACTTCTTCCAGAGATTTCAGCAGATAGTTTGCCCTGAAAATGATGGCGTAACAACGGGTCCACCGGAAAGTCACGATATGTCCGTCGCTGGCAGAAAGCTGTCCGTTACCTGCTTTGGCAATGGGGGTATTGCCCCAGTTATGCGCATTGGGTGTAGCCCCATCCAGTACACCAAAGCCAAACAAGCCTTCATTGTAGATTGAGTTTTCCCGCAATAAGGCATAGACACCGTTTAACAGCAATTTGATATCTCCTTCATTTTCAGGAAAGTTGGCCGAAGTAATTTTGTCTTCAGGGTAAAACTCCAGAAACTCCTCATCGCAGGCGGCAATGGGCAGCAGCAGAAAAGATGAAAGTATATATATGATAAGTTTATTGATTTTCATTGCTCTAAAAGTTTAGGTTAACGCCAAAAGAAACTATCCTGGGTACAGGGTAGATGTTATAGCCTGAATTGAATGTACTTCTCTCCGGATCATAGCCTTCGTAATCGTCACTGACGAGGGTAAACACATTCTGCCCATTGGCATAAAAATAGATTTTCTCCAGGCCCAGACGTGAAGTAAGCTCTTCAGGGAAGGTATATCCGAGCTGGACATTTTTGAGCTTAAGGAAATTGAGGTCCTGTACCCAGTAAGAAGAAGGCTGAGTGTCCCAGGAGTTATTAAATTTGATACTGGGCACATCCGTATCGGTATTTTCGGGAGTCCAGGCATCTCTCCACCGGGTTGAGAGCACCCTGTTTTCCCAGGTAACTGTGGTAAAATTGTTCTGGGTATACATATTGACCCCTCCTATCCCCTGAAACAGTAGATTTAGATCAAAGCCCCGGTACCTAAAGCTGGGTGAAAAACCAAGGGTAAGCTTAGGTAAGGTGTTGCCCAGCGCCTGTCTGTCTTCAAAGGTCAGGCGGCCATCGTTGTTCAAATCTTCATATTTCAGGTTACCGGCTACGGGCGTAAAGCTGTTGGAATGCATATGTTCCAGCGCTTCGTCATCGGTTTGGTAAATGCCTGTCGCATTGAATCCATACAAAGTTCTGTAAGAATAACCTTCCCTGATCAGGTAAAGCTGGTCGGGAGAATCCCCTCCTCTGAATTTGGTCACTTCATTGTTGATGTAAGTAAGGTTAAATCCTACATTAAAGCCCAGCTGATCTTTCTCCAACCTGAGGTTGCTGTAGTTGATGATAAACTCAAACCCATCGTTGGACATTTCCCCTACGTTTTCATAGGGAGCAGCCAGGCCTCCCAAAATTTGGGGGATAGGTAGTTGCACAATGATGTCTTCAGTTGTCTTCTGGAAATAATCCGCTTCTATGTTGATTCTGTCTTCCAGTAATCCTATATCAATTCCGATATCCAGGGTAGAGGTAGTTTCCCAGCTTATGTTTTGGTCTACCAATGAGGTTACTGCTGCTCCCGGGGCAAAACTTCCGTTGTAGTTGTAACTCAAATTATTGTTCTGCTCAATTACAGTGAGATAGGGCCAGAAACCTGATATGTTCTGGTTTCCTAACTGCCCCCATGAGGCCCGCAGTTTCAGGTTAGAAAAAACATCCATATTCTGTATAAATTCTTCTTCAGAAAGTCTCCATCCGGCAGAGAAGCCGGGAAACACACCCCATCGGTTACCATCCCTAAAACGGGAAGATGCATCTGCTCGCAGGTTTACTTCAAATAGATATTTGTTCAGCAAGGCGTAGTTTACCCTTCCGAAGTAGGAAAATATTCTGAGTCCTTCCATATTTCCAGTACCCTGAATGCCGGAGGTACCGGCATCTACCTGTGTCAAACCTTCTTTGGGAGGAGCCGATCTTCGGGCAAAAACATCCTGTATCTTGTTGGTTTCCAGCTGGATACCCACAATTGCTGAGACATCATGTGTTTCAGCGATATTTTTATTGTAATTGAGCGTGGTAAACAGGTTGTTGTTTGTCATGGAAACATGATCTCTGTTGATCTCCAGCCCTTCCCTGTTATAGTTTTTGGTGATCGTCTCTATGCCGGTATCGGTGTAGCCAAAAACGCTGGTATTGTGCTTGTCTATCAATCGCCACTCGTTATTGGAAGCAAAAGTGGTTTTGAGCATAAAGTCATCGTTTAACCTGATGTCGGCCGTCGCATTCAGCGTCAGAATGTTTTCTTCGGTTTTCGTCAGGCCGTTGGCTGCGTCAATCAGAGGGTTACGGTTGTCGTACAGCAGGTTACCATCCTGGTCAATGGCCTGCACCGAGCCAAACCGGCCATCCCTGGTAAAGGGGGCAATGTAAGGAGTAGCTCCTCCCAGCATTTCAAACACACGTCCCAAGGAACCGTAGGTAACATCCGCATAGGGTTCGTTGGAATCTCTTCTGATATAATTGATACGGCCTCCCAATGTCAGCCAGTCATTGACGCTGGATTCCAGATTTGCCCTCAAACCATACCTTCTGGAACTGGTATTGGGGACCATGCCTTCCTGATCCAGATAGTTAAAAGAGAGAAAAGAAGATAACTGTGACGAGCCCCCCCTTACCGAAATGTTATGCTCATGAATAGGCGAAGTCTGAAATAACTCATTAAACCAGTCGGTATTCGGGTATTTATAAGGGTCACCACCATTTCTGAAGGCTGTAATCAGTTCGTCAGAAAAAAGCGGGCTTGCCCCCTCATTGATCAAAGCCTGATTGCTCAACTCCATGTGCTCGGCACTGTTGCTGACTACATCATATCTTCTCCCCAGAGATTGCACACCCGCATAAGAGTTGATATTGACCTGCATCTTCTCGTTGAGTTTACCCATTTTGGTAGTCACCAGGATAACGCCATTGGCAGCTTTAGAACCATAGATAGCGGCACTCGCTGCATCTTTCAGCACCGAGATGCTCTCGATGTCGTTGGGGTTGAGCTGGTCAAAAGAGCCTTCCACCCCATCTACAATGACCAGGGGGTTGGAGTTGTTCAATGTCCCCCAGCCTCTCACTCTCAGTTGTGCTCCATCATCACCGGGCTTACCTGAATTCTGACTTACCCAGATGCCTGAAGCCGTACCTCCCAGCGCCTGGGAGGCATTGGTGATGGGGCGGTTTTCCAGTTCTTCATCAAAATTTACCGTTGAGATAGCGCCCGTCAGGTTCACTTTCTGCTGTACGCCATAACCCACCACCACGATTTCTTCCAGCGATTGTACATCAGCATTCATGCTAATGTCTATGCTGGCCCTGCCGTTGATCTGTATCTCCTGAGAGAGGTAGCCGATGGAAGAAAAAACCAAAGTGGTGACCTCATCACTAACGGTAAGGCGGTAGTTTCCATCCACGCCGGTCACGGTGCCAGTAGTGGTGCCTTTGGCCAGCACATTGACCCCCGGAAGCGGCTCACCGGATTCACTGTCGCTCACCTTTCCGCTGATGGTCTGCTCTATAATCACTTCTATGGGCTTATCCGTTCTTTTATTTTTCAACCTCCTGACATTAATGGTATTGTTGACCTGTTTAAAACTGAGGCGGCTTATCCGGGATACTTCAACCAGCACATCTGCCAATGACTGATTAGTCAGGGTGAAGCTTACTTTATCTTGCAGCGGGATATCCTGCTGGTCGTAGACAAACTTAAACTCAGTTTTAGACTCTATACCCCGGAACACTTCGTTGAGGGTAGTTTCCTGATAATCTACAGAGATCATCACCTCTTTTACGTTCCTGATATTCTGCGCTTCACCATCAGCGGCGATGAGTAACTGAAAGCAGAGCAGCTGTAGCAGCACGCCATAAGCCACGAATCTCGTACTCATGATGAATAGTTTTAGTAGCGGAATTTTCATACTTTAGGTTGTTTTATATAAGACTTTGGTTTTGCAAAGGCAATAGAATACTTGTAGACAAAGTGACATCTATTTGCTGAGCTGCCTTTGTCATAAAGAATTTTAAGAGATGGACTGGTAGTGCTATTAGCGCTACGGGCTTTTTTATGTGCTATTGAAGTAGGTCATAGAATAGTAGTTTAGGGTGTTATCACAATAGATTGATCGTTGATTTGATACTCAAAACTTTTTACATAGCTGATACTAAGCAGTACATTTTCCAGGCTTTCGCCTTTGAACTCACCTGCAAAGCTCCATTCATCAGCCGGCATTGCTTCAGAAAAGGATATATCAACGCCGTACCATCTTTCCAGTGTAGTAAAAACTTGCTTAGCAGACGCTTGATTGAACACCATCAGGTTGTCTTTCCAGGCCAGGGAGGTATATAAGTCCGCCTCCTGTTTATGCATAGCTCTGGTCTTCTTCTGCACCCATGCTTCTTCTCCCGGGCTCAGAAAAACCTCAGCATCATCATTCCATCCGGATTGTGACACTTTTACCTTTCCACTGGCCAGCACTACCTGTACATGCTGATCTTCGGCATAGGCTTTTACATTAAAAGAAGTTCCTAAAGCACGGGTATCCACGCCGGCCACTGATACGATAAAGGGTTTAGATTTATCTTCAGCGACTTCAAAAAATGCTTCTCCTACCAGCGCTACGCTACGGATAGAATCGCTAAAACCTTCCGGATAAGTAATGTTGCTTGCTGCATTCAGGTGTACCACTGTGCCATCAGGTAAATGAATGACGGATTTACGCCCGGCAGGATTTTCTTTGGTTACATAATGAATCGCGCTAGTGAGCGTATCCGGATTCAGCTCATTTTCTGTGATCAAAAATGAGAGAGAAAAAGCAAATATCAAGATCGCGGCTATTTTTGCCCACTCTTTATGCAGTATAAGGTATTGGGTACGTCTCTCAGTGATGCCTGTCCGCTGGTGAATGGTTTTTAATATTTGCTGAGAATTGTGGGTTGCAGAAGGCTCTCTCTTTTCATATGAATGCCACAAAGCTTTGATATACTTTTCTCCTGTGTGCTGATCATCAAACCAACTCAGTACCTTCTGTACTTCTGCATCAGTACATTCACCTTTGTAAAACTTATTAATGAGGTCTTTGTCTATCATTATTCTTGTACCACATGTATTCTATATACAGTTGGGAGACCTCCACTACCTAAGAGCTTCCAGAAATTTACAGACTATGTAAAGAAGTGTAATAATTATTAGACAGGTGGGCAGAGAAACAAGGTTTAGGTTGGAAAATACATAACTACCTGCGTGACAAAAGACTGATCTCTGCTTGAGGGACGGGATGCTTTATTGTAGCATTTCCAACATCCACAAGGCGAAATAAAGATGCTCTTTGACCAGATGCTTTTTCAGGGTTTTCAGGGCAAGATGGATATGATTTTCAACTGTGCTGATGGATAATTGCAGGTGATTGGCAATTTCCTGATTGCTCAAGCCCTGAAACCTGCTCAGGGTAAAGACCTTTTTTTGCATAAAAGGCAAGCTGTCAATCAGCTGCGTGATAATCTTCTCTGTTGACCAATGGTTTAGCTCTTCCTGAGTAGAGTTATCAAAAGCTGATTGGGTATGTGTGTAGTAAGTCTGAAAAGCATGCTCTCTTAACCTCCGGCTGGCCTTATTATAAATATGGTTTTTTGCAATCTGAATCAGGTAAGCTGAAAACGACAGCTCGGGATCAAGGCGGTGGCGGGTTTCCCAGATTTTGACAAATACTTCCTGCACTACTTCTTCGGCATCAGAGGGCGAGTGGGTAAGGTACAGGCATATATGATATAGCTTTGCTTCGTATTGATGAAACAGAAAGTTAAAACTTGAAGCATTGCCTTTTTTCAGTTGGTTTACATGGAAAGAGTCATCATCCTCTTTTGCATTTGCCTGCATATATGCCGTATATTTTCAATAAAAAAACGTTTACATTAAATATACAACTTTTTGTAATGATGTGAATTAATTCGGGCTTTTGCCTGAATTATACGTTTTGACATAAACAACATTGGAAAGCAATGCGGAAAACTTCGGTTTGTGCATCACAAACCAAAAATCTTTTGCCACAGGATAAGTTTACCTTTTTGACTTGGCCGATATCAGAAGAACATAAAATACGGAAGCCCGAATCCTACATCATTTCCAGTTCGCCCCCTTCACTCAGGGTTTGTATGGCATCGGCAAGCAAAGGTGAAATGTCCAGCACTTTCAGTTTTCTGCTTACTTCGGTATTTTGGAGGCGAAAAGGAGGAATGGTATTGCAAATGATCAGTTCCTCAATTTCCGGTGCTGACAGTAGTTCTCCGGCAGTATTGACAAACAGTCCGTGGGTTGCCACAGCTTTTACTGACTTTGCTCCCGCTTTTTTACAGGCAGCAGCAGCACGACTAAGCGTAGTGCCGGTACTGATCATATCGTCAAAGATGATGACGTTTCTACCTGCCACCTCACCTACCAGGGCTTCACCGCTGACTTCGCCCCTGCTTCTTTCTTTTTCCATGAAAATGAGTGGAATCTTCTGGCCCGTTTTTTCCTGCATCAACCCACGAAAAGCACTGGCCCGCTTTACTCCCCCGGCATCAGGTGACATTATCGCCACTGGTCCGCGCTGCTGCTTAGTTTCAAGGTAGACCGCAAAAAGCCTTTGGGCTTCCAGATGTTCATTCTTACAGCGAAAAGCGTTTTGGTAAGCTTGCAGATTATGTACGTCAACCGTTAGCACCCTGTCTGTACCTACTGATTCTAGCATACGGGCAAGGTAATGGGTATTAAGGGGATCACGGCTTTTGGTCTTACGATCTTTGCGAGCGTAGGCGAGATAAGGGATAATGGCAGTCACTCTTTTGGCCCCGGCATCTTTGAGAGAGCCCAGCAGGAAGATCAACCTCACCACTTTGTCATTTACACTATGGTTCAGGTCACCGTAGAGTGAGTGGATGACATATACATCTTTCCCGTTCACCCCTTCCAAAGCTCTGAGCTTATGCTCTCCATCCTCAAAGCTTCTCTCTTCCAATTCAGCCAGGGCTATGCCTAGTTGTTCAGCTACTTTTCCTCCCAGGTCCTCATCGGGTTTTAGGGCAAATAATTTAATATCATTTTTCATAAGCTTATATGATTTTCAAATTTCTAAAGCGGTTGATGGCGGCTGCCAACTCTACTTTTCTGAACCTCACCAGATCGCCTCTCAGTTTGGGAGACAAAGCATCCAGCCCTTTTTCGTTTAGCAGCTGCTCACAACGCGACAGATCGTCTGCCAGTTTAGCCTTTCCGTTGGCATTATGGTACAGATAAACCATTGCCTCCCCAATGGCCTTGAGTTGCCCCTGGTCAATGAGTTGTTCTATCTGACTCACATCTATTTTTTCCTCTCCGTAAAGTATTTGGTCTATAGCATGTACTTTGATACTCACCGACTTTTTGCCTTTTTCGGGATTCAGACATTGATGGTCAACCTGCCTGTGGCTGAGCCTTCCAAATTGCTGCCCACCTTCACGGGCCCGCTGCGTCTGGTATTTTTCAGCAATCGCTTTGGCCTGCTCACTCACATCTTTTATCCTGAATTCTTCAAGGGCAATCACAGTATTGGCAACTTCAAAATAGTCACCACTTCCTCCCATCACGAGGATAGTAGATACACCCTGCTCATGGTACATCTGCTTCACCTTGTCCAGAAAGGGAGTGATAGGCTCTTTCTCCTTGCTGATCAGTTGCTGCATCCGATGGTCGCGGATCATAAAATTGGTAGCCGAAGTATCCTCATCAATCAGCAGTAGTTTTGAACCTGCTTCAAGGGCTTCCATAATATTGGCGGCCTGTGAGGTACTACCGCTGGCACTGGGCGTAGAAAAAGCCTCAGTAGATTGCTGTAGGGGGAGCTTATTGATAAAAGCAGAGATGTTTACTTTTTGAATACTTCTCTCATCTTCTGCCCTTATCTTCATCGCGCTGGCATCCGTGGCAACGTACTCACGACCATCGCCGGGGATATGATTATAAACGCCCATGCTGATGGCGCGTAGTAATGTAGACTTGCCATGGTACCCTCCGCCTACAATGAGGTTAATCCCTTTATACAGCCCCATGCCCCTAACTTTTCCTCTGTTCGGGAGGTCTACCGTGACTTCTAAAGAGGATGGCGACTGGAAAGGAACGGCCTGTCCGCTCATAGGCCGATCGTCTACACCGCTTCGGCGGGGAAGTATGGCTCCATTGGCTATGAAAGCCACCAGGTTCATTTGTCTGAGCTGTGTTCTCAGAAAGTCAGCATCCTCGGCCACTTCAATGTGTGCCTGCAACCTCCTCTTATCCAGCGCATCATAATATAAGCTTTCCTGTACAATTTGAGGCAGGTCTTTAATGAGCATTTCTACTGCCTGCCTGCCCAATACACTTCTGCCTCTGGCTGGTAAGCCGGCATTGAATCTTACCTCTAAAGAAGTATCAGCAAGCACAGTAGCGTTTCTTTCCAGTATCTCCTGACCTATGGAGGGCATAAACATTTTCCCGCTGTGGCCGGCACCCCGGTGTCCGGCACTCCGGTGGTCAGAATGCTTTCTGCAATTTTGGGCAAACACCCTACTGATATAGTCACATAAAGCTGTTTGCCGGCTGCTGTTTTTGTAGCTATCCCGGGGAAGGCCGGTTTCTTCCAAAGGCATGCGTATTGCCAGTTGACTGGGGCTGGCGAAAGGATCACCTTGCACATAATCAATGTGTAAGCTAAAATTGCCAAAGTCGTAATGCCCTCTGATCTGCTTGTATGCTTTGTAGTTTTTGCGGTCAATGGCAAGAAGCTGCCTGCCTAGATCCTCCTGTTTTTTCATAAATAATTGCTATTCATTTATGGATAAAACTTTCTGCATTAACTATGAGGGCTACGGAAGGTTACTTATACAAGTTTGGTAAAAGTACTATTAGTCCACTCGGAAGCATATATCAAGCTATATAAGCTATATCTTATGCATTAGTAGCTACGGATGACTGGTAGTATTCACCTAATAAAAAGGAAGGCAAGTGACTATTTTATAGCAGCGTTATGCTTTATAGCTTTGCATTACTGGATGAATTGAAAACAACAATTTTTTAACGATTGGGTAAGCCTAAATATGTAGGCTTATTTTTCACCCACCTCAGATATAAGCCTTACCTAATCATATTGATACCCCCTTAATGTCTGGCAGAAGTGATATGCTGTTTCCTGCAAGTGATGCAGGTCTCCCTTATCGGCTATAAGCACTCAAGTGTAATGTATTAGCACGACAGCGGGAAAGCAGCCCGCATAAATGTAAAAGCGAAAGCAAGTTCTCTTAAACAAATTGTCACTATGACATGATAATATGCTTTTTTTACCCGGACAACTATCATAAAACTTCCACAAACCCCTTCACTGCCGCTTAGTACATTAGCGCACATCAACTGGCTATTGTCTTTATCCAAAACAAAGGGCTACCCCCGAAGTTAACTAGTCAGTATGTTGGTGGCAGTCCGTATAAAACAGTCAATCAGTTTCAGTATTCTCCACCTATACTCAGGCTTGAGATTTGATAGGAGGTAACATAAGTTTTAGAATCAAATCTTGATCTCATGCGTGAAACTAAAGTCAGATACAGCGGCTACATTGGCACTTTTCTTAATTCCCTCCACTTTACTAGCCCTAAGGTTTCTGTAAGCTAAGATAGTTGCTGATCATGGTACTCTTCTTAGAAGTAAAGCTGGGAGCTTGCACAGGAAACTTAAACTCATTTTGAGTAGGTAATTATATATATTCTCATGGAGTTGCTCGTACAATTTGTAAATTATCTTTTTTACCTACATTTTACCTATTGGCATTTTTTTATATGAAAACAAATACACAAGCACAACCCAATACAGAAGCCTCACCTCTTACTATTGTAGGTATAGGAGCATCGGCAGGAGGCCTGGCTGCCCTGAAAAGTTTTTTCTCTCTTATTCCCCCGGACAGTGGGCTGGCCTATGTCATTGTAGTGCATCTCTCTCCGGAGCATAAAAGCGCGCTGGCGGAACTGCTCCAACCCCATGTAAGGATGCCGGTACAGCAGGTCACCAAAACAATTCCTCTGAAAGCTGACCATGTCTATGTAATTCCCCCCAATGCTAATCTGAATACCATAGATACCCATCTGCGTCTTTCGGATCTGGAAGAAAGGCGCAGGGAACGTGCGCCTATTGACCACTTCTTCCGTACGCTGGCCGCTACCCATGATGGTAATTCGGTAGGCATTATTCTTACCGGCACCGGCTCCGATGGCACACTGGGTATCAGAGAGATCAAAGTGCAGGGAGGCTTAACTATCGTACAGGACCCACAAGAAGCTGAATTTGATGGTATGCCCCAGAGTGCTATCTTCTCCGGTCAGGTAGATAAGGTGATGCCTTTAAAAGAAATCCCCCCTTTCCTGCTTAAATATGTTTCTACCCGACCCAAACTCAAAATTCTGGACCCTGCTGAAGAGCCGGAAGGGGAAGGCAGACAGCTCATCCATAAAATCTACGCGCAGGTAAGAGCCCGCACCGGACGTGACTTTAGCCGTTATAAGCACTCTACTATACTACGCCGCCTGCAACGCCGTATGCAGCTACACCAGATAGAGCATCTGGAAGATTATATTACTTTGCTTCGCAAAAATACAGAAGAAGTTCACTTGCTTTCGGATGACTTTCTGATCAATGTCACCAGCTTTTTCCGGGATGCGGAGGTATACCAGAACCTTGAAGATAAGATCATCCCTCAAATCTTTGAGCGCAAGAAGCTGGACGAACAGGTCAGGGTATGGTCGGTAGGCTGCGCTACTGGTGAGGAAGCTTACTCACTGGGTATGCTGCTCATTGAAGAAGCCAGCCGCAGGGAGACTGCCCCTTCCATTCAGGTATTTGCCTCTGACCTGCACGAGCACTCCCTTAAGCGAGCAAGGGATGGCTTTTATCCGGGAGACATTAAGGTAGACGTGAGCGAGGAGCGGCTGCACCGCTTTTTCACCAAAGAAGACGGCGGTTATCGCATCCGTAAGGAGCTGCGTGAGCTGGTGATCTTTACCCCGCACAACCTGCTGGGTGATCCGCCCTTCTCCCGCATTGACCTGATCGTCTGCCGTAATCTGCTTATTTACCTACAGCGGGATGTACAGCGCGATGTGTTTGAGCTTTTTCACTATTCTCTGCGCCCCGATGGCACGCTCGTACTGGGCAGCTCCGAACACCTGGAAAGTACTGACCTCTTCCGGGCGGAGAACAAAGAGCTTTCCATATATGCCAAACGCAATGTAGCCGGCCCTGAGCCTCGCCTGCCGGTTTTCCCTACTGTACATACGCGCTTTCCCCCGGAACCATCGGGAGAAAGGGAGCAGACGAGCCTGCCCTACGGAGCGCTCCACCAGAAGATGGTAGAGCGCTACGGGCCGCCCAGTATCCTGCTCAGCCCGGATTATCAGGTGATGCATGTTTCTGAAAATGCCGGGCGCTACCTACAGATTTCGGGAGGGGAACTCAGCCGCGACGGTTTTAAGCTGATACGCCCTGAGTTGCAAATGGAATTACGCTCTACTATCTACGCTGCCCGGGAAGGCAGGACGTTGACGCGCTCCAATCCGGTAAATATTACTCTGGACGGACAGCCACATCAGATTATTCTATCTGCCAGGGTGGTAGATGAAAGCTCTCAGGAAAATGTGATCCTGGTCCTGTTTGAAGAATATGACAAAAGGAGCGCTTCTATAGAAACCCGGACTACCAGCAGGGACAAAGCGCCTAATTCTGAGCAGGTAAAAGAACTTAGCCGTGAACTGCAAGATACGCGGCAGCGCCTGCAGGCAGTGATAGAAGAATATGAAACCAGCCGGGAAGAAATGAAAGCCTCTAATGAAGAGCTGCAATCGGCCAATGAGGAACTGCGCTCTACGCTGGAAGAGTTAGAAACCAGCAAGGAGGAGCTGCAATCTATGAACGAAGAGCTAACCACCCTCAACCAGGAGAACCGACACAAGGTAGAGGAGCTGGGGCAACTCTCAGATGATCTGCAAAACCTGATGGCCGCTACCGATATTGCCACCCTCTTTCTGGATAAAAAGTTACGCATACTGCGCTTTACACCTCAGCTCGGAGAGCTGTTTAATGTCCGTCCGGCTGACAGAGGGCGTCTGATCTCGGACCAGACGCATCAGCTGGGTTATGATGAGTTGATCTCTGACGCGCAAAAAGTACTCAGGAAACTGATACCGATAGAAAGGGAGGTAAAAGACAGGAATGGCAACACTTACCTGACGCGGGTACTGCCCTACCGTAGTGCGGAAGACCGGATAGAAGGGGTAGTCATTACTTTTATTGATATCTCTGCAAGAATAGAGGCAGAAAAGCAACTCAGGAATAGTGCGGAGCAATTTCGAGCTCTGGTGGAGGCTTCTGCCCAAATGGTGTGGACCACCAATGCCAAAGGTGAAATGGTAGAAGACTCTTCCTCCTGGCGCGCCTTTACCGGACAAACTTTTGATGAATGTAAGGGTTTTGGCTGGCTGAATGCGGTACACCCTGAGGACAAGAAGCTAAGCGAGAGCAACTGGCAAGCATGTGTGAAGGAAGAAAAAGCGGTGAACATGGTGGCACGTTTGCAGCATAAAGGTGGCGAATGGCGCTGGACCACCCTACGTGCCGTACCTTTAAGAAACGAAGAGGGCTCCCTGCAGGGATATGTAGGTATGAATACAGATGTTACTGAACAAAAACAGGCGGAAGAAGCGCTGCTAGAGAGTGAAGAACGTCTCAGTCAGTTACTTGAGCAACTACCTGTTGGCGTAGGTATGCTTGACAGCAACGGGAGTTGGCTGCTTCAGACTTCACTTATCCGGGAGCTGACTCCTCATTCTATCCCGTCCCTTAACGCATCGGAGACTTTTAGGTGGAAAAGCTGGGCCAAGGATGGCTCTTTGGTAGATCCTTCTGAATGGCCTGGGTCCAGAGGGTTAAGGGGAGAGGTGGTAAGCCCGGGTATGGAATTCCTCTATACGCCTGAAGACGGTCCTGAGCGATGGATACGCGTAAGTAGTGCACCTTTTCGTGATGAAGAAGGAAAGCCTAAAGGCATCATTATGGTTACTGAGGACATTACTAAACAAAAGGAGATTGCTGAAAAACTGCGTAAGAGTGAAGAGCACCGTTTGCTGGCGCTTGAATCATCCGGAATCGGCGTCTGGCAGTTAAACCCCGAAACAAATGAGCTTTACTGGTCAAAGAGAGTAGGTGAACTGCTGGGCCTGGCGCCAGACATTCCTGAAGATTTTGATATGGCTCTCGAGAGAGTCCACCCTGAAGACCGCTCCATTGTGCTTGAAGCCGTTTCAGAAGCTACCGGACCTGAAGGGACAGGAGCATTTGAAATTGAGTATCGGGTTGTCCATCCTGATGGTAAACTCCTTTGGATCAGTTCCCGGGCAAAAACCTTAGAAATAACAGGAAAAGTAGGTCGTAAGACTGATTATCTGTTTGGAGCCATGATAGATATTACCGCACGCAAGCAGGCTGAAGAAGCCCTACGACAATCAGAAGAGCGTCTTCGGCTGGCTACCGCCTCAGGAAACATGTACTCCTGGGAGCTGGATATGGCTACGCAGGAGTTTCAGTATTCGGGCAGTGCCAGCTGCGTAATCGGCCTTCCCTCTGAAGAGGATTTACCCAAAAGCCTGGATGAGATGATACGGATGGTTCATGAAGATGACCGGGAAAGAACACAAAAGGAACTTGAGCTGGCTCAAAAGGAGGCAGAAACCTATAGTATTGCCTTTAGAATTAATAGCGGTGACAATGGTATCATCTGGCTGGAGAAAAATGCCAGAGTATTTCGTGATCAGCAGGGCAAAGCGGTACGCATCATTGGTATCGCACAAAATATTACCGATCGCAAACTTGCCCAGGAAGCCCTGGAAAAAGCAAAGCATGAAGCGGAAATAGCCGCCCAGGCTAAAGATGAGTTTCTTTCTACCATGAGCCACGAGATACGCACGCCGCTCAATGCCATCAACGGACTTACCAGTTTGCTGCTACAGAAGCACCCCCGCCGTGACCAGCAGGAAAACCTCAATACGCTGAAGTTCTCCGCCCATAGCCTGCTCATCCTGATCAATGACATACTGGACTATAGCAAAATTGAGGCAGGCAAGGTAGAGTTGGAGCATGTAGATTACCAGCTTTCTACTTTGGTAAACAGCATCCGGCAGGCGCATTTGCCGCTGGCTGAGCAAAAAGATAGTGAACTTTACTTTCACATCGCTGATAATGTGCCAGATGTCCTCAAAGGTGATCCCCATAAGCTGGCTCAGATCCTCAATAATCTGATCAGTAATGCCATTAAGTTTACCGAGCATGGCAGTATCTACCTGAATGTGAAGCTTGAGAAACTGGAAAAAGACGCCGCCTGGCTTTTCTTCGAGGTAGAAGATACCGGCATTGGCATTTCGGAAGACAAAATCAAGAAGATCTTTGGGAAATTTACCCAGGCTGACAGCAGTACGGTACGCCGATACGGGGGCACAGGGCTGGGGCTTTCCATTTCCAAGTCATTGCTGGAGTTTATGGGCAGTGAAATCGGAGTAGAAAGTGAGGAAGGAGTAGGCTCCGTATTCTCCTTTAGCCTGGTGCAGGAAATTGGCAACCAGGCCCAGCTCAAAATGGCAGAACATATGTATACAGAAAGCAATAAAGATGCTGCCCTTTTAAGAAAAGTAAAAATCTTGCTGGTAGAAGACGCTGAGATCAATCGTATGGTGGTACTACAACATCTGGAAGAATGGTGGGGGCTAAAAGCGGATGAAGCTATGAATGGAAAAGAAGCTGTGGAGAAAGCCCGCCAGACCCAATATGACCTTATCCTGATGGACAAGCGCATGCCGGAAATGGATGGGGTAGAAGCCACGCTGCAGATACGTAAGCTTAATAAGCACTATGCCCAGATTCCCATTATCATTCTGTCGGCTGATACTTCCATGACCGAAGAAGTTTCGGAGGAGGGAAGCAGACTCTTTGATGCCATGGTAACCAAGCCTTTTGAGCCGCAACAGCTGATGAAAACTATTATTTCTCAGGTGGTCGGAGAAGGGGATTCACTCTCCGTTTCATCCAGAAAGCAGGAAGCCAGGCCAGATAAAGACATACTTGCTCCAGACTTTGCCAAAGTGGAAGATCATTTCAATGATTCAGTAAAAAAGAAAAAGCTATTCTATCAAAAGGCACTTAAGGCACTGCAATCGTACCAGGCTGAATACCTGGAAGGACTGGAACAGCAGGATAAAGCACAACTGGAAGACAGCATGCATAAAGCAAAAACCTTATATACCATGCTGGGACTGGAACCCTTTTACGAAAAAATGCTGGATTTACGTCGTCAGGTAGAAGCAGGCACTTCAGCAGAAGCATTAAAAAAAGAAAGGGATGAGATACGAAAGGACTTAGAAAAGCTGATCGCTAAAATCCAGCAAAGGCATGAGCAACTGGGCTAGCTACTTAGCTTTGTTCGGTCAAAGATTCAGGAAAAATCATCGGGCTTTAGCTTATGAAACAGCTCGTGAAGAGTAGTCAGATCTCCCAGAGCAACGGAATAGCTATGCGGCTTATTGCATAGCTACCCGCTGGAATAGCTCTTTGCTAAGGTAAGGTTCAAGCGCTTTTGTATTATTCAATACTTTGATCTTTACGATACCTTCCCAGGGGATGTGGCTGGATGACCATATTTCAACAAACTGTCCACTTATACTGTAAAGCTTGATATAGTAATAGGAGTTAATACGAGTAGTGAGATAATTGCCATACCTCTTTAGCAACCTGATTCTGTCATGATAATTGAGTGAACGAATACTTTGTGCTTCCATATAAATACAATAGTTTAGATAATTATTTCTATTACTTTAAAACAACAAAATAAAAGCAGCTTTATCCATATCCATTTCCATTCAAATTTTCCCGTGATTCTACTCAATTTCCATCTAATTTGAGCTTCCTAGTATGACTGCCTGGATTCCCCTATTTACTAAGCTTATTTACTCATACATAAAACGAATAGTGAGGGCAGAGGTGGATTTTTTTTCAGATTCAGGTAGCCGCCAGCTTTGATTTTATTATCTATACAATAAGCTCCTGCTACGCCCGACTTACCATTTATTCGCATTATCCAGATATAGCCTTACCAGCTCCACAGTATTGTTTACATTGCATTTCTGTAACATATTGGCCCGGTGGTTAGAGACTGTACGCTCACTCAGGAAAAGTTTATCAGCGATTTGCTTAGAGCTCAACCCCTCAATCAATAATGTAAGTACTTCTTTTTCCCTCCTGGTAAGTGCATTGATAGGATTCTGATCACTCCCGCTGGCATCATTCCTGTTTTTAAAGCCTTTGACAATGATCTGGCTGATAGGCTGGCTGTAATATTCTTTACCTTCCTGTATGCTTTTGATCGCCTCTATCAGCTCATTCTTTTCCGCCTGCTTGGTGATGTAGCCGGATACTGAGCTGTTGAGCGCTTTGTACACATAATCAGGAGAGTCGTGCATACTAAAGATAATGACTTTTGTAGGCAATTCTTTATTTCTGATTTCCTCAGAAATATCAAAAATTGATTTCCCCGGCATGTTAATATCTGAGATAAGGATGTCGGGCTGAAGTTCCTCCACCAGTTTGTGTAACTGCTCTCCATCAGAGGCAGTAGCTAAAAGTTCTATGTCCTTACAATCCGAGAGCAGAGAAGATGTAGCCTGAGTGAGAATCACATGATCGTCAGCCAATACAATCTTACATTTATTCATGACAAAAAAATTATAGTTGAAAAAAAACAATTTGGCGGCTTCTAATAAAAAATAATCAATGATTGTTAAGTATATAATAGTGTAAAAGTTGCCAAATATCAACTTTTAATACACGAATTAGTTTGAGGTTTATACCTATTTCTCATGGGTATCGCTAAAGAAAACAGCGTATTTTTATATTTTCTGTAAACGGAAGCTACACATTCGCTAAAATAACCCTCCCACGTATTTGCCAGGCAAAACCGGCTAAGCAATAAGGTAAAGCACAGTTCAGCTTCACTGTTCGCTCATCCGGCAAAATCTTCATAATACAGCGGTTCTCCATCAGGCTGACTGAGGCGAATGTAGTCTACAGCACCGAAGACCATGTCAACCGGGGCATATCCATTTACCGGCAGTGGTTTAATACACTTATTGAGAACCTGCTAAGGGAGGGTAAAGATGAGCAGGCTAAAGAGGTGCTGGATAAATATATGCAGGCAATGCCCCAGCAAGCCTACGCTATGGACTTTAACACTGTACACATTGTCAGGTACTTATTTCAACTGGAAAAGCAGCAGGAAGCCCTCGTGCTGAGTAAAGCGCTGCACGAAAATGCTACTGAGCTACTGGACTATTACCTGAGGGGAGAAAATACTACCGACAGGCTGGAAATCAACAGGCATTTGTACGTACTCAATGTACTGGCTGAGAGTTTACAAGCATACCAGCCTGAGCTTGCAGAGAAGGTAAAGCAGGACTTCATACAATTTTACGCCAGGCTGGAAGGCAGCTTGTAAGAGATGGTATTATTTTCCCCCATAGCCTTCATTATAAAAAATGCAAAGCCCGTCTTTTCCGGCTACCACAATATCATTTCTTCCAGTACCTCTCAGGTCTACTACGGCAAAATAAAGTCCCGCGCCTTTGCCTTCTCCGTAAGGGCCATAGTCTATGGTGTGCTTGGTGAATGAGTCGCCATTCCACTGAAAGTAGTATAAGCCCAGCGGGTCATGGCCGCCCGGATCACGGCCGTTATGAGCACGATAGCGTTTGCCAGTGATGAGTTCCGCCTTGCCATCTCCGGTTACATCTTCCCACTCCATCGTGTGAAACTGTGAATTATAAGGATCAATAGGATGCTTGACCCAACTGCGCTGGCCTGAGTCATCAGTGCTTTGCTCGTACCAATGCAGTCCATACCCATGCCCCTGCCCGACAATGATATCATTCTTTCCATCTTCATTGACGTCAACGATCAGCACAGGGACGCTGGCTGCTCCTATGTTAAATTCTTCATGCATTTGCCATTCACCATCCAGAGGGTTTTCAGGAGCTTCCAGCCAGCCATTGCTAATGATAAAGTCTCCCCTGCCATCTCCATTGATATCTCCGAAGCCTAATCCATGGCCCTGCTTATCGGCTACATCGTAGCGGGTAAACTCAGCAGTACCTTTCCCCTGCTCATCTCGTTCCAACTTATAAAACTTGAGTGCACTACCGGGATTATTCGGTACGATTTCCAGATGTCCGTCACCATCCACATCCCAGGCACGGGTACATTCTACCGGGCCGGTGGTATCAATTACCGTTTGCTGCCAGTTGTCGGTGTTCCCCGGATTCTTCAGCCAGACAATATGCTGACTGCCCCAACCTCCGGTTACATAGTCCTTATGCCCATCGCCATCAATATCTATGAGGATACTGGAAAAGTCATTATAGTACTCATGCCCGAAGCGGCTTACCTCTGTTACAAAATGCCTGTTCCTATAATCCGGACCTTCATACCAGAATGCACCGGAAATAATGTCCAGTGTATCATCCCCGTTGATATCCAGTACCCCCACTGACTCATAGCTTTCCGAAGCCACCATCTTCTTCTTGAACTGTACTGGTTTGCTGATATCATTTCCCGTTTGGGCCAAAGCAGAATCCAGGCTGAACAGGAGTAATAAAGGAATAATTAGTGTGGAAAAGCTACAGTATCCGCTTAGTATGTCATTCCGTAGGAATCTTTTCTGTATTGTAAAAAGTATTGAATTTGCTTTATCGCAAACATACTTGTAAAGCCCTGTGTCTTCACAGACCCTGGAGTACGAGTTAAGATGGCGTTTCATTGGAATAATGTTCACTATTGTTGGTTCAAAAGATATGAAAGTAAGGCATTAAAATCTTCCTGAGGGAGAACTTCTCCAAAGTGGTCAGGCATCAGGGTGTATTCTGAAGGCTCTCGCTCAGCAATATTACTTTTGGCTACGGAAAACTCTTCTCCGTTCATATTCGCAAAGACGATGGCTTCACCTTCCTCCCGGCGGAATAAACCTGTCCTGACCTGTCCATCTTTGGTTTTGATGGTATAAGTGCGGAAAGCTTCTGAAATATTACGGTTAGGATCCAGGATTTTAGTCGCCAGAGCTTCTGCGCCCCAGTTACCGATTCCGGTGAGCTGAGGGCCGATCATACCTCCCTCATTAGTTACCCGATGGCAGCTTTTACAATTCCGGTTAAATACCATTACTCCCGGCTGCACCAATGAATCGGCATCGGTAAAATTAGCCATACGCTCCTCAATCAGCTCATTTTTCTCTTCCGTGAGCGCCGGAACGTTAGCCACCAGTGCTTCAAACGTATTCAGCTGGGCATCTGAGATATTCAGGAGCAAGCGTTCTTTAACTTTTGGGTCCACCAAAGCACGGGCATATACATCTCCCTCCTGTACTTTCTGGAAAAGAAGATCCCTGCCCTGGGGTGAAGAGGACAGCGCTGTCGCTACTTCTTTTTGCAGGTCAGGAGAAAGATTGCTGACCTCAGCCAGCACACTAGTCGTTGTAGCAGCAGGCATTTCGCCCAGCATAGCGATCAGGCGTCGCTTCACATCTACTGGCTGCTGCTCATCCCGCAAAAGGTCCTCTACCAAGCGTATATTTTCCTCGGGAGCAATGGTCAGCAGAGCCTGGGCGGCAGCCACTTTCACTGCGGGATCATCGTCTACAGAGGTCTGCAAAACTGTTTTCATCTCAGGAGCCAAAGCAGCGAGCTTATAATTTCCTGCCAGTTCTACCGCCAGCTTCAGCTTCTCTGCGTCTTCAGCATTGATTTTGGTGGTGTCAGCTAGCTCAGGCACACTGTTTCCCGGCAGATAGGCCATAAACAGATTCTCCGCAAGCTGTCCTCCCCACGCTTGCATGGCAGTCTGATTTTCAGCGCCTCGCTGTAGCAAGCCTTCCTGCATGGCTTTGAAGATACTGAAGCTTAAGTCCAGATCTTCTCCTGCCTTTTCTCTGCCTAGCCGGATTACTGCTGTCATACGATTGGGAGGCACAAAGCGTACTGCATGCTGTAAATTGACTGCCAGCTTTTCATCAGCATCAGTTGAGGCCAGATAATTATAGAGGAAGAGTCCGGCACCGGTATTTTCCACGCCTACCATTACATCCGCTAAGGTAGCTGCCTGCTGCGCATCCCAACCCATGGTTGCTACCCTCTGCATTATCTCTTCATCACGCATGAGGTTGCGCAGCATCAGGCGCAGGGTGTAGCGATAATGGGTGTCGTAGTCAGGAATCTTATCATTTTGTCCCAGCAGCAATTCCATAGTTTGTATACCTGGATAGTTGGCAATGGCTTCTACCGCTGCCCTTTGCACGTGTAGATCATTATCATTCAATGCTTTCGTGACAAGCTCATAATACCTCTGCTCAGCATCATCGGTTTCTCTCAGTATCCGCATTACATGGGTTCTGACGATAGGGTTATCATGTGCTGCTGCTTTGCGGAGGATCTCTTCGTCCAAAGCGTTCAGCCGATACAATACCCAAAGGGCGAGCGTATAAGGCTGAGCTTCAGTAGAAGCATCATTGAGCAGCGCTTTAGCAGGGGCTACTGCCTCTTCTCCTACCTGATCGGCCAGTTGATCCGCTGCCATCATACGTACTGTGATGTTGTCATGTGCAAGCGCAGCTATCAGTTCTTCTACCGTATTATCAGCCAAGTTGGTATCTTCTGTTTGAGCAGCACCGGTATAGGTAATGCGCCAGATTCTGCCTCTCACTTTATCCCGCCTGGGATGGTCTAGTGGCACCTCGTAGTGCCCGATGATGGAGTTATAAAAGTCAGCAACATAGAGCGCGCCATCTGGTCCCAGTTTGATGTCTACCGGACGAAACCAGGGGTCGGCACTTTTCACCAGATCTTCCTCTGCCTTAGCCACCGGGGTAGAGCCTTTGAACTCAAAAGAATTGCGGTGTACCCGGCAGGTCACCACATCACCGATATAGAAATTATTCCGATATTCTTCAGGAAACTGCGTAGCATCATAAAGCGCTAAACCTGATAAGGCGGTAGATTCTTCACCCATTGGCTTGGTATCGGGCCCAAAGCCGATACCGATTTCTTTCTTGCCAAAGTGCGGATAGTCGGCTCCGCGAATCAGTTGGTAAATCGGTGAAGTGTGGCAATCAGTAGAATACATATAGCCCAATTCATCATAGGCTAAACCGAAGGGATTTACTTGTCCAAAAGTCGTTTGCTCCACCCGGCTGCCATCGGGCAGAAAGCGGAAAGTATTGCCGGAAGTCATGCTGATGGAATCTCCGTCGGCACCGGCTATGGTAGAGGTATTGGTGAAGCCATGACAGGTATACACCCAGCCATCGTAACCCCGGGTCAGATTATTGACCATACCATGGGTATCCACGTGACCAAATTCACCGAGTACTACCTTGCTTTGATCGGCCTGATCATCGCCATTATTGTCGGTAAAACGATACAGATTGGGAATACTATAAGCAATGGCTGCATCTTCTATCGGCAGCAGACCAATAGGAATGTTGAGCGTATCTTCATAATGGGTAAATGTATCAGCCTTGCCATCGCCGTCAGTATCTTCCAGGATGGAAAGGCGATCAGTCCCCTTACCCGGCTCGGCAGGAAAAGGATATTCGTAAGACTGCGTGACCCAGAGTCTGCCCCGGACATCAAAGGCGATATTAAGCGGTTTTCCGATGTCTGGCTCTGAGGCAAAAAGCTGTATTTCAAAACCTTCGGGGAGTATGAATCCCTGCCGTTCTTCTTCCGGTGTACGGGCTTCAGTCGTTCTGATGTGCTCGCTGAATTTGCTCCCGCTGTACTGCGCTTCGTTTTCTTCTTGTTCTTCAGGAGCGGGATTACAGGCGCCTAGAAACAAAGCAGTACTTATAGCAATAATGGCGAGCGGCCCACTTTGCAAAAGCGCACCAGGCAGATGATTTACTGGCATAAAATACGTAGCATTAGGTTGTTGTATTCAAGCATATCTCAACTTTACGTTTAGGTAAAGTTTTGATAAGATATCTCTATAATGTTACTATTTTTTATTCGTATTCAAAAGGAAGAGAAAGCTGATGAAAGCTAAACAATGGGTATGCTTCCATTACACCCATACGTTTAGCAGGAATTTCTTCAAATGATGCCAGCTAAATTTCTCTAGTTCAGTACTAGATATAAACTCGAGTCTTCCACTACAGCTTAATATTACCTTCAGCAGCGGGTAAAAAGTGCAATCTGAGGCTCAGATTACACTCGGAAGGCATGACATTGCGTGTTAGGAGGCTCATTTTGTGCGTTTTTGAGGGCAAAATATACAGCCTAAGCCTCAGAATCGCTGTGTCACCTGCCTCCCAAATCTTTCTGAGGCTCGTTTTGTGAGTTTGATGCTACCTCCCATGAGTATCATTAGCCTCCGGCGCACCATGGTCACCTCTGAACTCACTCATCTGAGACTCAACTCGTGCATTTATGCCTAAAATATACTACGGTACATTTTCTGAAGTGGGCTGTGGGACACAAGCCCACGGTGTCTGAGCCTCGGTTTGTGAGACACAAACCGAAAATGTACCGTAGCATGGCCTAAAAGATGTTGATTTATAGGCCTAGGGGGTCTCTTTTTTGAACCGAACCTGCCTACCAGGTCTGCATGTTGTTGTCTTTTAAGCTAAACCATCGGCCGTATTAGCTTAAGGGGTGCCCTCTCCCGCTATCTTTTGGAAGCATATATTCGTTAAATTTAGATTAAGCATAAAAAATTTACCCAATAAAGGTGATACCTGCTTTACAAATGACACATGTATATAAAAACCCAGGCTTATGATTAACTATGATTATCCTGAGCAGTCCGGCGAAGTAAGAGAGCAGCTTTTTCTTGCGCTTTATCAGAAAGCTTTTCCGCTGGTGGCTCAATATATCAGTAAAAGAGGAGGGGCATTTGAAGAAGCCAAAGATGTGTTTCAGGATGCGCTGGTCATCTATTATGAAAAGGTGCTGACAGCACAAGACACGCATGTGCAGCATGAGCAGGTATACATATTGGGTATCGCCAAACATCTGTGGCTGAAGAAGTTCAGAAAAGAGCAGCCTTCCACTACGCTTGATCATACAGATGCGGATATAATGGTGGAGGAAGCAGCAGAGCAGCCTTCCTCTACCAAGCTGCTACGCTTTCTGGAATCTTCCGGCAGAAAATGCATGGATATGCTACGAGCCTTCTACTACGACAAGCTGCCTCTGGCAGACATCGCCCAGCGCTTTGGCTACTCAGGCATACGTTCGGCTACGGTGCAGAAGTACAAGTGCATAGAAAAAGTAAGAGATACCGTCAAAGAAAAATCACTGCGCTATGAGGACTTCCTTGAATGAAATCAAAGCCATAGAAGAGTATCTCTTACAGGAGCAGCAGCCGGAAGATTTACTGCTTTTTGAAGCCCATATGATGCTGGATGAAGCTCTGAAAGAGAAAGTACAGCGGCAGCAGCGGATTTATCAGTTGGTGCGGGCTTACGGGCGTCAGCAGCTCAGGGCTGAAATAGAGGCAGCACATCAGCAACTGTTTACCCAGGCCAGACACAGAAGCTTCCGGCAGAAAGTGCTGCGTCTCTTCACTAAATAACCAATAAGATCTGTCAATTACTTAAGATAGCAGGCAAACCCTTTTGCACTGAAAGGCATGCTATTGCCTATTAAGTAAGGTGACACTATTAGTTTAAATCTTTGCTTTGTAGCAAGATACTCGCTTCAGTTTCTAACTGAAGTGGACACATGAAGCAAAGTCTCAGACTTTGCCCTCATTCATGATTTCAGTCTTCAAGACTGAAACCAGTTTTTAGTTTAATGTAAATAAGTCTTCATACTTAAAGATTATTACCAACACTTTATCAGCACATAAAACATGCATCTTATAGGTTTGTGAAGACACAAACCAAGGCTTAGGCTACTCCTACGATTACAGGACATCCTTATTCATCCCTGCACATTCATCATCAATCAATATTCATTCACCATTAAATAAATTCTCATGTCAATCAACGCAAGTGTAATTCCGATGGTCATTGACAACAGTGGTCGCAGCGAAAGGGCCTATGATATTTATAGCTTACTGCTCAAAGAGCGCATCATTTTCCTGGGCACCGCCATTGACGACCAGATCGCCAATGTGATAGTAGCGCAATTGCTCTACCTCAACAGCCAGAGTCAGACGCAGCAGATAGACCTATACATCCAGAGTCCGGGAGGCAGTGTGTATGCCGGTCTGGCCATTTATGATGCCATGCAGATGATCTCCGCGCCGGTCTCTACCGTAGCGATTGGCTTCTCCGGTAGCATGGCTACGGCTTTGCTCTGCTCAGGGCAGGCGGGCAAACGCTATGCACTTCCGCAGGCCACCGTGCATATGCACCCCACCGGAGGAGGCGCCAAAGGCTATACCGAAGATGTGCGTATCGCTACCCGCGAGCAGGAGAGACTACAGACCCAACTTTTTCATATCATGGGCAGGCATAGCGGCCATAGCTGGAAAGAAATAGAAGACTACTTCCTCCGTGATCGTTTTCTGAATGCCAGGGAAGCCCAGGAATTCGGACTGATAGACGAAGTACTGGGTGATACCGGCAACCTGATCATGCTAAATAAAAGTGAGCTGGAAGTAAGCTTATATAATGGGAAGAAACTGCCGAGCAATTAAGTGAACCCGGACTACCATGGTGGATATGAACTTCGACAAAGCTAAAGCCATAATGGTTGTAGCTTTGTCGAAGTTTTCAAACAACTTGCAGAGGATCACAATGTCATCTTCAAAACCTTAAAGCGGGCGTACCATAATGTCCTTATAGTAGACTACACTTTCGGGGTCGTGGCCCTGCAGGGCTACGGTGCCACTGGAAAGCTTACGTCCTGACATGCTGTCATCACGCTCTAAGTTTTCTGGCTCGGTATAATCCACCACCGTTTTATCATTAATCTTCACTGTGATATTATTCCCCTTTACGATGATATGCTCAGTATACCACTCATTGTCTTTCACATAGACTTCACGTACATCATCAATGGCATAGAGGCTGCCGGTACGACGCCAGTCGGTATGGGAGTTGTTCACCTGTATCTCATAGCCTTTGCTGGGCCAGCCCTCCTCCTGGTACTCCGTATGGATGTACATACCTGAGTTGGAGCCCGGCTTGGTCATGACCTGTGCTTTAAACTCAAAGTCATCAAAGTTATGGTTCTCTACGGGTCCCTGATAAAATAAGTGTGCCCTAGGACCTGCCACTTTGATCTTACCATCTTCTATGGAGAAAGTAGAAGGATTCTCACTGGCTTTCCAGCCATCTAACGATTTTCCGTCAAAAATGCTGATCCATTCGCCTTCCTGCTTAGTAGAAAAACTGGCTATTACTGTCAGAAGGAGCACCCAGGCGATGCCATACATGGCTTTTTTCATAGTTTTCATAAGTTTTAGGATGTGTATAAATTCAAAAAGTTGGCTGTATATCCGGCTCTTAGGGATAGCACATACCATTTATTCCTGAAATATACTAAAATATGAAAGCAGACTGCCCTACAATGAAAAAAAACAGCTCCAAAAGATGAAGCTGTTTTAATGAGCAGGATGAGACGCTCAACTTAGTATCCCTGGTTTTGTTGAATAAGATCTCTACCGAGGTCAATCTGACTTTGAGGAATAGGCATATATTCATGTGTACCTTCCACGAAAGTAGCTCCTGTCAGATGAGAGCGGCGGGTTTTCTCCACTTCCAGATAGTCGTTGATCACCTCCGCGGCGATACCCCAACGTACCAGGTCAAAAAAGCGGTGACCTTCGTGTGCCAGTTCCAAACGACGCTCTGTGCGCAGGGCTTC
The DNA here is from genome assembly GCF_029504655.1 of Catalinimonas alkaloidigena. Lineage (NCBI taxonomy): Bacteria > Pseudomonadati > Bacteroidota > Cytophagia > Cytophagales > Catalimonadaceae > Catalinimonas > Catalinimonas alkaloidigena. Next base: position 5,843,944 of record NZ_JAQFIL010000001.1, read on the forward strand.
TATTGCTTCATCATAGCCGGCAAATGCTTCCTCGTATGTAGCCAATTGGTAATTTCCGGCATCGGTAAGCCCGTCCAGCATCTTGACTGTTTCGCTATTCATGGCTCGCTCACGTAGCATGTTAATGTATGAACGGCCCGTTTCCAGGTCACCTAGTTCAATGGCTGCTTCGGCCTTCCATAGCAACAGGTCTGCATAGCGTATTACGTAATAGTTCAGGGCATTCACATATGGCCAGACCTGTAAATAGTGATTAGAATTGGCAGAAACCAGGCGTTTTTTAGGACTATAAGGACCGTAAGTAGCTAAGTCCCGGGCCCAGCTATCTTCGTAAAGCATTCCAAGATCAAGATAAGGAACACCGGGACGTGCCAGCGTATGATCTAATCGTACATCAATGTAATCTTCTTCTGTCAGGTTTTCATTGTCCATCACCGGCAAACCATCTTCATCTGTCTTATAGGCATTGACCAGGTTTTGTGTAGGGCGGTGAAAACCGTATTGAGGATACATCGGGCCACCGGGTGCCGTCAGGCGGTCACCGATAGAGCCGTTATAATTGTTCGGGGAGCCATCGTTGATAGAATGTTGCACGGCAAAGATTACTTCGGGGCCATTATCATTCTCAGGTAGAAAGACATCTCTGAAATTGTTCATCAAAGCATAATTGCCGCTATTGATCACCTCATCCGCAGCGTCACTGGCTTCTTGCCATTTTTCCTGAAAGATATAAGTCTTGGCCAGATAAGCTTTGGCAGCCCATTGGGTGGGCCTGCCAGGATCATCCTGTGTTTCCGGCAAAGCATTGAAAGCCGCAGTAAAATCCTCCTCTATCTTTTGCCAGAGCTGCTCAGAGGAAAGTGCCGTGTTGGATACATAATAGTCTTCTATGTCTTCCGCTGTCTCGTCAATGTAAGGAATCTGATTGTAGGTTTTCTTCAGCTCAAAATAAAAGTGAGCACGAAGAAAACGCATTTCGGCAATGCGCTGTGTTTTCAGGTCTGCGTCAAATGCCTCCGAACGATTAAGCAGGCGAATTGACTGATTGGCACGTTTTACGCCTTCATACAAAGCCAGCCATTTACGCTGTACATCCAGTATGCTTGGGTCGGTATTGTAAATCTCCATTTGGTGGATATTGTTCTGGTCACCAGTACCTCCACCACCTTTGTAGGCATCATCGGAGAGCACATCACCAAAGCTCCAGTTAGAAGCCGGAGAATTGTAAGCGTTTGAAGCTTCATCAATTTGTCCGTTAAGTACACTGTAGGCAGAAATGATCACGCCTTCTACATTTTCTGGCTCCAGAATCTGCTCTGGCGACAATTCCCCTATCGGATCTTCCTGTAGGAAATTATCCTCGGAGCAGGCATATAGAGACAGTATTACGAATAAGCTTAATATCTTTTTCATCATCATATATATTTTGATGCTTTTTTATAAATGAATTATAGCCCCAGGTTAATCCCTAGCTGAAAAGTACGGGAAGGAGGATAAATCCCCCGGTCCACACCGATGTCAAGATTACGGTTATCTGAAGAATAGTTCTGTAAACCTACTTCAGGGTCCATGCCTTCGTAAGGAGTAAAGGTAAAGAGGTTCTGTACCTGGAAATACACCCTTAGGTCCAGCTGCTCACTTACCGATGCAGGGAGCGTATAACCAAGCTGGAGATTTTTCAGCTTAAGGAATGAGGCATCCTGCACGTAGTAAGAGGAAGGGCGCGCATTTCTGTTGTTATCATCCAGTGAAAGGCGGGGTACGCTGGTATCTGTATTGTCCGGTGTCCAGGCATCCATAGTACGTTCCTGTTTGTTGTAGGCAGATAAGTTAAAGAAATCGCCGTAGTATCGGGTCAGGTCATAGACCTCATTGCCCTGAGAGCCAAAAAAGAACAGTGACAGGTCGAAAGCTTTGAAGTTAGCCCCCACAGTAAGTCCGTAGGTAAAGTCAGGATGGGGCGAACCGATAAAAGTACGGTCTTCATCATTTATCACACCATCTTCATTAATGTCTCTGAACCTCAGGTCACCGGGCTGCGCTCCCGGCTGCTCAGCATGCGCACTCACTTCTTCCTGGGTCTGGAAAATACCAATGGCATCATGGCCATAGAAGGAAGCAATGGGCTGCCCCACATCAGAGCGGGATACCTCCTGGTCAAAGTTGGTGGTATGCAGGACAGAACCGGGGATAGAAAGAAAGTCTATGTCTTCCGGCAGGCTGGTCAGCTTATTTTGTATGGCAGCAAAATTCAGGTCTACATGAAAAGAAAAATCTGTATTGATTTCATCCTGATAAGCCAGTAAGAACTCAAAGCCTGAGTTTTCCATCTCTCCCACATTGTCCCAAAGGGTCTGATTGGTTCCACCTACAGCCGGAGGTAGCGGACGTTCTACCAACAAATCTTTGGTTTTCTTGTAGAAATAATCAGCTCCCAAGATCAGGTTATTCTCCAGTAAAGCCATATCCAGACCTATGTTGATCTGAGTAGTGGTCTCCCACTTAAGTCCGGAATTGGCATTACGGGTTTCGGTAAAGCCCTGCTGTACGCTGGGACTGCGCCCCGTCAATGGCGTAGTTGGAGTAATAAGGATTGCTGGCAAAGCTGGAAATGGTAGAATAAGCAGGAATATCCTGGTTACCATTCTGCCCCCATCCTACTCTAAGCTTTAGCTCATCGATAGCCGGAACATTGAAGAAATCTTCTTCTGAAAGCCTCCATCCTGCGGAGAAAGCAGGGAACGCTCCCCATTTGTTTTCGCCCAGTTTGGAGGAGCCATCTCTACGCAGTGTAAAAGAGAGCAGGTAACGCTGATCGTACTCGTAATTCAACTTGCCGAAATAGGAGAACAAAGCCCACTCAATGGCATCACCATTGTTCTGCTGCAGGGCACCATCTCCACCATTCAGGTACTGAAAGTTAGGGTCACCATAGGGAAAGCCCTGACGTGAAGCCGCAAAACCTTCTGAATAAGAGTTGACTGATTCTACTCCCAGTAATACATCTATGGAGTGATTGCCGAAATCTTTGATATAGTTCAAAGTATTAGACCAAACCCAGTCGGTACCAAAGCGGTTTTGAGTGCTCAGGCTGCTGGCCAGGTTTTGCGACAAAATATCATCATAGGTAGGGGAGAAAGAACGGAAGTTAAAATTGGTGTAACTCAGGCCAAAGTTGGTACGGAAGTTCAAGCCTTCAGCAATCTCCAGGTTGGCAAAAGCATTTCCGAAAAGGCGCAGGTTCAACTGCTGATTATCCCGGTTACGATAGAGTTTACCCAGAGGGTTTTGCACATCATTAAGTGGATTACCGCCAAAATTTCCATTGATATCCCTTACCGGCACGATGGAGGGAAATCGCATGGCATCATAAACAACACTTCCCAAAACGGAATTGGTGGTGGTTGTGGTCTGCCAGCTATAGGCTACCGACATGTTTTCTCCGATCGTCAGCCTGTCCCAAAGCTTATAGTCTGAATTGACACGCGCGGTGATGCGCTTAAAGCCTGTATACTGCAAAATACCTTCCTGATCATAATAACCAAGTGAAAGCAAAGAGTGTGATTTATCAGTGCCTCTGCTAAAATCCAGGTAATGAGACTGAATTAAAGCAGGTTCAAAAATTGTTCCCAACCAATCTGTATTGGCTGAAGGGATTGTCTGCTCATCGTTCAGATATTCAGGAACGATAGGGTTGGGGCCATTGCCGTAAATATCGCTTTCCGGCACTTTGCCGTCATTGCGGTTCGCTTGCCAGAGCATATCTCCATATGCCTGTGCTCCCAGCAGATCAGGAAGGTTAAACGCCTGCTGCACACCGGCATAAGACCTCAATCTAATGGATGGCTCTTCTGTCTTACCCTTTTTCGTTGTAATAATCACTACCCCATTGGCGGCTCTTGAACCATAAATGGAGGCAGAAGAAGCATCTTTGAGTACCTGCATGGACTCAATGTCGTTGGGATTGATCAGGTTGATGCCTGATGTAGTAGGGACGCCGTCAATGACATAAAGCGGGTCATTGTTACGAATTGTGCTGAAGCCCCTTACGCGTACGGCAGTATTACCCCCGGGTGCATTGTTGCTGATGACATTGACACCGGCCACCCGGCCTTCCAGCATCTCATCGGCCCCGGCTACCGGGAAGCTCTGCACATCTTCTATTTCTACAATTGAAACAGCTCCGGTCAGGTCTTTCTTGTCTTGTGTGGTATAACCAGTGACTACAATTTCAGAAAGCTGCTGTGCGTCACTTAGTAATTGCACATCAATCACAGATCTGCTTCCTATCTCCACTTCCTGCGAGGAATAGCCGACAAAAGAAAAAATGAGTGCTTCGGCTTCTTCGGAGATGGTGAGCCGGTACTCTCCTTCAATGTCGGTCACCGTACCGGCAGAAGTCCCTTTGACGACCACATTCACTCCCGGAATGGGAGCATCCTCTTCGTCAGTCACCGTACCGGAAATGGTGCGGTCCTGTGCGTACAACAAGCTGCTCAATCCCAACAAAAGGGATAGCAAACACAAGCTGTACCTGGGTAAAGTCAGTAATAGTTTTCTCATAGCGATATTGTTTAATCAAAAAAATGGTAGTGACGCGATTTGCGCGCAAAGGTAGAACAAAGTGGAAAGGCTAATGTTAAGCCAAGATTAGGATTATATGATCAAACTATGACCCAGATGAAAAAGAGGTTAAGCTCAGATGCAAAAAGCCGGCTTACACCGGCTTCGTTTCAGGCTTATTTTGGCTGCAAAAGGGATACACCTCCTACTGGTTTCTTCGAATCAGGCGAAATACTTTAGCCCTCTCTAAAGCTTTGGGATGCACTATCAGGAAGTACACCCCTTCCTGATAAGCCGAAAGATCAAGCTTTAAACTTTGCTTATCTATTTCAACTTTCAAACCTCTTATTGCTTTACCTTGCAAATCGTAAAGGCTGAGGTCACTTTTTTGAAGGCCCTGAGTCTCAACCTTCACTGTAAAGGCACCCTTACTAGGATTAGGAAAAGCATTTTCACTGACCTCAATTTTATCACCAATGGCGGTGATCAGTTGAGGAATATAAGTAACTTCTTCTGAATGGGCTGACTCTCCTGCTACGTTGTAAGCTTTCACCTGATAACGGTAGGCGGCTTCTGTATTGATACCACTATCCGTATAGGAAGGGATAAAGACGGTATCTATCGCCACAAAGCTATCTCCTTCTGCTCTTTCAATAATAAAGCCGATCTCATTATCCGATAAGTCTTCCCAGCTTAAATAAAGGTTATCATTTTTCAAAGCAACAGTCAGTCCAGCAGGTGCACCTGGCAAGCTGATTTCTGAGGTAGTTGCCCTGGCTGTATTGGAGAAATCAGATACCAAAGTATCTCCTATGCTCACTACCATGTAAGCATACGTAGAAGCCGGGTTCACATCCTGATCCCAATAGGTCGTAACATTGGCATCTACACTGTCTACGAGGACATATGCTGAGCTGTCTCCACTTTGACGGTAAATCCTGAAGCCGGTCTCATAATCGGAACTGTCCTGCCACTGCAACTTAATGCCCATGGCTTTGTCTACAGAAACCAGCAGATCGGAAGGCGGACGGGGCGTGGCAATATTGAGGCGGACAATTCCGGAAAAGCCAGGAAAATCGTTGACCTGAGAAAATGAGCCATAGACCAGTACATGCTCTTCATTTTCTCTGATTACGCCCTGAGCACTCCGGTCTAAATCAAAGCGAAAATCGTTGTAAACTCTGCCCTTTAGGTCAAACATGGCTAAACTTTTGCGAGAGACACGGTTGATTTTATTAAAACTACCAGCAAGGATATAAGTAGAATCTGTATTTGGAAATATTTCGCTAATAGAAGAGTTTCCATTCACTCCTACAGAATATATATCTTGTACTTCTCCTTCTAAACTAGATTGAACGATAGGATTAACATCATTATCGCTATAACCGAAAACATGCCCTCCTGCGGTAATAATCGTATTGTTTTTTGTAAGGCTTATAGCATGTATACCGTAGGGCTCCAACTTGGTATCTACGATGAAAGTAGAATCCAGCGAGCCATCCAAATTTAGTTTTCTCAGATACCCAACTGTTTGCCAATCATCCTTATATGTTGTCCCCCCAATCAGTATACTCTCATCAGAAACCAATACATCACTTATCTGAATCCAATCGTTTTGTGACTTTGGAAAGAAAGATTTATCAATAGCCCCTTTATTGTCAACCTTAATTAGATTAGAATACCTTTCGTTTTCATAGCCCTTCTCAATCCTACCAGCTAACAAAATGCTACTATCTTCAAAGACATGGATATCATTTACGCCTGGCCCCACATAAGGCAGATAAATATCGCTTTTGAATTCTTCATCTATTTCTCCTTGCTCATTCAATCTAATAATCCCACTTTTATCTTGTCCATTGAACTTTCTGAAGCCTCCTCCAACTAATATTTTTCCATCTTTTTGCTCAGCTAAGCCCTCAATCCTTCCGTCAGGTCCTATCCCAATATTTTCACTGAACTCAGCAACAACCTCCCCGCCTGATGATATTCTGGCAATGGAATTAGCCTTAACTTTATTGATTTCATAAAAATTACCTGCTAAAATAATGTCTCCGTTTTTAGCCAGTACCGCTTTTTCAATAGTGGCCTTCCCTCCCAGGTCAGGAGAAAAATCTGTGATAATATTTCCACTTTCATCAAATGCTACTATCCCTTTAACCTGCTTATCATCCACTTTATAAAATGAACCGCTCACTAAAGTTCTTCCTTCACTGTAGGCAATGCTACCTATTGATCCGCCATTCTGATGGAAAGAACGAAAAATCTCATGGCTTTCAATAGTGTTATCGAGAGAGCCATCTTCGTTGAGCCAGATCAGGCGGGTAAAGCTTCCTTTTTCCTGTTCATAATTATAACCGGTGACTACATATTTTCCCGAGGGAAGCTGGAATATCGCTGACAATGTGTTTCGAAAAGCATTGGCAGTAGGTCCAGGAAGCACAAAATTTTGATCTAATGAACCATCTGCATTAAGTCTTAACAGCCCCGGGCTTGGTGTATTGTTATAAAAGTCAAAATATCCATATACTATACATTTGCCATCCTTCTGCGGTATTATATTTTGTATGCTGGGATGATTCCCTCTAAGCTCACCAGTAAACTGAAAGGTATCGTCTATGGCGCCATCCTGATTCAGCCTTATTATAAATGGCGCATCATTTTCTATTCCGTAAACCAGCACTTTACCATCAGCCTGTACTACAGGTTTCATGTAAGCTTTATCTCTTTGAAGCACAGTAAAACTACTATCAATTTTTCCATCCTCCCCTAAGCGTAATATGTAATTTTCTGAACCTCTATGATTCCATATACTTGCATTGACAATACACTTATCGCCTTGGATATCAAAACTATGAATATTCCCGGTATCCTCATTTATTTTAAACGCTTCATCTACCGAACCATCGCTCAATATTCTATTCAATCTTGTACTATAATTCTCTCGCTCTTCCATTAAATACAGTCTATTCCTGGTATCTACTCCATTACCATAGTAAAGTGCCCAAATTTTGTGGGGAGGAGTGTAACTCATATCTAGCGACCCGTCAGTATGTAATCGGACCAAACCTGATGTTTTTACATATCCAACACTTTCAACATTGCCTACTACTATGATTTTTCCATCGGATTGAACTATGGTTTTATGAAGAGAAGGATAGGCTCTCAGAAAAGGCTTAAACTGATGATCAATATTTTGGCTTTTGAGCAGATTAGGTAGCCACAACACTAACACCCCTACAGCAAATATTTTATAAATTTTAATCATATGATTTTTAATTATATTTTTCAGTAATGACACTCAAATATATTATATTTTTTAATATATTATTTAAATTTTAGTGTTATCACATGAGTATACCCGATATTGCCCCTAATTGATTGACCTCATAAAATAGTAGCTACACATAGACTCAAACCGCTTGGTTTTAGCAGCAGAATTAGATACTTTCCTTGGTAATCCTAAACCTCATGTTTCGCTTTAATACAATATCAGCTACCGATCTGGCATCTTTACGCCAGCAATGTTATCAGTCGCTTACAGCTCCCCTGGATGGGATGTGGGATAGCCTGATCCATAAGGCGGTGGTCAAAGGTATTTTTTATCAGGATGACTGCATCGGATATCTGTGTCACGATCAGGCATTTACACTTATCAACTTTTTTGTGCTTGATGACTGGTTGAACCGCAGGGCAGAAATCTTCTCTCAACTGCTGAAAGAACAAGCTTTCCCCCAAGCTTACGTTAGCACTAACCATCCGGCTTTTCTGACCGCATGTATGGAGTTTGCCAAACGTGTCTCAGTGTATTATTACCTATTTGAAGACCGGCAGGACCAGCAATTCCAGCCTATGCTTTCGCCCGCATTTATAGAAGCTGAATTTGTACAGGCAAAATACAAGGATACAGAGAAGGTGGTTAGTTTTTGTCAGCAAACGACTTCGGCAGACAAAGCCTGGCTGAACAGCTACATTCAGGAGTGGACGGATAAAGACGGAATGTACTACCTGCAACTGAAGGGCGAAATTCTAGGGACCTGCGAAATAAGAAAAAGTGATACGCAGCCTGGTTATGCGGATTTAGGAGCCATAGTGTCGGCCAAATATCGCGAGCAAGGCTTAGGTACTTATCTGATGCTCAAAGGGAAAGCCATTTGTTATGAAAGAGGATTAAAACCCATTTGCTCATGTCGGTATGATAATGCCGGATCCAGAAGGATGATCGGGAATGCGGGATTTATCAATAAAAACCTGATGTTAAAAGTAAATTTTCTGATCTGAGCTTATAGCTTCTCCACAAAAAAAAGCGGCTGAGTTAAGGCCGCTTGCAAACAATAAAATAATACGATTGAGTAGTTAGGTTGTGCGTGTAGTAGTTCTCAATAATTATGTGCCTTAATTATTTTTATGTTCGCTGGTTACAAATTTGATAAAGTTATCAGTAAAAGTCTTACAGTTTTTTGTCAATTGTTAACATTATTTTGACATAAAAAAATACTGTTCCTGAATGAATGAAATAAGAAAATAAAAAAGGGCCAACAACAAATTTATCATTTGTCATTAGCCCCGTTGAAGCTTAAAAAATTGGATTAATGTCTTTTCACTTCCCATGACCCTTATTACTACCCAATGGTTGTCTTCGCTGGTAAAAATATTCCTGTAAGAATATAACATTTTGATTATCAGATAAATAAAAATCATAACCTTTTGCACTTTTATCAAAGTGCTAACCAGCAAATACCTTAGTTTGAGCTTCACAACACTGCTTTTTGGGGTACGTACCCATTTGGATGCTTCCACTCAGCGCCAGGCAATTTAGAAGCAGGGGTTCGTTGAAAAGACTTATTCCCCAGTTCAGGGCTTAGTAGCCATATTCTGCTTAGCACTTTGCAGGGTTCCGGTTGGGGTTGCCAAACGCAGACGATCAGCGAAGCCATTCAGGAAAGTACCTTTCGGATTGAAGCGAAGCATCACCCTTTGCCACTGGTCAAACCTGGGGTACCATTGACAAATCAATCCGGGCTGCCCATCCAGACGGTTAGTGATTTTACCCCAGTGCGGCTTACCGCCCATTTTCAGGTTCAGGTCCTGATAGGCGTTGAGAATTAGCCTTGACTTACGCTGTTTCACCAAAGCAGGATTACCGATGTAGCAGGCATCCATCTGATATTCCGGGGCGATAAACGCATCCGAGGCTTTGACAAAACGAATGGTCGGCGAAGAACTGGGATAAACACCTACATGCTTTACCAGTTCATCTACTTTGGCAAAAATAGCTTCCACCACCTGTATATACTCCTCGGGTTTATGTCGGTCGTAAGCAAACTCAGCACCATGCCCCTGGCTGGCAATGAATTCCAGTCCCTGAAAAAGTACTTTATACGATTTGTCTACATAAGTCTGATCCCTCACCGCTTTGATGGATTGGTTCAGTGAAGCCGGCACCAGTTTCGGCAGATAATTGACGATCAGTAAAGTCAGGTAATAGGTGATGGGTATGCTGCCCAGGATAAGGCTCAGCAGGTTACGACTCCTATCTCGTAACGTCCGGTATCTGGGCTTATCTACCTCAAAAGTGCGAGCAACCATACAACTGTGATTCCCACCCCTCTTATAAGGATTGACCACAATGAACAGACTCCTGATAGGACGCTTTACCTGCTTGCCTTCAAGCTTGATCGGATAATCATCAAAAACAGAACCATCCAAAAGTTGTTGTTTCAGCACAGACCACTGCATGACGTCCCGGTTTTCGTACAGCCAGTAGCGAGGACGCACTTCTATGATGTAAGAATGTACAATACCACTATAGCCCATACTGACGACAGCGCTGTAAAATACTTCATCGTCCTGTACCAAAGTAACTTCATCCTCCTGATGCTGTGTGACTGTAGTGATACCCTGAGAAGGCTCTATTCTATATAATTTCCCTTCAGCCGCTACCAGCAGTATGGAGCGCACCATCCCAGAAAGAGATTGTAAATTTCTTCCACCTCCATGCGTTCCCGTAGCAATGGCCCCGCTGATCGTCTGGTTGTCAATGGCTCCCATATTGATGAGCGCCAGTTTTTTCTTATCCAGTACACGGTTGAGTTTTTGGACAGTAATACCCGCCTCCACTTCTACCAGGGAATTGCCTTGAGTTTTTACTTTGTCATTTTCCAATACTTTCACCTTTTTGAGATAGCGCATATCCAGCAAGAAGCCATCGGGCATAGCTACATCTGAGTAAGAGTGACCAGCCCCTACCGCGCGTATTCTGAAGCCTTCCCGCTCTGCTTCCCGTACAGCATCCTGTACATCTTTCAAATTTTCGGGAAGAAGATATTTGTAGGGAAAAACCTCATGGCGATTGATTTTATTCTTCCATCGGCGGTGACGAAATTCTTTCATATCAGGCTGGGGCTGGTAGTTAGGCTTAATTTACAAAAATTTAGGCTTAGGTAAATATTCATCAGACATTACAGGCAGAGGTATCCCGACTTTCAGTCTGTCAGACAAAAATGGAGTTCATCACAGCAGTAAGGAAATACAGAAGTATCAGCCTGCCCCCATAAAATGAAGCGTAGGCAAGTACTAAGGTTGGGTCTTGCGATAAAGCAAGTATGAATGGATAATGGGGAAAAATATCAATACTAATGTAGTAGCAGCAAACAAAATATAGTATGCTGTATTGCCCAGCCGAAATACAAATAACAGCAGAACGAGTGAACAGGATACCCAGAGTTTGGAAGCTACTCTGTGTACCTGACGCCAGACTTCAGGGCTTTCCAAGGTCCAGGGCGTACGGATTCCGGCAAAGTAGTTGGGCGGAAATTTTGACATCATATTGCCCAGTACAAGATATAGCGCAATAATACAAAGCTTCGCAATCAGAATGATGTCAAGTGCGTAGCCTGTAGCCTTGAGTACCACACTTCCCATCACTACGGCTAAAAAAGCCATGACGATCATACGAACAAGGCGCAATGGCTTGATAAGACGTTTGCTTTGCGGCTTTGGATCTATATAGGGCACTACCGAAAGTATCGCATAGGTAAATAAATTTATGGCTATCAGAAATATCAAGAAAGAAGTTTTATCCTGATAGCCATTAGCCTCTCCGTTCAGGCCCCAATGTGTAGCAAATCGCTCAGGGAGCTGATTCCATAAGGATAATGTTAATACAAGCGGAAGCAGTAGAAATAATAAGGCAAGCCAATCTTTACGTAAAAACTCACCCAGTTTTAATTCTTTCATAAAGGTTTTCTTTTTTGTTCAGATTTGTTTTTAGGCTGATTCAGATCCATCAGCCAGCTTATGACTTCATCTAATACAGTGGTATTCAGCGAGTAGTAGATATACTGCCCCTGCTTGCTGGCAAAAACCAGGTCAGCATTTTTCAATAAGTCAAGATGATAAGAAATACTGGGCTTGCTGATATGAAAAGCTTCTGAGATTTGGCCGGCTGTCAGGTCTTTATCTTTCAACATCTCCAGTATTTGCCTTCGGGTAGGGTCGCCCATCGCTTTAAAGAATCCTTTCATATAGATATTTAGTTAACTATCTAAATATACTTATTCTTCATTGGGAAAGGAAATGAAACCTAAGGATTTTTTGCTCTGAATACGCAAAGTCAATAAAATAATATTCTTTATATTAATAATTTTTTAGAATTTAATTTCATTTATTAAACACTTTGCTATTATTTTGCTGAATAAATATGAATTACACAATATGAAAGCTAAAGCTTTACTACCTTCAAACCTAATCATCCTTTGGGCTTCTCTTTGTTTGTTGGGTTGCTCCGCAGACTCACAAAGCACACAGGATGAAAAACTTATTACTACAGAGGTACTTTTGGAAGAAGGCACCAATATGGCAGTTGCTCTTTCTCCCGATAGCACTACCCTTGCCTTAGATTTACAAGGGACCATCTGGGTAATGCCTGTATCAGGAGGTAAAGCCCGACCCATCACCGATGGCATGGGAGATTGTCATGAGCCTGCCTGGTCACCGGATGGGACTAAACTCACCTTCCATTCTTACAAAAGTGGCTACTATCACATCTGGAGCATTCAAAAAGATGGAAGCCAGCTCAAGCAGATTACGTATGGACAATTTGACGACCGGGAGCCTCACTGGTCGCCAGATGGGCAGCATATCATTTTTTCTTCCGATAGAAATGGTAATTACGACATCTGGAAAGTTCATCTCGGCTCAGGCAAACTACAAGCTCTAACAGATGATGCTGCTAACGAATACCACCCTGCTTATGCTCCTGATGGCTCTGCTGTCGCTTTCGTTTCTGAAAACAAGGAGCAAGCAGGTATCTACCTGATGGATGCTGATGGCTCAAACCCAGCACTTAGTGCTGCTTCAGAAAACAGTTTGGCATCTCCTTCCTGGAGTCCTGATCAGCAGCACCTGATTTTTACTGCATATGATGGTAAAAACAGCCAGTTAGTTTACCATACCCTTAACAGCACAGATACTTCAAAGGTCCTTACTGCCGATGAAGACATTTTTCCTTTCCGTACTGCCTGGCTTTCTGAGCAGGAGATTCTCTACACTGCTGATGGTAAGATTAAAAAACGCATCATCGGACAGGAAGGCTTTAGCACCATACCCATGGAGGCTACGGTTACACTCCAGCGTTATGCCTACGACAGAAAAACTTACAACTTCAGCGATACTACTGCCAGACCAAGCCTGGGCATTATGGGACCGGTCATTTCTCCTGATGGGCAAACTGTAGCTTTCACCGCCCTGGGTGATATCTGGCTCAAGCCTTTGGCAGGTGAAGCAAAACCGATGACAAACGATAAATTTGTGGACATTAATCCCACTTGGTCACCTGATGGAGATAAAGTCGCTTATTTGTCTGACCGGGATGGCAATATGGATTTATGGGTACACACGCTTAGCAGTGGTCAAACTGAAAAACTGGTGGACCTGGAAGAAGATTTGGGTTTTCCTGCCTGGTCGCCGGATGGTGCCAGGATCGCTTACTTTGCCCGTGATACTCGTAATGTATGGGGCAGTGGTGAGTTGCAAATTGTAACTGTAAGCACAGAAAAAATCAATGCACTGGAAGACACATACTTCGTCCCCAGTAAGCCCGCATGGTCACCTGATAGTAAAACACTTGCGATCATGGTGCTGCAGGCTGCTTCTACCCGCTACCGTGAAGGTTTGAGCCAGATCATGCTGATTACTACCGAAGGTGAAGTGCTGGACTATGTTTCACCAGAAGAAGGCCGTACACCAGCCATCCGTAATGTCAATGGCCCTGCCTGGTCACCGGACGGAAAACATATGGCCTACATCCAGGATGGTTTGCTCTGGATACTCCCGGTAGACGAACAAGGTATGCCCAGCGGTGCTCCTGAAGCACTTAGTCAGGAGTTAGCTTCAGCCCCCAGCTGGACAAAAAATGGAGAAAAAATACTGTATCTGGCTACGGACACACTTAAGTTGATAGACATTGAAACGAAAGAGATACAACCCATACCTTTAGCTCTGTACTGGAAAAATGAAGTGGCCGATGCGCAGTTTGTGGTACATGCCGGCAAGCTTTTCAATGGGGTGGATTCTACGTATCAGGAGAATGTGGATATTATCGTGGAAGGGAACCGCATCAAAGAAATTACTGCTCACCAGGAGAGTTATAATATTCCGGTGATTGATGCTTCGGATAAGACCATCATCCCCGGACTATTCGAAATGCATACGCATCAACACGCTACAGTTGGAGAGAAACTAGGCAGAATATGGCTCTCTTATGGGATCACCAATGTACGGGAGCCGGGCGCTGACCCTTATGATGCTTTGGAACGAAAAGAAGCCTGGGCCAGTGGGAAACGGCCCGGTCCCCGTGAATTTTTTACGGGAGGGCTTACCGATGGCAGCCGTATTTATTATGGACTGGCCAACAGTGTCATCCATGGAGCACATATGGAACTTGAATTAGAACGTGCTGACAGATTAGGCTACGACCTCATCAAAACTTATGTGCGTATGCCTGATTCAATTCAGCAGATCATCACAGAAGCAGCGCATGAAATGGGCATCCCGGTCTCCTCACACGAAATCTACCCGGCTATGCGCTACAATGTAGATGCGGTAGAACATATCAGGGGGACCAGCCGCCGGGGTTATTCTATGAAACAGTCCAACCTCAAAGCTACCTATGATGACGTTATCCAATTGCTTGCCAAATCCCAGATGAACATAACACCTACCATTGGTTTGCAGGGAGGCTTCTATGTGCTGGCCGAAAAAAACCCCGGCATATATGCTAACCGTCAGCTCAATGCACTCTATCCCGAGCAATATGTGTTGGGTTTAAGATCAAATGTTCAGAGAATTAACAAGATATATCCTGCTTACCTGGAAAACTTTGAGGCTATCCAGAAAGGTGTCTATGACATAGTGAAGGCAGGTGGAAAAGTGGCAGCAGGTACTGACTCGCCCTTCATTCCTTACGGTACCAGTTTGCATGTGGAGATGCAGCTCTTTGTGGATGGCGGGCTGACGCCCATGCAGGCACTACAGACTGCCACGATTAGAGCTGCCGAAGCTATAGGAGTAGCCCGGGACCTGGGAAGCATAGAGGCAGGAAAGGTCGCTGACTTTGTAATTGTAGAAGGTGATCCGCTTACTAATATTGAAGACGCCTGGAATGTGGTAAGTACCTTTAAAGGAGGTACTCGCTATGACATTGATGAATTATTGGAAAAACCAACACTATGAGTTTGCAAAAAGACAGAAGAAAGTGGTTGAAGACCAGCCTTTCAGCATCAGTAGGGGCAAGCCTTTCCCCTTCCCTACTTACCAAAGCAAAATCAGTCAATGCTAACTTTGGTGCTAAACCCACCGCTATTGTGGCTGGAGGCGGCGCAATGGGAAGCTGGACTGCCTATTTTTTGCACAAAAATGGCTACGAAGTCAGCTTATGTGACCCCTGGGGAGCCGGGAACCCACGTGCCAGCTCAGGAGGGGAAAGCAGGCTAATTCGCTACCTGTACGGAGAAAACGAAGTCTACTTTCGCATGGCAATGCGAGCGATGAAACTCTGGAAACAGGAAGAGGTTCAGCTTGGTAAAAAGCTGCTCCACCAAACGGGCATGCTCATTTTCTGCGAAATGCCTCATTATGAGTACGCTGAAATATCTCGCCCCTTTTATGAGAAGGAAGGTTTTGTGCTGGAAAAGATTCCTGCCTCGGAACTCAAAAAGGCATACCCTTTTCTCAATACCGAAGAGCTCAATCATGCCATTTACGATCCTGATGCAGGTTATGTACTCGCTAAAGAAAGTTGCCGGGCCCTCAGCAATTTTATTGTGCAGGAAGGAGGAAAATCTGTTTTATCTACCGCTACTCCCACGAATTTTCAGAACGGGAAATTACAGGGCGTCCGCCTTTCTGACGGAAGCATCAAGCAGGCTGACACTTATGTTTTTGCCAATGGCCCATGGTTGAAGTATAGTTTCCCGGAACTTCTCTCAGAAAAGCTACAGATTACGCGTCAGCCGGTATTTTTCTTCGGTGCGCCAGCAGATTTTGCCCAAAAGTTAGATAAACCTTTTCCTGTGTGGATGAATCGTGATACCGCTAATCAGGAAAGATCCTATGGGGTATATGAGTTGTCTTCCGGTACTTTCAAGTTTGCTTATACCCAACTGGAAGAACAGGAAATAAACCCCAGCCTAGATGACAGACTTGTGCGTGA
This sequence comes from Catalinimonas alkaloidigena, assembly GCF_029504655.1. Classification (NCBI taxonomy): domain Bacteria; kingdom Pseudomonadati; phylum Bacteroidota; class Cytophagia; order Cytophagales; family Catalimonadaceae; genus Catalinimonas; species Catalinimonas alkaloidigena. Next base: position 5,860,217 of record NZ_JAQFIL010000001.1, read on the forward strand.
TGATGAAATTGCGCACGCTCGCTACCTCATGGAGAAGCGCTTCGCTTTCATGAAAGACGCTCCTCTGATAGACGCCAAAGTTTGTCAGCATAGTAACACGCCGGATAAAAATTTTATACTAGATCATCATCCAGAAGCCAATAACCTGTGGATATTGGGAGGAGGCTCAGGACACGGGTTTAAGCATGGTCCGGTGATTGGTGAGCTTAGTAGTCAAAGTATACTTCAGCAAAAAAGTATTGAACCTGCTTTTTCTCTATCACGCTTACCTACGCTGGAAAGTTTCACTTCAGCACATAAGTAATTTTGAAAAAACAAGTATTTCTGATATCATTATTTGATATTATTTTGTTTTACAGAATTAAATATTAAAAATAAGATATATATCAATACCTTATATTGATTTTGCCTAAGTAATCCTTTAGGTTTGTCGCGCATAAACTTCTGCATTGTAGCAGTAGAAATTCAAACTACCTAACCTGACAAGTAAAGCATTGTCCAGCCTGTTCATAGCTGCAAAAATCAAAACTCCCTAATTTTTCACATTTCACACTTAAACCCTAATTCACTATGCAAGGAAACTCTACGCATTTTGGCAATCGCCGATGGCTCATTGGATGGATTGCTGTTCTTTTTATTTTATGCAATGCCACGACGGTTTGGGCTCAATCCAAAACCATCAGCGGGAAAGTGACTTCTACTGAAGAAGGAGAGGCACTACCGGGTGTAAACGTAGTGGTAAAAGGTACCACAAATGGTACGATCACTAACGTAGATGGCAGTTATTCTCTTTCCATTGAACCAGATGCTGAAACCCTGGTTTTTTCGTTTATCGGATTGATAAGCCAGGAAGTAGCCATTGGCAATAAATCCGTAGTAGATGTTCAGATGTCTTCTGACACCAAGCAGCTTTCAGAAGTGGTAGTCACCGCACTGGGCTTCGAGGAAGATGCTGACAACAGCGGAGTAGCCTTCTCAAAAGTAGAAGGAGAGTCACTGGTAAAATCAGGGGAAAGCACGCTGATCAATGGTTTATCGGGCAAAGCTGCCGGGGTACAAATATCCCGTTCCAGCGGTGACCCGGGAGCAGGTACTTACATTCAGATTCGTGGACAAAACACGATCACCGGTGAGACGCAACCCCTCATTGTGATTGACGGAATCCCGATGAGCAATACCAATGGTGCTCCTAATGCTGATAAAGCCAACAGCGGCGAGAATACCGGAGGGGTAAGACAGCAGTCTCGCCTTAATGACATCAACCCTGCAGATATTGCTTCTATGCAGATTCTGAAAGGAGCATCTGCCGCAGCCCTCTGGGGTTCTCGTGCTGCCAATGGTGTGATTCTGATCACTACCAAAAAAGGCCGTGATGATGGCAAAGTAGATATCTCTTTCCGCTCTACCTTGTCATTGGATAAGGTGAATGTGCTTCATCCCTTGCAGAACAAATTCGGTCAGGGTGAAGGCGGTATCTACAGCCCCACATCTTCCCGTTCATTTGGTGACAAAATCTCTGAGCGTAGCGGTGGTGCTGATGTCCAGATCACCGATCCCGCAGCGGCAGGGTACTCAGGATTCTTTGAAGCTCCTGATGGTACTCGTTACTATGCCATACCTGCCGGCACTCCCGAAAATCCATCCGGAGGAAAGAACTCCACAGAAACTTTCAATAGCGTAAGAGAAGATCAGGTATTCCAGACCGGTTATTACCTGGACAATTACCTTAGCATCAGTGGAGGCAATGAGAACAGCAGGTTCTTCTTAAGTCTGGGTGACTTAAACCAGGAAGGCATTTATGTTGGAGTAAGTGATTATCGCCGTAGTACAATCCGCCTCAATGCCGACCGTAAGTTTGGAGACATCCTTAAAGTGTCTGGGAATGCGACTTACGCGCGTACTACATCAAACCGAATACAAACCGGCTCAAACGTAAACGGGCTCTACCTGGGTATGTTAAGGGCAGCACCTGATTTTAATGGCACTGACTATATCGGAGACTATTACTCTTCTCCTGAAGCTGCCCCGGTGCCTAACAGCCAGCGATCATATCGCCGTTACCTGGGCAATGGTAATCCTATTTATAATAATCCGCTGTGGACGATCAAAGAGCTACAAAACTCAACGCTGGTCAACCGCTTGATTATGAACAGTGAAGTTACGCTAAAACCCTTACAGTGGTTTGAGCTAATCGCCAGAGGTGGTGTGGATACTTATGATGATGTCAGAAAAACATACTTCCCCGTTAGTTCAGCCGGTTCCAACTATAATGGTAATTACCGGGAAGAGCTTTTCAAAGAAACACAGCTCAACTTTGACGTTATTGCTCGTTTCGACGCGATGCTCACTTCCAATATCAGCAGCAGTTATCTGGTAGGTTGGAACATTAACGACCGTACCTATACCCGCCTGGGAGGTGAAATGCAGAACTTCCTGATTCCCGGTGGACCAAGTGATTTCTCCAATGCAGTGGGAGCCAATCGTTTCCCTGATGATACCGAGACGATCATCCGCAGTACCAGAACATACGGTACGGCTAACTTCGGGTTCTACGACCAGTTGTTCCTGAATATGACCGGGGCTTTTGAGTCAGCTTCTTCTTTCGGGGCCGATAATATGACATTCTTCTACCCTTCTGTAGATTTTGCCTGGCAGTTTACCGAATTACCCTTGATGCAAAACATAGGCTTTTTGAGCTTCGGTAAGTTAAGAGGGGGATACGGAGAAGTAGGTGTTCAGCCTGACCCTCACCGTACCGGTACGGACTTTATCGCAGTAGATGATGAGTTCGGAAGCTGGGGTTCGCTCCTATCCGGTGTAGGCTATGGCAACGGCGCTTTTGTGCAGAGCAATCAGCAGGGTGACCCTGACCTGAAGCCTGAGATCAAAACAGAGTGGGAAATCGGAACGGACTTACGTTTCTTTAACGATCGCCTTACTGCCGGATTCACTTATTATGAAAACGAGATCAATGACCTATTACTGGAAGTATCAGTAGCACCTTCCATAGGGTTTACAGAAAGATATACGAACGCCGGTAGTATGGAGAATAAAGGGTGGGAAGCCGACTTGAGCTTAACCCTCTTCAGCAATAATGACTGGAATGTAAGCCTTTACGGTAATGCTAACCGAAACATCAACCGCGTAACCAGCCTTGGCTCCAGCGAAGGGGATGTCATTACGCTGGGGGGCTTCAGCACCTTGACCAGTTCAGTAGCAGCAGTAGGTTATCCGCTATCTTCACTATTTGGCGGTCAGTATGCCCGAAATACTGATGGTTCCCTTGATCTTACCGAAGACGGCTTCCCTAAGGTTGCTCCGGACTTTGGCATTATCGGAGATCCTAACCCTGACTGGCGTGGAGGCTTCGGTACTGCCATCTCCTGGAAAGGCTTCTCATTAGATGTATTGTTTGAAATATTCCAGGGCTCCAATTTTGCCCCTAACACCAAATCTGTACTTTATAACTTTGGTGTCCATGAAGATACCGGAAACGAAATCATTGTTCCTGATGGTGGTTTGGTCAATTATGCGGGCAACACGATTCCTGAAGGCACTTTAGTAAGAGGAAATATACGTGATTTCGGAGGAGGTCCGGTAATACTGGATGAAAGCTGGTATACTACCTTGGGTCAGGGTTTTAGTAATTTGCAGGAGCAGTTTATCGTAGATGGAAGCTGGACCCGACTACGTCAGCTCTCTTTATCTTACCGTCTGAACACCCCGGGTTTCAGAGAAGCCACTAAACTGAAAGGCGTAGAGTTTTCTTTTACCGGCAGAAACCTGCTGCTCTGGACGGAGGTCGTAGGGATTGACCCTGAAACCTCACTGGATGGGGCTACCAACGCACGGGGGCAAGACTACTTCAATAATCCCGGCACCCAATCTTATGTCTTCTCTATCAAAATTGACTACTAACTATGAAAAAAATTGCGATATATCTTTTCTTGATTTGCTTCAGCTTCGCCTGCGAAAGCGTGGTTGAAGGCCTAAATGATGATCCTAATAATCCTTCAGATGCTCCTGCAGAGCTAATCTTTACGGGGGTTCAGATCGCCAACGCAACTACCCATGAAGGACTCACTGCCCGCCTTGCGGCCATGTGGAGTAGCCAGATCAAAGGGGTAGACCGGCAGTGGGGCGACTTTCAGGCGTACAATGTGGGAGGCTCAAATTTCTCCAACATGTGGGATAATGTATACTATGGCACTTTGCGTAACTCTCGCCTGGTTTTAGACAAAGTAGAGCCCCAGGGCTTAAGGGTCTTTGCTGGTATGACCAAAGTAACGCAGGCTCACTGCATAGGCAATGCTACTGCGCTCTGGGGCGATGTCCCTTTCAGCCAGGCAGCCCTGATAGAAGAGTTTGAAACCCCGCTTTTTGACCCTCAGTCAGATATCTATGCTGAGCTGCAAGCCCTGCTCGATGAAGCGATTGCCGACCTGGAAAGCGGGATTGGGATCCCCGGAAGCGGCACTGATATTTTCTATGATGCCTCCCCCAGTCTGTGGATAGAAGCTGCCTATACCCTAAAAGCACGCTTCTACATGGATACCAAGCAATATGATCTGGCTGCCCAGGCTGCTGAAAATGGGATCAGTACTTTTGCCAATTCCATGTATATGCCTCATGGTACTACCAATGACGTAGATATCAATATGTACTGGGACTTTCTTGGCCCTTCCCGCGGAGGGGATATCGCTGCTGAAGACGATCAGGGAGCTGCTTATCTGGTTGAGCTGCTCAATCCTGAAAGTACTGGCTATCGTGGTCACGCCAAAACGGATGAAAGTGCCCGCTTTAATTATTACTACGTATTGGCAGAAAACGCTCGTAACACGCCTGGTAAAACTGAGCCGAACACTTTCTCAACAGCCCTGGGCGATACCGTTAATGGCTTCTTTGCACAGGATGCCTCTTTTCCTCTGATTACTTATCAGGAGAACTTACTTACTTTGGCTGAAACCGCTGTACGTAACGGAAGCTTTGATGAAGGCCTTGCTCACCTCAATGAATATAGAGCATTCCTGAATAGTGGAGGATATATTGATCCCACATATCAGGAGAGTTTCACCTTCTCATATATGCCATTTACAGCAGCAGATTTTGCCAGTGGAGGTATTGAAAACCCGGATGGGCTTTCAGATAGTGATGCGCTCCTGAAAGAGATTGTAGAAGAAAGGTATGTAACATTCTACGGTCAAACTATTGCCTGGAATGATGAACGTCGCACCAGAGGATCGGTAACGGAAATTCCTATTAGTCCTAATATTGGCAATGAGCTTCCCTGGAGATTTATTTACTCGCAGGATGAGATCAATGGCAACCCTAATGTTCCTAAGCCTGTACCTGGCGCTTTCGTAAACATGAGCATATACGAATAGCAAAAGAAAGCGTAGAACTTATACAGCCCCGGAACTAACCGGGGCTTTTTTTTACTTTGTACTGCTTAAAGATACATTCGGAAGACTTTACTAATACTTTTCCTTGAACCTACTAATTAAAGTCCTTCTATTTCAGAATAAAGTACTGAAACCTCTGCTTTATTTTTTGATTCCTACTGTTAATTTGTATTATTATAACGATTTATGTTGAAAGATTTAAAAAAGCTTTACCGGTTTCGGTACTGCTTTTTTTTATTCACCATTTTTCCGCAAGTATTATTTCACCTCAGCTATCTGCATGTTCGCTTCCTCAATGGCAAATAATTCCGCTGGAACGAAAACTTTTTTATTGTCTAATTTCAGTATTTTGATTAATCTTAATCGCTGATGCTCAGCATTAAATCACTTATATTTTATTTACTCAACTATGGGAATCGTTAAAGAATTTAAAGCATTTGCCATGAAGGGCAACATCATTGACCTGGCCGTAGCGGTCGTCATTGGCGCTGCTTTTGGTAAGATCGTTTCCTCTTTTGTCAATGATATCCTTATGCCTCCAATCGGCCTGTTGCTGGGCGGCGTTGATTTTACCAACCTGGCTATCGTGCTCAAAGCAGGTACCGAAGGCGTAGATCCTGTCACGCTCAATTATGGTATGTTCCTTCAGACCGTGACTGACTTTCTGATCATTGCGGTTAGTGTATTTATGGTGATCAAAGTTTACCAGAGGATGCAAAAAAAGAAGGAAGCAGTTCCAACACCGCCGCCACCTCCTACTTTGCAGGAATCTTTACTCATAGAGATAAGAGATTTGCTCAAAGAGGAACGCAATAAGCCTATCCCTCCTCTGGTATAAGTATATCATGATGCCCTCTATATAAAATTAGAGGGCCATCTTTAAATTGCCTGCCTGCTGATACAAGCCGATAACAATCTTGCTCTATTTACCATCATGCTTTTTGCTGCGGCTCTGGGCATGCTAGGTGAACGCCGCAGGTGATTTGGTAAAATTTCCGGCATTATTGTCACCATTTTCTTTACCATTCTGCTGGTGATGCTACTTGCTTCACGTTTGCTGAACATTAGCCTGGAAGCACTACCCTTCGCCTCCGTTGCCAACGTAGGAGGTAATGCTACTTCTGCTCCTATGGCTACCACCTTTGGACTAAGAAAAAGCCATTACTCCCGCTGTGCTGATGGGGACTTCAGGCAATGTCATTGGCACTTTTGTAGGCATCGGGATTGGCCTGCCCCTTCGCTAAGCCCTTTGTTCAGATGAGCATAAAGCGTAAATTTCACCTAAAGTCTTGTGCTTATGAAAGCTGATGAACGCTTTACCAACAGAGTAGAGAACTACCATCTTTACCGTCCTACTTATGCTGATAAATTGCTGAAAGATCTGGAAAATCTTAAAAACCCATCCGGAGTAAACAGAATTGCTGAGATTGGATCAGGTACCGGAATACTAAGTAAGCAACTACTACAAGCAGAATGGGGAGTGACAGGTATTGAGCCTAATGATGCCATGCGTACAGTGGCAGAAGCGAAGCTTAAGCAGTTTCCTGATTTCTACAGTATCAAAGGCTCCGCTGAAACGACTACTTTAGCTGCTGACAGCATCGGTATAGTATTGGCAGCCCAGGCATTTCACTGGTTTGACCCGGAGGCTGCCCGGAAAGAATTTATGCGTATCCTCAGAGCAAAGGGTAAAGTGGTGCTGGTATGGAATATTCGGCAGCATTCCACAGAATTTCTGAAAGCTTATGAAGATTTTCTACATCGCTACTCTACAGATTACCAATTGGTGGATCATCAGCGTTTTGACTGGAAAGGAGTAGCATATTTTTTCAGGAATCAATATCAGCGTAAGGAAGCTCCTAATTCGCAACTCATGGACTGGCAGCATCTCTGGGGCTACTATAAGTCCTGCTCCTATGCCTTAACACAAGAGCATACTGATTTTGATCAAAGTAAAACAGCACTGCATAAAATCTTTGATAAGTATGCCCGGCGAGGACATGTTGATATGTTTTTCCACACCATCTGGTACAAAGGGAGCTTATCTTAGCGCTCCATCTTCAACAAAACCTATTGTATATCAGCAGATTTCGTAACAGAATCATAGTTTTTGCTAAAAATTATATCGGATACCCCCACCCCCTTGCAAACGTAAAAACAGAGGATCATCAAGTAGTTCTACGAACAATGTGATATCTGCAAATAAGGATAAGGGTACATCATGAAAGGTATAATCCAAGCCCGCTGTAAAATCAGCGCCAAAATCCACGTCGGTTACAGATTCCCAACGATCTCTCCTGTCATTATTGCGCCAGTAACGATAGCGGTAATCTACGGTAGTAGAATGCAGTTGCCCTCCTAAACCTACATACCAGGCTAAGTCATCATTTCCATCAATAGGAATTTGCTTAAACGACAGATAATGTAGCTGTAAGCTTACTGCAGAACGAAAGCGACTATCCAGATAAACGTAACTTTCAAAATATTTATCGTTATCAAACTCTCTTCTAGCACTAAAGTTCCCCATTCCGCTGCGGCCTATACTAAGTTCAAGCGCTCTGCTTCCCAAAAACCTTTTTACAGTAAGTCCTGTTGGATCGCCTACTCTCAGGCCTATTCCCCACTGATAAGCAGTGTGAGGTGTATTAAGTTGCTGAACAGCTTTATGCTCTTCAACCGGCTCCGTATGCATGGCCAATAGCTGTGCCTGTAGTCGAAACCCGATCACTAAAAATATCATAACACTGAATACTTTTTTCATCTCTTGCTATATTTAGTATAATATAAGTCACCCAAAAATAGACTCTTCTGAAATAGTAATTAATGGTTAAAAAGATAGAATATTACATAATCACCAGACCGTAGTTTACTTGATCACTTCTCACCTCTTAGCATGATAACTATGGATGCGGTAGACACATTTATTCAGGAAAAACAAGGACAGCAAAAACTTATTCTGCGACATCTTCACAACCTGCTGACCGATAATCCGGGTGTAAGTCCGAAGCTCAGATTTAAGATCCCTTTTTACTACCGGAAGAGTTGGATTTGTTACCTGAACCCGGTGAAAAATGAAGGTATTGAGCTTGTTTTTCTCAGGGCTAATGAGTTATCTAATGAGCAGGGGCTATTAGAAAGCAGAGGACGTAAGCAGGTCAAAGGGGTTATTTTTTATAAGCTTAACGAAATCCCGGAACAGGCAATACATGAGGTCGTGCAGGAAGCCCTCTTGCTGGATGAAAGTATACCTTACTCTTCAAAAAGGAAGAAGTTCCGCTAACTACTATCCCAAGGTGTGTCAAATGCTCAACTTACGATAAGGGTCAAACTGATAATACTTAGGCCGGGAGTCCAGGCGAATGTGCAGCCAGTATACTCCCAAGCCAGAAGTACTCATCCAAAGTAGCTTTTGACTTACTTTTTCTTCTACTAATTTAACTCAAGTTGCGAATTAAAAGGTTAAATGAAGCATAGTCTGCCAAAAGATTGTTAAAGTGAAGTTACCACACTTTACCTAACAATTACATGACAGACTATACTATTGCAATATATTGTTTTATGGACGATTATTTAAAAATCAGCCAACCCAACATAGACATTCGTCGCAAAGTAAGTGATGCGGAGATATTAACTACTGCCCTGCTCTCAGCCCAGTACTTTTATGGCAACCAGCACACTACTTGTCAATACATGCAGCAACATCATGGGATGGCCAAAATAGACAAGTCTAACTTTAATCGCCATCTGCATCGCCTATCAAATACTTTAATCAGGATCTTTTTAGCATTGGGGGAGAGTCTCAAGCAACTCAACACTGCAAGTCGCTACTTAATAGATTCGTTCCCAGTAGCTGTTTGTAAAAACATTCGTATTGGGAGGTGCAAGCTACTAAAACATGAATCTTATCGGGGATACAATGCCTCCAAACGACAGTATTTCTATGGTTTTAAGGTACAGGTAGTTACCACCGCCGATGGTATACCAGTGGATTATTTGATCACGGCTGGTTCTATTCACGACAATACAGCTTTACAAGCTATGTCCCTATCCTTACCTCAAGGTAGTGAACTTTATGCTGACAGTGCTTATACGCATTATGAGTTGGAAGACCTTTATGAAGAATGCGATCAGGTGCGCCTATTGGTAGAGCGAAAATCTAACTCAAAAAGGCAGGATAACGCAGCTATGCGTTTTTTAAAAAAGCATTACAGAAAGCGTATTGAAACCTGATTCAGCCAAGTTACTGCTCGCTTTCCCGGAAAAATCCATGCAGTTACCCCACAGGGGTTCTTGCTCAAGGTCGTTCTCTTCCTATTTGCTTTTACTTTTAACAAAACATTATCCACAACTTAAATTAATTTACCTAAACGCTCCCAAAGCGCCCTTTGCTGTTTCGTATCCGCATGGCGCACAAAGGTGGCCAGATGAGGGTAGTGATGTGCTGTACTTTCCGGAACAGGAACCAGCAGATGCGCATCTCTCCCCAGATTGCAGAAATCACATACGGGCTGATCAGTATGGGAAAAGTATTGCCTAAATGCTTCTGTATCAGGTTCTACTTTAGAAAGCTGAAGGCTATTTACCAGTACAAACTCAAAGGGGCGTAAGATCGACGATTTTGTAAGTGGAGGACACTCCCAAAAAAATGCTGAAAAAGGGGCTTCTGCCAGTATTGAGCTAAAGAAATCACAAAATGCAATACTCTCCTGCCAAAGACGAAGCACATTAGAAAATGTAAGTTGATGGTCACGCTCTGACAAATAATACTTAAATACCTTTCCTTTTTGTAAAGTTTCCGACGTAGCCTTCCACATTATAGATTGGTTTTTTCAGGATAAAATTAGAAATTAAAAACAAGCTTTCAGAAATTGCTGTCATTATCAAATCATCTTCGTATTTCATGAAAATTGCCTATATACTTTTCAATGGTATCACCTGGCTTGACTTTTTTGGTGTATATGATCCCTTGACTCGTTTGCAGTCTTTAAAATTTATCCCAAAACTTCAGTGGGACCTTTGCTCATTTACTGAAAAGGTTTCCGATAACTTTGGTTTGCAGGTAGTGCCTACTAAAATCAGGGAGTCACTGTCTACCTATGATGCTCTCATCGTTCCCGGCGGTTTTGGCACCCGTCCTTTACGTTTTGACAAGCCTTTTCTTGACTGGATTCGTACTGCTGAGCCGGTAAAACAGAAGATATCCGTCTGTACCGGAAGTCTGGTGCTGGGCGCAGCCGGTTTTTTGATCAACCGCAAGGCTACCACTAACTTTCAGGAGTATGAAACCCTAAAGCCTTACTGTAAAGAGGTCGTAGCAGAACGAATTGTAGAAGATCAAAACATCATTACTGCCGGAGCGGTTTCTTCGTCCTTAGACTTGGGTTTATACCTTTGTGAGAAATGGTCAGGAAAAGAAGCGGCAGCTCAGGTAAGAAAGCGAATGGCATACCGTGGCTAAGAAAGCAACGCCAGATTTGTTTGTAGAACGACCATGAGCCAGCCGTACAGTCGTTCTACTTAAACCGCAATGTGATACGATTAATCGTTCAGGTAGCCGCGTTCCAGCATCCACTCTTCACAAAGCCCCGGCCAACTGGAGAAAGCCGTACCGGGCGCGCCCATCCCAAGTCCGTGTCTGCCTTTTTCAAAAATATGCATCTCAACCGGGATGTTTCTCTTCTTCAGTTCCAGATAAAAGTAGATGCTGTTTTCTGGAGGAACCGACTGATCTTCAGTAGTATGTACTAAAAAAGCAGGAGGTGTATCGTCTGTAACCTGTAACTCATTAGAAAGCAGACGCACCGTGGCGGGGTCAGCATCTTCTCCCAGCAATGAGACACGTGAACCACTATGTTGATAATCTTCAGTGAAAGAAATCACCGGATATAGTAAAACCATAAAATCTGGGCGACTGCTTTCCTGATCAACGGGGTCCGAAGCCCCTTCCATACCTGCATCAAAGTGAGTACCCAGAGTAGATGCCATATGACCTCCTGCGGAGAAGCCCAGCACGCCAATACGCTCTTCATCTATATTCCAGTCTGCAGCATTTGCCCTCACCGTTCGTATGGCTCGCTTGCCATCGTTCATCGGGATAGGATGCTTATAGCCGTTACGTCCCAGGCGATAAGTCAAAATATAGGCAGACACCCCAAAGCTATTAAGCCAGCGGGCAATTTGGTGTCCTTCATGATCCATGGCCAACATATTATATCCGCCTCCCGGACATACAACCACTGCAGCACCAGTAGCTATATTTTCGGGGGCAGGGTAGCGAATCAGCATGGGTTGGTCTTTTTCTTCCTGTCCCATAGCACCAGGGGCGCCTTCCGGCCAGAGAAACAGACTATCTACAGCTTCCTGAGCCCGTATTACTGGCGTGCTCAATAAACAGAAAAAAATGAGTAGCAAAGATTTGTTCAGGTGCATGCTTAGTTTATTTTGAGAATTAAAATTGATCATAGACAATCCGTCTGCTAAAATTGGCGGGAAATATTTATTCGTTTTCTTTTTCTACGGTGAAGTCCATCGGTAAGCCTAGTTCCTCATAGAGTTTCTTACGGGCGGCCATATCAATATTCTTTTCCTCACGAGCAGCGTCGGCGACCTCTAATGCACGCGCTCTGGGTACTACAATGACCCCATCTCCATCGGCTACGATCACATCGCCGGGATGAATATATACACTCCCTACTACGACAGGCTCATTATATGACTCCAGTTCATTACGACCCGGGCGGATGCCTCTGCCCCGCTTAAAATAATCCATGTACACCGGAATGCCCTGCTTGATGATTTCATCGGTATCCCGTACTCCCCCGGCAGATACGATACCTACTGCGCCCTTACTTTTCCAGATCATACTATTATTTGATCCGGTGGTACCGGTATCACCATCATCAGCATTATCAATGACAATGATATCTCCCGGACGGATGTCTTCAATAAAGGGCTCCGCAGAAAGATGGGTGTACCACTGGTCTCTAAAATTTTTGTACTCTTCCCGAGATACCTCTCCTAAAGATTGCATACGATTAGTGGGCACATAACGCACTGTAAAAGCGATCCCCACCATTTGATGTTCAAAATTTTCTATGTCTTTCCAGAGGGGAGAAATTTCAGGAGCCATAAGGCCCACATCCATCAGTCCAAGCATGTCCATGCCATCAGAAACATCAGCTACCCTAAGGCCTTCATAAAGTTTGATAAGTTGCTCATTGGTAAGCGCTGGCTGTGGCTGGGCCTGCAATGTACCCACGCTAAAAAAGACTAGCAGAATTAAATTACATACAAAGGTTTTCATAGGTTGTCGTATATTAATGAATTACAGAATATTGGATTCGTAATATGCTGTGTAGTCTTGGTCAACTCATTCTTCAGGAGCTTAGACTAAGCTGTACAACTTATGTATAAATTTAATAACCAACAATCGTTTGCTGGCTTCATATCCCTGATGTTTTGTCCTCCTTCAGCTTTGTTTCTGTTTTCTACTCAGGGGAAACCTGCTTTGTAAAGGAAACTTCTTCAGTCTACTGTTTTTTGGTTAGCAGAGTGAATTTGCCAGGCAGCATACCTGAATTGATAGGAATATAGTCCGGAGGTTAAGATTAAGAATTGATACGATCTGTTTTTATCATTCTGCCTGCAGATAATAAAAAACCAGAAAAACTTAGGGGTGTAACAAAAAAAGAACAGGAGAGCAAATAACTTACTCCCCTGTGAATGCCAACTGCTGGTCAATCATTTGGTAGGTATCAATTCCAGTGAAAACGCCAACATTATTACTAGTAAACCAATCCAACTCATATTTTTACATTTATATCTATAACTATACAAATGTAATAAAATAATTAAAATAATACAATTTATTTATTTTATATTAAAATTTTTATTTTCTCTTAGCTCCTGAACTTATTAAGTTACAAGATATTTCATATCAAGTTTAGCAGTTTCATGAGGCGGTTAATGATTATCATCAAAACGCAGCAGAAGGCATTCAAATGGCTGAATTCAAGTGTCATTCAAACTGAGTATATTTTACTATTTTTTTTAAGCAGGGGCTAAGCTACATAACTTTTACAGCCTGGTTCTGCTTATATACATGCACGGATAAAAGCATACTTGAAATACAAAAACAAGTGTAATATCAGACCAGCCGCTTTATCCCTGTATATAATAATTTTCTTTTACTTTAATTTATTGGATATATGTCAGCGTATCAGAGTTTCAAGAAGACCGGTTTCAAAACGAAAATCAAGATTGTTGCAAAGCATGGTATCTTTATAGAAAGTCGTCAGGCTTATGGTTGTACTATTCGGCTCTTCGCCATTCAGGATTTTTATATAGAGATATGGAGTTGTTGGCTTTTTCCCTGGCGTAATATTGTCAACATTCGCACTTTTAAAAAGAGCACTAATCTGACCCCATACCTCAACCGCATAGATATAAGGGCACTTTTATCTCGGGGGAGTTTACATAGCTGATGAAATTTTGATTCCTAAATACACGGGGCGTTTCAGGATACCGAGGTAGTAATTCTAAGGGAAGTTTCTTTCTTCACTTCCTCCTTTTAAGCCTACATGACATTCGGTTCTTTTATTTGCTTTTTCAGTCCTGTAATAAAAAAACAAAGTGTATCGAGCAATGTTAGAGAATGTATGCTTGCCTATTTTGCTGTAAGATGCGTTAGGCAATCATAAGTCAAAACATTTTTTATCCTATAATCTATAATTCAAAATGTCTGTCATCCATCTGAGCAATGTTGTAGTAATTACCGGAGCATCGGGAGGCGTAGGAAGAGCTACTGCTCGTGAGTTTGCAAGAAAAGGCTATAAAGTTGCGCTACTGGCCCGCGGTAAAGAGGGACTTGAAGGAGCCAGCAAAGATGTGGAAGCTTTGGGGGGAAAAGCACTTGCTATTCAGCTTGATCTGGCTAATGCCGAGGAAGTAGAAGGAGCGGCCGAACGCATTGAAGAAGAACTTGGTCCGATCAGTATCTGGGTCAACAATGCTATGAATTCCGTTTTTTCTCCTGTAAAGGAAATGAAAGCTGAAGAGTACAAACGGGTTACTGAAGTCACGTACCTTGGTCAAGTATACGGAACACTGGCAGCATATAAACGAATGCGCAAGCGCAACAGTGGCTCTATCATATTGGTAGGTTCAGCCCTGGCTTTTAGAGGCATCCCCCTGCAATCTGCATACTGTGCCTCAAAACATGCCATCCAGGGATTTTTTGATTCTTTCCGTTCCGAACTTATCCATGATGAAAGTAACATAAATGTATCTATGATACAGCTTCCTGCTATGAACACTACACAGTTTGCCTGGGTAAAATCTCGTCTACCTATGAAAGGTAAACCTATGGGCAAAATTTACCAGCCTGAGGTAGCAGCTCGTGCTATTTTTTATGCTGCACATCATCAGCAGAGAAGTATTTATGTAGGTTCTGCTACTGCTCAAACCATAGTGGGTAATAAATTTTTTCCGGGTCTCCTAGACCACTATCTGGCAAAGGTTGGCTATACAGGACAGCAGACAGATGAAGCAGAGGAGCCAGGTCGTCCACATAACTTATGGGAGCCTATCAAGGAAGATCGCGGATCTCATGGTAGTTTTGACAGTGAGGCTACTGATTATAGCCTTGAACTACAGGCTACTACTACCCAACGGAATACTACGCTAGCAGTACTTGCCACCGGATTACTGGCAGCCATTACTTTGCTCTGGGTAAAGAAAAACTAAGGTTTTAACTTTATAATGTTTTCTTGTCGGCTGAGCTTAATGATGCACTGTTCTGTCTGATACTTTCGGTACTCACAGGCAAAGTCTTTCATAAGCCTTTGAATCAACAGTTGATACGTTTATGCCTGTTAGGCTTTGCAATTCCTCCTGATATCACAGCTCTCTTGTTTACTCAAGAATAATATAAGTTTATTCCTATTTCTCTTCTGAAAGCAGGATTGCTGCCTGACATAAACAGCCTAACAGGCAAGATTTTCATATATCTGCAGGCGAGATCATGCTCTCTTTTTAAGAGACATGCTTACCGTAGAATATTATTGCGATAACTTTGCATTAGAATTAATCTTTCATAATTTTCCGAGCTTGATTTTCAGAACAAAATGCATAATAACCCCTGCATTAATCTTTTTTTATTTGCTTATTGTATCAAACGCTCATATTCAAAAAATATAATTTTTGAATAAATTTTTTATTATGAAATCACAAGGTTAATTTGTGACCAAAATCATAATTTTACTAGGTTTTAGTTAAATCCTCTAAATTTATTTCATTCTAAAATGAAATCTTTATCCTTTTTTCTTTTATTGCTACTTACCATTGTCTCCTGTATACCTAACAAACAAGTAGTTTACTTTCCCAATCCCGAATTCAGCACTGAGGTTTCTACAGAGATACATAACCCAAGACAAATCTATCGCCTTCAACCCAGAGATGTATTGTCTGTAAGGATTCTGACTCTTGATTCAGAATCTGCGGCTTATTTTAATATTCAACCAAATACTGGATTTATGAACCTAAATCCAGCGGGCTTTTATCTCAACGGATATTCTATCGATGAAGAAGGTAACATTTTTTTACCTGAAGTTGGGCCAGTTAATGTCCTTGATTTAACGCTCAATGAAGCACAATCCGTCATCGCCGATGCCATAGGTGAATATCTAAGTACGGCAACAGTAATCGTTAAACTTACCAGCTTCAAAATTACTGTACTTGGAGAGGTGAATAATCCAGGTTATTACTATGTATATAACGACCAGGCTAATTTACTTGAAGGGCTTGGCTTGGCAAGTGATCTTACTGAATTCGGTAATCGTGAAAATATTACGCTCATTCGTCAAACAGAAGATGGATCTGAAGTAGTGTTGCTTAACCTTAAAGATCCAGACATATTATCTTCCAAATACTACTTCCTTCAGCCAAATGATGTGATTTATGTCCAACCTCTAAAAGCCAAGAATACGCGCAGCAACTTAAGTACCTTCACGATTCTAAGCGTACTCTTTGGAGCCATTTCCAGCACCATACTTTTGCTTAGATATGTAAATGATTAAGCAGATAGTAGTTTTATAGTTTGATAAAAAACTGAAAAGCCTTTATCACAACTTTTTGATAAAGGCTTTTTTCTTTGGTAATAGCATCGCTAACTATTATTAGCTTGGATATTTGTTTACACAACTCAATAATGATGATTATTTAGCTAGAGAAAACCTACTCTCCCATGACTGATATATCTCTTCAAAAGTAGTTTTCAGATTCTTAGTAATATCCCAGTTAGGATAATGATCTTTTATTTTTGACAGGTCCGAGATATAACACATATGATCCCCTTCACGGTTTTTATCTACATATTCATATTGCATAGGTTTACCTGAAATACCTTCAATTAATTTGAACGCTTCAAGGATTGAAGTTGAGTTATCTCTACCTCCCCCGATGTTATATACTTCAGCTACACGGGGTGCTTTGATAAATTCTTCTATAAAGCGTGTAACATCGTATGAGTGAATATTATCTCTTACTTGCTTTCCTTTGTAACCAAATATCTTATACAGTTTACCCTCTAAGTTACACCTGATCAGATAGCTCAAAAAGCCATGAAGCTCTACTCCGGAATGATTTGGCCCTGTAAGGCAACCCCCACGAAGACAACAGGTTGGGATATTAAAGTATCGCCCATATTCCTGGACCATTACATCTGCCGCCACTTTGGATGCGCCAAATAAAGAATGTTTAGACTGGTCAATGGTAAAGCTTTCCTTGATACCATTTTTGTAAGCTACATCTGCATATTCCCAGCGAGTTTCTTCCTCTTTTAGATTCAGATAGTTGGGTGCATCACCGTATACTTTGTTTGTGGAAAGGTGGACAAACACAGTTTCAGGAAAAAACCTGCGGGTTGACTCAAGCAGATTAAGCGTCCCTACGGCATTAGTATCAAAATCGTCAAAAGGTCTGCTTGCAGCTAGGTCATGACTCGGCTGAGCCGCTGTATGTACAATAGCATCAGGAGATATACTTTCCATAAAGTTAAGTACATCTTTGCGATTTCTGATATCCAGCTCAGTATGTTTAAAATTAGTATATGTGCTTTCTAACCGTTTTTGATTCCAGCGAGTATCTCCTCCTTCTCCGAAAAAATCTGACCTCATATTATTATCTACTCCTATAACATTCCATCCTTCTTCGCAGAATTTCTTAACAACTTCACTACCTATAAGCCCGCTAGAGCCAGTCACTAACATTGTCTTCATATTCAAATTATTTTGTTCTGATTATTAATGGTTTTAAAGAGTACTTTATAAATAGATAGATGAAATAAGAATTCGTATAAAGATATCTCCGCCACAACCTTTTAGGTTCTTTCACTAGACGATAAAGCCACTCTAAACCTAAGTTTTGCATCCATGAAGGGGCCTGACTTACATTCCCCGCATGAAAATCAAAAGCTGCTCCTACTGCCATCATTACAGCGTTTACTTTACCCAAATGATCTGCAACCCATCTCTCTTGCCTAGGACAGCCACGCCCTACTAACACGATATGTGCACCGGACTCATTGATTTTTTGAATATCTTCTAAGTCCTCTTCTTCAGTAGCATCGCGGAATCTGTCTGCATGTATGCCGCAAATTTGTACACCGGGGTAGTTATTCCGAATAAAAGCTTCAAACTTAACCAAGGTACTTTTTTTACTGCCATATAAGAACACTTTCAGATTTTGTTCAGAAGCTTTCTTAAGAACATACAAGGTCAAAGTAGGTCCATAAACCCGGTCTGAGAGTTTGGCCTTATGAAAATAATTTAAAGCCCATCTCACAGGCTGTCCATCAGGAACAACCATATCAATCTTATTTACTTTCTCGTTCAGTTCTTTGCTCCATACTGACTCAATTAGCCCATGCACAGCTAAGGCTGAAAGCCCATAACTGTTATTTTGACTTGCATGCTCAACCAGAACATCGGAGGCAGACTCATAATTGACTAATGAGTAATGAACAGTAAATAAGTTTTTCTTGCTAGGAGAGCGTAATTGATGACTTTTTTCAATATGCATTTTCTTCACCTTTAATCATATTCAGTACTGTAAGCCAGATAATTTTTATATCTAAACTAAGACTCCAGTTTTGCATGTACTCTAAATCGTACTCCACTCTTTTCCGCATCAGGTAAAGCTCTTTTGTCTCCCCACGAAATCCACTCACTTGAGCATAGCCTGTGATGCCGGGAGTAATAGTATGACGAATAGGATATTCAGGGATATGTTTAGAATAATAAAGCAGTTGATTTTGCATATTAGGTCTTGGTCCTACTACCGACATATCACCGATCAATACATTAAAGAATTGAGGCAGTTCGTCTAAACTTGTCTTGCGAAGAAAGGCACCGAAACGGGTAATTCTGGTATCGTTTTTAGAAGCCTGAACTTCAACCTGATTATTCACTTTCATTGTACGAAACTTATAGCACCAGAAGAGACGATTATTTCTGCCAGGTCTCAACTGCCTGAACAAGATTGGGCCGGGAGAATCAATTTTAATGGCCAAAGCGATGATAGGAAAAACGCTGATTGACAACGCAATCAGTACCAGCCCCGAAAAAAGAATATCAAATAGTCGTTTAATTTGAGCATTTACAATTAAACGAAGGGGAGTATTCCTAAAAGAAATGACAGGAATTTTGCCGTCGTCAAACAACTGAGCATCAATTTTCCTCTTCTCGTCGCTGTCTAAGTCAGGCACTATCCCAAGGTAAATAAAATGCCTCTCAGCAAAATCCTGCAGATCATTTAGATAAGACCTGTCGTTGGGTTTGGTGTAATAAATCTCTTTGATTCCATTTTCCAGACAGAATGCTTGTACCTCAGACAGCCCTCCCAAATACCAGGGCTTGAGTTCGTTTAGAAAGGGCTCTTCATGATCAAAAAAACCTTTGAACCGCTGCGTCAATGTAGGAGTATTCTGGAAATAATGGAAAAGGTTAAGCGCACTCTGATTGGTTCCGATTACGATACAGGGTTTTTGATTGAATGGGAGTTTTCGGTAATATCTGTAAAGTCTCAGCATAAAACTTCGAACCAGAACTACTGAGATTACAGTGCTACTAAAAATAAGTGAAAGGTCCAGCCAGGAAAAGCCAGGTAAAATTGAACTTAGCTTTAAGCCAATTAGCAAAGCTGCATATAAAACACTCGTATTACTTGAGTAATACATGATTTTTTCAAGCGTCCCTAAATTTTCTACCTGATAAGTGGACGCTATTAAGCCAGATATTACCCAGCTTAATATTAAAAATGCAGTAACAAGCCCAAGTATAGTTGGCTCATAATCTACTGCCGTCAACCAATTATAATGAATGGAAACTTTTATTAAGCTGTATATAATAAAAGCATCTGTAATCATCAAAAATATAGGTAGCGCGGTAGAGTATTGAAATTTTTTAAGGCTACGATAATAGTTTTGCATTTTTATGCTTAATTCGGTTAGTATTTGAGCTGAAAAAAATTACTGGTTTCTTGTCTGAAGAATCTTTGCCTATTAACGATTCAGAACTACTTTATTAACTCAAAACCAAATTTGTAATCCAATAAAAAAATTCTGTCTGATACCTGTTGTTCATAAGTATCCATCACTTTAACCCAATGTATTTAATCATCCGGAATGCCTAAACCAAACAACGAATTGTCAGACAGCACTCCTTTTTTTAAAACTGAAGCTTTCGATCGCTATTTTGACTTAAACTTGCTTCTGATTAACATCATTTCAGCACCTTTAATGCAGATGAAATGAAAAATTAAACTTCAGGCTCCTAAACGAACAATAATTACATGAACATATGATAACCTGATGCATTAAAAGAGTACAAAAAAGACTGATTAAACAACAGCTCCTAAAAAGCTTAAATTATATTTACAATATTACTATTGTAACATTTATTTTCAAATACATATATATTAAAATTTTATTAAAAAAACTAATAAAAACCCTCATCTCATCTAAGATCAGGTGCCTATTTATAAGAAATTCATTTTTATACTTATATTTTATTGCATTTTTCTTAGTTGACTTTTGAATTATTACTCTTAAATATTACATGCATATTTGTGCTAAGAAAGCTCAATAAAATAGATTCCCCTTAATATCAATTTTTGTGTACATAATGATCTTCTTTAGAACATTATATTTTTGAGTTATTTTTGAGTTATTTTTGCGACATGCGAAGTGTCTCCTGATTTTTTTATCTCTCAAACCTTTAATCTGTTTTCTAAATTTGTAGGCTTTTCCCTTTTGTCGTTACTTGCGATCAATAGAAGTATATATGAAGAAACTTTTAGTAATTGGTCAGACCCCACCTCCCTATCATGGACAAGCCTTGATGACTGAACGGTTGATAAAGGCAAAATTACCGGGAATTAAGATCTACTTCATCCGATTAGCTTTCTCAAAAGATATCCATAACATTGGTAAAGCTGGCTTTAAGAAAGTGTTCCATTTGCTCGAGGTAATTGCCAGGGGCATTTATATCAGTCTTCGCTACAATGTCAATACTATATATTATATGCCGGCAGGTCCCAATAGGACTCCAGTATTTAGAGATATGGCAATACTGGGTATACTTAGAAGGTTTATACCCGCTTCAATATTTCACTTTAGAGCTGCTGGCTTATCCGATTTTATTCAGTCTCAGCCTTCCTGGTTTCACTCTTTAGCCTATTGGGTATACCGCTACCCTAACGCAGCCATTCAGTTATCTTCCTTAAATCCAGCGGATGGGAAGTATTTTAAAGCCAAGAATACTTATATACTACCTAACGGATTAGAGGATCAGGCTGAAGGTATGCTTTCTTCTTCCAGTAATGAAGCGTCTACAAACAATAATATAGTTCATATTTTATTTGTAGGTATGCTCAGTGAGAGCAAAGGCGTAAAAGTATTATTAGAAGCCATTAATTTACTGAAAGATGAGAACGTTAAATTACATATCGTTGGCGAATTTACTTCGGCAGAATTTGAGCAGGAAACAAAACACTTCTGCAAAAAAAATAAGCTTGATGGTATAGTTTTGTGGGAAGGGGTACTGCATGGAAAAGATAAATGGGAAAAATACCTTCATGCTGATATTTTTTGTTTTCCAAGCTTTTATGAATCAGAGTCATTTGGAAATGTAGTTGTAGAGGCAATGATGTTCAAGCTTCCTGTAGTAGCCAGTAACTGGAGAGGAATTCCAGATATTGTGGTGGACGGTACAACCGGATGGTTAGTCCCCCCAAGAGATGTGGAAGCTACGGCCAACAAATTACGAATGCTCATCCAAAATCCTCTGTTAAGGAAACAAATGGGTGAAGCCGGTCGTCAGCGGTACCTTGAAAAGTACAGACTGGAAATTTTTTTAACAAACATGCATAAAATATTATTAACAGAAAGCCAAGCATGAATATCCTTCTCTCTGCATTTGCATGCCGACCTAATTTTGGTAGTGAGCCTGGCGTAGGCTGGAATTTCACGGTAGAATTGGCTAAATCACATCAGGTATATGTAGCTACCCGAGGTGAAAATCGTAAGGCCATTGAGCAGTATGAAGAATATGAGAAAATTTCTAAAAATGTCACTTTTCTTTATTATGATCTTCCCACTTGGATGGGCTTTAAAGATACGGAGTCATCTACAGCACATCTTTATTATTTCCTGTGGCAGATAGGAGTGTTCTTTCAAGCTAAACGGTGGCTGCTTCGCTATCAGATTGATTTAATACACCATATAACATATGGTGTGTTTCGTATACCCTCCTTGCTCGCGTTTCTAGGTAAACCTTTCATTTTTGGCCCTTTAGGGGGAGGAGAAAAATACCCTTTTTATTTAAAAAAGGGGTTAAAAAAACGCCATATTCTAATTGATTTATTCCGAGATCTTGTCAACAAGCTATCAATTTATAATCCATTGCTACGACAAACCTTTAAAAACAGCACACTGATTGCCTGTAAAAACCTTGAAACACTCAAGCAAATTCCTTCCAAGTATCATGAGCGATGTATTATTAATACGGAAATTGGTCTTCAAGAAATTCCAAGAATTTCGGAGAGTCAATCTCAAGACAGTACCCAGATGGAATTGAAACTACTTTACGTTGGACGTTTAGTGTATTGGAAAGGGTTACATCTTGTCTTGGAAGCATTTGCACTATTACTTCAAAAAAAACCTAATTATCAACTCACTATCATTGGCAATGGAAATGATAAACAATGGTTCAATAAGCAGGCTATAAAACTTAATATTAATCATAAAATAACATGGATTGATAGAATCTCTCAGGAGCATTTATTTAGCATCTACCAGAACTATGACCTCATGGTGTTTCCAAGCTTGCGTGAAGCAGGAGGCAATGTTGTTATTGAAGCTATTGCTCATCAATTACCTGTAATATGTCTTGACCTAGGAGGGCCGGGAGAGCATATAACTGAAAAATGTGGTGTGATTATTTCAACCAGAAACAAAAATGAGCAAAAAATAATAAGAGAAATTGCGGAAGTAATTCAATATATAAACTGTAATAGAGGTGTACTAAGTCAGCTTAAGAAAACGACGCAATCTCGTGCAAAACTTTTTTTATTGGAAAAAATTGTTAGCCAAATATATAATCATCCATTGCTTCAAAAACACAGAGAAAGTGTCTATTAAACTTAGTGGATACGAAGCTTCTTCTCGGAGACTCTTTCTCGTTTAACTGACAGCTTCTCATATTCACTCGTCATGGTCTGAGCCTTTTTGAGCCAACTGTTTTCTTTAGCATACTCAAGCCCATTGCTTGATAGTTGATTTCTGTACCTTTTGTTTTTTGCTAATTTTATTAAAGCTTCTTTGAGACGATCAATTAAACTATCATCATTCGGATTTACTTTGATACATACCCCTTCAGGAATTAATGTGCCTGCCCCATGTTGATCTAAGGTTATTACAGGTAGTCCGCATGCCATAGCTTCCAATATCTGTATACCAAACGCATTTCTTAATGGGCAAAACATGAGAATATGATGGCTTAGATAATACTCCCTCAATTCTGAATACTCGAGAGTACCAACAAAGCTAACAATATCTTCTAAGTCGTTTTTCTTTACATTTTTTTTGTACTCATCACCCATTGGGCCCTCTCCTACAACCGTAAGTCTTATATTATGATTTTTCCCTAATCTCTTGAAAACGTCTAAAACTAAGTCCAAACCTTTTTGGGGAAGTAATCTGCCTACCCACAATACATCTATATAATTCTTCACTTCTCTTTTAGGTGTAATTTCTGGCATGAAACCAGCTGAAACGCCACAATCTAAGAATAACTTAACATTTTTTGCATCTAACCTTTTAGCAACATCTGCGGTATCACAACTTGTAGCTAGCACAAGTGACGCTTGGGAAGTAGCATTAGTACTTTTAAATATATTCATGATTACAAAACTCATGAAGCTTCGTAAATTATCTCTAAGCGCACCAGAAGATGAGTATTTTTCTAAAGTTTGTGGAATCTTCTCTCCCCCTCCTACCGGACCAAAAACAAATGGTACGGGTAACTTCCACATATGCGAGCCTAACTGAATAGAACCAAACGTAACGTGATGAACAATATCAAAACCGATTGATGCATGTTTAGCTTTAGCTACCTTGTAAGCATAGTACTGCCAAATAAGGTAATGCATGTATGCCAAAGGAAAGAACTGTGATGCTTTCGTTTTTTCTAGCCAATATGGCAGTTCAATAAAGATAAAACGAAGGTTCTCTACAGGATGAGTTTTTAGTTTATTGAGTATAACTTGCTTATTACTTTGTGCAGTAAAACACCATACTTGATTTCCTAAACCAGCAAGTTGGACTGCCCAATTCCAACCACAGCTTGGCTCACTTCCAGCATCGGGCGCACATGAGTATGCAGACAAAAGAATTTTCATTTCTAATAAAGACAGTAAAAAAAATCAATGATAAAAATATTACGACAAATACTTATCCTTATTGCTTCTTTCATCTTCTATTATGCATTAAACATCTAAAATAAACCCAAATTATAAAAAAAATTACAGATCTATCCTTTCCAAACAAAGACAAAGTGATAATACGACTTTTTTTATAATTAATCTTAAAATAAGCAAACTACAAAAGTATTGATCTGCTTTTACTAGTGCTAAGCAAAGTATTTAAAAGCAAAAACCCTGCAGCTTTATATCTATATGACACATATGCTTATTATTCAATTTCTAACTCGTTACACTAAAGAAAGTTTTCTCAGATTGAATTAAAGCTGGGTAAAATTTATCTATTTGAAAATACTTATGATTTTTAAAGTCCTTCTCACAGGTTTGACAAAAAGTACAACAATTACTTTGTATATAAATTTATTAAGACGTGAGCTTTCTATACTGTATGAAGTATTTTTATTAATAATATAGAAATGTTCTTTTATGCTGGTTTCACTATAACTTTTAGATACAGACTTATTACTTTGATGCCAACGAAAAGCGGCAAAATAAGCGTTCACAAATTTAAACTTGTACCCTCTATATAGTAGTCTAACGAAGAAATCCCTATCCATACATTGGAATAGGTCTTTATCAAGCAGGTTATTATCTTCTATAATTCTACGCCTAAAGAAAAAGGAAGTTGACTGTATAAAAGTTAGAAAATATCCCATCCATCTAACTGGAATGTGAGATCTTAGACTCCTGATCATTTTTCCTTCGGCATTCACAAATTTTACGTTTGAGTAAATGGCATCCACTTTATTATTTGCGAATTGTTCATTTACCTTGGCAAAAGTATCTGGATAATAATAATCATCTGCATTAAGCCACCCTATCACATCACCTGTCGCCCGCTTAAACCCCTTATTAATAGCATCACTTTGCCCTTCATCAGGCTCCGAAATATATTTTAAATGTGGATACTTGTTCAATATCTTTATTGTACCATCGGTGGAACAGTTGTCTACAATAATGTGCTCAAAGTTAGGATAATTTTGGTTTAGTATACTTTGTATTGCTTCCTCAATATATTCAGCTTGGTTAAAAGAGGGAGTTACTATTGATATCTTAATGAGTTTCATTTTCTGCTAAACTAATTTTTCTATGTTTGTCAAGCTTTTCTTCAAATAATCGTAGATATGATTCTGCAACTACTCTAGGGTTGTATTTTTGAAGAACACTTTCTCTCGCTGCTTGCCTAAGTATGCTTTCTCTGTTTTTGTCCTCAGTTACCCAGCTGATTCCTTTTCTTAGATCTTCTGTATCAAAGGGGCGGGCTAGATAGCCATTTTCTTTGTGTATGATCATGTCCTTATTTCCTCCGATATCAAAAGCAGTTACCGGAGTACCACAGGCCAATGATTCCATAATGACGTTTGAAAGGTTTTCATATAATGAAGGAACAACCATAACATCCGCTGCTGAATATGCAGTGACCAAAGCAATATCATCAGATAACTTACCCAGATAGTGGACTTTATATTTTTCTTCAAATACTTCTTGTGTTTCCGAAGCTCCTAATATTACTATTTCAAACTGATCAGTAGGTAAGCCACATATAGCTTCAGCCAATTTCTCAAATCCCTTAATAGGATTACTTTGTTTCATTGCCCCAAAGAAGACCAGTTTCTTTTTACTTGGCAAGTTAAGCATCTTACGCGCTACCTGTTTTTCTAACGGTTTATATACTGTCAGGTCAATGGGGTTAGGAATTACTCTAATCTCTTTATTAGAAAAAAGAGAGCTTTTGCTAGCACATTTAGCTAACCATTGGCTCAACGGTACTACTGTGATATCACTTTCTGAGTAAGCTCTTTGTTTATCAAGAAACAACCTTCTGCTTATATCATTTGCCTTATCAGACTCCAAGGCTTCACAATATCCACATTTTGCCATATAATTCTTGCACTCCATCGCATAATGACAGCCTCCTGTGAATGCCCACATGTCATGTAATGTCCAAACAATAGGAACTTTAATTTTCTTTAGTTCTCTCATAGAGAGAAATCCATCACCTACCCAATGTAGGTTAACAATATCAGGCGATATCTCTTTTATTTTATCTTGTATTGAGTAAAGAGAATAAGATGCAGAAAATACTCTTCTATTCTTATTTCTACTTATAAGTTCAAGGAATAAGCTATTTAAACTGGGCATTAATTTAGCTAATACGATATCCCGCTTGGTATGAGGCGCAATAACTCTTTCACAATTACTAATTTTAGATAATACTAGCATATAAGAGTCTACTCCTATGCTCATCAAACTTTGATGTAAACGGAAAGCAGCTCTAGCAGCTCCTCCTGTCTTATCACGCGTACTTATAATTAATACCCTGGGTTTCTTTTTCATAATCAGAAGACTTGTAAACGGCATATTTTACTGCTACAGATAATACAATCAATAGAGATAGTATTACCCACCCATGAACTGTATAGGCATTGGCAATCATAGACCATATAAAAAACTCAAACCATGTACAAATAAGCCCTACTATAAGCAGTTGGTACTTGCTATCAGGCTTTGAAAGGTAAATTTTGATAATGCTAAAAAAAGGAATACAAAATAGCATAAGCATACAAAATACTCCTATGATACCCCAGTTCACATATGCCCAGACAAAAGTATTATGTGGGGACTCAACTTTCTTGTTATTCAACAACTTTACAGCAATAATATCCCACCCGTTACTGCCATTTCCAATGATAGGGGATTCTCTATTCGTGTATGATATCATAGGCACCCATAAATGTGCGATTCTATATGAAAATGACCCTCCGACCTCTTGCCCAGATAATACCGTATCTGTCTGTTCAAGTACTTCGAGATCTTTCTCAAATTTCACTTGCACATACTCAGAAATATAGGAAAAGCTGGTAATAAAGATGATCCCTAATATTACGAATGAAGATATGAATCTCTTTTTGTGCAGTATAAAAAATAAAATAGGGAGTATAAGGGCAATAAAAAAAGCTGAACGTGTACCATTGTATATTAGCGCTAAGTAGTATGAACCTGCTAACAATAATGTCCATCCCCTGTGCTTTCGTAACCTGATCATCACTAAGATAAATAGGGTAGTCATGAAATGAGCATCTTCATTAGAGGCATGCAACAAAAAATGTAAACGATGCTCATTGTATAGTAATGCAGTTAATGGGTCTATCCCTGAAGTTGCAATCAGATAAGGATAAAATATTAATACCAGGATGAATAAGAGTAAGCATACATTTAGAATGATTTGTATGGTTTTGTCTGAATGGACTATAGCACTGAAGAGAGATACAGCTATAAAAGTAAAGTAAAAGAAATACTTGATGGCTCCTTGTATATTGAACATTTTGTTATCCAACATAAAAAACTGTACCCCTACCAAAATCACAAAGACCGTCATTACTGCTGTTAGCGCTCTTTCGTAAGCAAAAGTAAAGGAATACTTAGCTAGAAGCTGCAGCAAAAAAATCATCATTACACCTAAAGCAAGCACTCTTATATATCCTTCTGCTCCGACCTCAGAGCTAACATTACCTAAAGTACTTAGCTGGAGCAGAGGAAAAAAAAATCTTACCAATAACACTACTAGCAGTAACTTATAAGCGACATTAAAACTATGACTACTCTTATTATCTATTCCATCCATTGAGCATGTCCATTAGTAGCACTTTTTTTACCTTTTTTTTAAAAGGCAACTTATAATATTTCCTGAATTTTTTCATCAGATATATGTTGACCTCAGGGTTTTCCGGCAAATTCAGGTTAATGTTATCCCCTTTTGGTTGAACATAAAATTTTGAAGTAATTTCGCTATGCTTTCCACTCCCATCAAAGCCCGTATTGGTAACCAGAGATTCAACTGGAAAAACCGTATAAGCTTTATTCTTAAACTGTGCATAACAAAAGCGTATTGCCCAGGAGTCTAACAGACCGTGTATCTGTTTCCATAACATCCAACTAAGGTCTTCACCACCTTTATTGAAAGCTTGTCGTTTTCCTTTGCTTTTGAAAAATTCTTTATGGTCACTTACCTCCCAGTCTACTTTATTCCAACGATCTGCCCAGGTTGCCCATCCCCACGAAGAACTTCTGTAGTTTTTATAAACACTTGCACTAACTTGACCTGGTGACTTGACATGAGGATGATAACCACTGATAGAAAATATATCTTCCTTATCCTCATACTTTTCTAATGCCTCATTCATATACGACAAGAACTGTGGGGCACAAATAATGTCATCTTCTAATACTATCAGCTTTTGGTACTTATTGATGACTTCAGAAATCCCATTTATAATATTATGCGCTAACCCATGATTTTGTGCTCTTTTGGTGATATGGACTTTTTTGAATCCATCAATCGTGTCAAGATAATTTCTCAATGCATTTACCTGTATTTCTTCCTCCGGCTTCTGGGCAGCATCCGAATATATATACAACTCACTTTCCCGGGCTCCATCACATTGTTGCAAAGCCCTGATCACTTCCTGAGTATGTTTAAGCCTTTTGTAAACAAAAAGTATAATCGGAGCCATCACAAAATACCTACGGTTTTGGGAAGCTGAAATTTCCATTTACTTAGGTCTTTTTGTATTAAAACCTCGAGTTGCTCAATATCTTCATGAAACCGAGAATATAAGGACGCATGTAACTCCTTACTTAGCTGAGGTTTTTTGTTACTGAATATCTTTGCTATCACTAACTTATCTACCCCCCGAACAAACTTACAAGCTAAACGATCCCCTATGTGCTGCTCTTTTATATAACAGCGTGTTTTTTCATCATTGTATGTGTATTTGAATGGATTACTTAAACTAATAAAACTTTGTCTGGGAATTGAATAGATTACTTTTTGAGGAGTTTTATTGATAACCTGTTCAGGGTTATAACTCTCATCTACTCCCACAAAGCGATAAAGCTTTTTTATCACTTCTTTTTTATTCTTTTTTAATTCATCATACAACAGTATAAGCACCTGATCCTGATTAAAATATTTCAAATAATTTTTGAGGTGCTTACTATACAGGCCAAATTCTACAATCTCTGAATGTCTACCGTAGGCTTTCATATCACCTTCTAAAATTTTATTCATCCCTTCAGACAATGACAACGGAGGTAAAAACCCATCCTTCATATAATGGTAGTAAGCAGATACAGCTCGTACTACTGGGTCACGAAGCATCACAATAAGTTTGATTTGTCCTAATGTTGCTTTAAGACGTGGCGCATACTGCGAACTCCCTAATAAATTTGGTCGTTTGATTCCACACACAAGCTCATTGTTTACATTTTCAAAAAGTGCGTCTAACTTTTGCATACCCCCTTCCTGAAAGTCAGGATCTTCAAAGTAAGGTACCTCATCTTCTGGCATATAGATTTGTGGGTGTGCTGCTAACACACTTTGAACATAAGTAGAGCCCGATTTCTGCCCTCCGATTACAGCAAATTGGATTTTCATCTTTTATTATTTAATGTCTCTATGGATCTGTTCAGCTCTTTTATTTAGTATTTTTATAGCTGCATGAGCTTATTATCATTTTACTATTTGATATTCCTTTCCTCCAAGTGCTGTTTTAATTTGCCTTGAAAGTCTGGGCACAAGGCTAAATGGATTTAGTGAGCTCACTATTATTCTTACTTGTCCTCTATAATTTGCGTTAATAAATAAAGGAGCAATTAAAACATTTGATGCCACTGTAATTAATGTTGCTATAGCTGCTCCAATGATTCCATATGCAGGAATCAAAAAAAAGTTAAGCGCAATGTTAACAAATGCCCCGCTACCCTGTATAAACACTCCAAACCTTTGTTGTTTCTCAATTACAGCCCATTTTCCCCGCACCACGTTCATAAAACCAAATACTGCGGACCATATATGAATAGATAGTACTTTACCTGTTAAGATGTATTCCGGACCGTAAAGCAGGTTTATCAACCAGTCTGATAAAAAAGTTAAGGGAATGGCTACAGATAATGATAATATGACCATGGCATCATATAACATATGTAATTGCTTGCCAAACAGCCTTTCTGATCTATTTTTTGTTTTTACAATGACAGGAAATACTGAACTCATTATTATGGTAGGAATAAAATACCATACATCTGATATCTTTGCAGCGGCCGCATAGTATCCTACATCTTCATCCCCTAACATCTGATTGATCATTACTTGGTCTACTTTAAGATGGATTGATACTACTAAGCCTGATATGATAATTGGCCAGCATTCACTAAATAAATAGGAAACAGCTTTCTTATCAACACGCCAGTTAGTGATACTTCTTCCCTGCCGCATATAAAATATTATGAGTACAGTAGAAGTAATTACATGCTCAAGCATGTACACCAAAGCAAAATAAAACAGGGGAGCTTCTGCTAATATTAGTATAACTTTGATCGCTGATATACTCAGTAAAGAAGTAGTCCTGGCGATTGCCTCAAATTTTGACCGAACCTCAGATTGAAAGAAAAAGCCAATAATATCTAATGACTTGAACAAAAGACCTGCACCGATAATAAAAACAATAATTCTAGTGGAGGCATCCAGCTCCATCAGTTGGCTAGAAAAGAAAACGATAATAAGCAGGATGATACTTCCCAATAATTTCATGAGAAATGCACTTCCCATAAAAATATTATGATCGTCTTCATGCTCTACCAGTTCTTTTACTAAAACATTTTGCAAACCCAAGTTGGCAATTGCTATAAAAAGAGCGATAAAGCTAATAGCAAAATTAAGAATGCCATAATATTTAGGTCCCAGGTAACGAGCCACATATACCCCCACTGCTAAAGTGACAGCTAACATAATCATGCGTTCAAAAAATAACCATGACATATTAGCAGACACTTTTTTAAGCATCTCACTCTTCATCAGCTGTGACTTTAACTCGTTAATTTTGCTCAAAAGTGTCTTCATACCTTATGGTAGGAAATAATATTCTTTCTGTAACCATAGTCGTTATCCGCTACGCTACTGACACCATTATAGATCACATGCAGATTACTGACTTTTCTTTTCAAAAGCATTTCAACTGTAGTTCTAAGAATTGGAGTAGTGGTAACTCCTTGTCTGGCAACTAATAAATTGATATCGAAAAGCGGCTCCATGAACAAATAGTCAGCTACATAACCTATGGGTGGTGTATCTACGATAATATACTGGTAAGTCGATTTGAGCTTTACTAATAAATCCTGAAACTTTTTACTCTCGAGTAAACTAGAAGGGTCAGTAAAATGACTACTGCCCGCGCTTATTATATCTAAATGCCCCACACTAGTTTGCTGGACAACCTCGTGAAAAGATGCTTTATCCGTTATATAGTCTGAAATCCCCGGTGTTTGATGCGCATTAAAGTATCCATTCAGCTTAGGACGATGCAAGTCACCCGAAATAATGATGGTCCTACGACCGGACAGGGCAAAAGAAGCTCCCAGGTGAGCAGTACAAAATGTTTTACCTTCTCCTTCTATGGATGAAGTAATCCCTATGATTTGTCCGGTTCCTTCGCCATACAAACGGTTTAAATGAAGGCGAGAAAATTTAAAGCTCTCATTGACTACAGGGTCTTTGGAAAGGGAAGGCTTTTTTGAATGTTTTTTTTCTAACCTGACAGTCTCTAATACAGGAACTTCTGCGACTCTTTGAATATCATCAAGGCTATTTATATTTTCATTGAACATATCCTTCACAAGGATTAACCCTAGAGGAAAAAAGACCCCGGCAAAAAATGCCAGAAATAACACTTTAACAGGATTAGGGTAAACCGGACTATCGTCAACAACCCTTGCCTCATCTACCATCATTTTATCACTAACACTGGAAGCTATTGCAATGCCTGCCTCTGCCTTTTTCTGAAGCAAATAATTATAGATGTTATCATTCAATGTGAATTTCCTCTGGATATCTACAAGATTTCGTTCATTCTGAGGTAAGCGGTTTAACTGTCTCTCTACAGACTGTATGTTTCTTCTAACTTCTGTCAACCCTAGCTGTGTAGACTTAATTTGATTGTCAACATTTTCTTTTAAAGATTCACGTGCATTTTGGATCTTTCTATTGATTACTTTAAGCACAGGATTGTTATCATTGGAACTATACCCTATAGATACCTTTTCCCTATTTAGGTTTGATAATTCAATGATTAAACTACTAAGAAGAGGGTCATCGATACCTACTGAAGCAGGGGCTACTACATTATCAAAGTTTGGATCCTGCCCAAGATACTGGGCCATGTTTTTATAATATTCATACTGAATCCTAAGCTTCTCTTCTTGTACTTCAAGTTCACTCAGTCTTTTAGCAAGCCTTTCTGACTGGATTCCGATATCAACCAAATTATTGCTTGTCCTGTAGTCTTGTAGTGTACTCTCAGCATCTTTGAGCGAATCTGACACTACTGATAGCTGATTATCAATGAACCGAATAGTTCTTACCCCATGCTGATTTTTTGTAGCTAAATCAAAATCAATGTATGCATTGATCAAGGTATTGATAAAGTCTTCCTCTTTTTCAATCACTGATCCGTTGGTGCTTACCTCAATAATATTTGAATCTTCAGTAAGCTTGATTATACTCAGCCTTTCATAATATTTTTTTACTACGTTATTTTTAGAGTGAAGCATAAAAAAATAGTCTTCACCCACCTCCATGTGTTCAAGACTACTTTCATCTAACCAAAAGCTTAGATGAGGGCTTCTTAATGTATCATTTACCGAAATTTCTTTTTCTATTTCAAGCGCCTTAATTGGTTCTTCGCTTACACTCTCGCCCAATATATCATAAAGATAAACCTCTTCCGCTTCTACCCTTACACGAACACGGTTTTCATCAATCAAACTTAAATAGACTGGAACCCCTATAGGTTGCAAAGTAGATAAATCAAAATGTACTTTAATCTTCTTATAAAACTCTTCCGAGTCAGTGATACCTAGAAAATGATTATCATGATAATATGTAGTGTTAAAATCTAATTGACCAATGGCTTTATCAACCATAAAAAAGGATGAAAGCATACCAATTTCATCATCAATTTCTGAGCTACCCCCTAAACTTGCAAAAGCCACAGTTTCTGAATCAACTTGCGGTTTAGTTTTCGGATCGTTTAGTTTTACAGTAGCTTTTACTTCATATAATTTGGTAGTTGTCTTGAGATAAATCAATGCAATACCTAATGCTATTATCAAGCCAACTGCGAAATAATACCATTTTTGTATACATTTTTGAATAATGAGCTTGAAGTTAAGGTTATCTTCCAAAAAGCTTGTTTTCATTATCTATTGATTTTGATTTGAATGTTAAAATTGCACAATACGCATTGATTATATCTAAACCCTATAGAAGACATTAATTTTTTTTTTGAAAATAGTTATGATTATGTGAATGTTTTCTGTTAATAGGTTGACATCAAATATTGTAAGAGGATAATTTTTAATTTTTATTGTTTTACCTTTGCTCTTAATCTATTGATGTTTTTTTCCAACACTCAACCCCTGCTTTTTCTCTATTTGTATTCTTCTCATAGTAACATCAATAAATCAGACAATAAATTCGTTTCAGTATTTATCTAGGTTTCGATAGCCTTTTAAATGAAATTAAAAATATTGCTAAATAAAAAATATCTTACATACTTATATAGTGCTAAAACTTACCATTGGCTATCTACTAAAAATTTGCGTATAAATAAATAAATTCAAAATTAACGAAAATAATATTAAGAAAAGCAGAATAATGTTAATAATTTTATATTTTTTTACTCTTAATTTTAGAAAACACACCTAACCGTTTTTAAGCATGTCTAGTTATGAAGAAGTGACTTTTATTACAAAAACCTTACCTTTATATTATTTTCTGATGCTCAGAAAGTTAATCGCCAGATATAAAACCAGTTTTTGAATAGCTAAGTATTAATAATTTTTTAATGTCATTTTCAAGCCTAATAAAGTAATGAAATGTTCTGCTAAAGAACCTATTTTTGTTTCAGTCATTGTTCCTGTCTATAATGATACTGAACGTTTGGTACTATGTCTAGAAGCTTTACAAAACCAACAAAAAGGGCGTTTAAGTCTAAGATATGAAGTAATTGTAATTGATAATAATTCTACTGAAGACATCAAAAGTATCTGTGAAAAATACCATGTGAAATACTTGTTTGAGAAAAAAAGAGGTTCTTATGCAGCGAGGAATAAAGGAATTAAAACAGCTAAAGGCGAGTATCTCGCATTTACAGATTCTGATTGTATTCCTAATTTATACTGGTTAGAAAAAGGTATTGCTAAGTTAATAGAGCACCCAGATACAGGTCTTGTGGGTGGGCATATTCAGGTGTTTACTACCAATAGTAAGCAAACATTAGGGGATGTGTTTGACCTTGCTTTTGCCTTCCCCCAACATCATTATGTACATGAAAATCATTTTGCTGCTACTGCAAATATGTTCACTAGTAAAAATACCTTTGATAAAGTAGGTTTTTTTAATCAGGATATGGCCTCCGGAGGCGATTATGAGTGGGGGCAGAGGGTGCATAAAGCAGGCTTAGCTCAATTATTTGCATTTGATGCTGTGGTTAAACACCCGGCTAGAAGTAGCATCAAAGCTATAATCTCAAAAAGCTACCGTGTAAACAGAAATTTTAACAGCAAATATCATCAGCCTGTACCTTCTTATAAGCAGTTGATCAAATATATTTTTGAACTCCTAGCTATTTACATACCCTTATTCCAGGCTTACAGGAAAACAGCTCATGCAAGAGCTACCATAAAGATTTCTTTTTATCAACGCATTCAACTTTTCTTCCTTCTATTTGCAATACATTATGTAAAGACTTTCTCAAGAATAATCGAATGGGTTAAACTTAGAGTTAGTAAATTATAGGTTTACATCATGAGAAAGTAAGCTGCAATAAAAAAAAATGCACATTTTCAGATAACAAAATGTTCAACCTTTCATCTAATTAACATGGGCCTAGCCAAGATTATTGATAAAATTTCTTCCAGAGAAGATATTATTACAAAACCTCCGGTACTCGTAGACATTGGTGCCTCTAATGATATCAACCCTGTTTGGAAAAAAATTGCATCCTTCTCAATTGGTTTGGCTTTTGATGCGGACGACCGTGATTTTGAGTTTATAGAGAAAGAGGATAAGCTGTTCAAAAAGCTTTATGTGTTTAATAAGATTGTAGTTGATAAAGCTGAACATGATGAAATGGACTTCTATCTTACCAAGAGCCCTTATTGCTCAAGCCTTTTAGAACCAAACCTCCCTAAACTTCAGCCTTATCACTATGCAGACTTTTTTGAAGTTACAAATAAGATAAAATTGAAAATTGTCGAACTTAAAAAGGTTATAGAAGAGATAGGCATTGACTATGTAGATTGGTTTAAGACTGATGCTCAAGGAATTGATTTGAGGTTATTCAGCTCATTAAGCCAACAAATGCAGAACAAAACGATTATGCTTGAATTTGAGCCTGGTTTAATTGATGCTTACAAGCAGGAGGATAAGGTTGTCGATGTGTTGAACTATATGAGAGATAAAGAATTCTTTCTCCTTTCTCTTGATGTTAAAGGCCCATTTAGGATTACCAAAAGCGTATTTGACCATACTTTTAAAAGTCAACTCTCTAAGAAATTTGCGAAGCATGGTTTGAAAAGAGTTCCTGGCTGGGCTGAAATGGCTTTTTTAAATGAACTTACTGATCCTGATTGTACAGCCAGAGAGTATATACTTGCCTGGCTCTTCTCCACCTTACAGGAACATCATGAAATATCAGCGGCTTACGCGCATCAGGGCTACGAAAAATTTGGTGAAAAAATATTTCAGGATCTTGAAGATTATTCTTTTAAAGCAATTAAAAATCAAGTCTATAGTTTGAATACTTTGTCAAAGATTGGAAACATTGCACTTAACAAAATTAAGTCGTTTGCAAGGTAATAAGGAGAGGGGCTTTTTAATATCAATATTATCCTGTAGTGAACTTAGCATTAATAAAAAGTAGACAGCCTTATAGCTGCCTACTTTTCTTGTTTTTACACATTTATTATTCTTTATAAATACGCATCTCTGAGTATGTGCTTTCTGAAGATACTTGTAAAATATATATTCCTGCCTTCAGTGAGCTTAAATCTAACTGCAAAGTATTGGAAGTATTTACCTCAGGGTATTTGACCCATTCATTTCCCTGCATATCAATTACCCTTACCGTTACCTTATCTAAGTTTGTAGTAAACTCAACTTTTTGTTCACCTTGAGATGGATTTGGATAAGCGTTGACTTCCAGAAAGTATTTTTCAATCTCTGAAGCGTTGAATCTAAAATATCCCCCACATTGCAAATTCTCATCCTGTAAATAACCTTCCTGGCAGTCTCCATCAAGGTATACGCCTACGCCATACGTTGTGGAAGCTTCTGTCTCAAATACTTCACCATCAATATCTATCTTATCAACTCTAATTCCAGTATATGGCTGATAACCTTTATCATTGATATAGACTACCTGTACCTGAGAAGCTTTGAGTTTCGCACCTTTATGCTCGTATACATATTCCTCAAATATAGGATCATATACATTTCCACCAATATAGTCCCAACTCATCACTGCTTCTCCATCTATTCTTAACTCCATCGTTTCATAGCCAGATTTCCCAGCAGCATAAATAGTCAACGTACTGACAATCTCTTCCTCAGGCGCTTCTTCACCCTGGGTACTTTCTTCTTCCACCGTGACATTATCAATATAGTATGCTTCTTGTAGAGCAGAAGTCCTACTTTCTATAACGATCTGAATTGTCTCGCCTTGAATACCTCCGGTTTCGATATGAAACCACCGGTCATCTTCTTTCAAGTTGCCAGTATGTTCTAATATTGGTTGCAGGCTGCCTCCGTTGATACGATAATAGACATTAAGAAAGTCCCTGGCCGCTCCTGAATTCTCCATGACTCCGGTTTCTTTAATATCTATGCTTACCTTAACGCTTTCTGCTGTTACTATGCTGATTGGCTCACTAGACCATGTCACAGGGGTTACATTTCTAGATATGTAAAGCTTATTTTCTTTGATACCAAACAAGCCCTTCTCATCATCTTCAGTCCAGCTTAAGAACCAAGCTGTTTTATCTTTTTCACTTAATAAATTATCAGCTCCTTCAAAGCCTTCATACCAGGGTAATACCTGAACACGGCTTTCTTCGTATTCGTCTTTTACAGTGATATTATCCACAAAATAAGACTCTGAATTGGCTGAGGTTCTTCCTTCAATAAAGATTTCTAAAGTATCTCCTACCAGCCCTGCCTTTTCTATACGTATCCATTCATTTTGAGTGTGTAGATTACCATCCTGAAGTAAGAGTGCTTGCTTCTCGCCCTTATCTAGGCGGTAATACACATTGATGAAATCGTGCTGTATACCTTCAGCTTCCATC
The DNA here is from genome assembly GCF_029504655.1 of Catalinimonas alkaloidigena. Lineage (NCBI taxonomy): Bacteria > Pseudomonadati > Bacteroidota > Cytophagia > Cytophagales > Catalimonadaceae > Catalinimonas > Catalinimonas alkaloidigena. The sequence continues at coordinate 5,898,058 of NZ_JAQFIL010000001.1, forward strand.
TTTCCCACTCCTTTGATATCAAAACCTATTTTTACACGCTTTGCACCAGTAATACTAATCGGGTAACTTGACCATTTGGTAACACTTGTATGCTCAGAGAAGTACAGACTTTCATCTTTTACTCCAAAAAGCTCATCTTCTTCTTGCCCCACCTGACTAAAAAACCATGCTGTTTCATCTTGCTGTTCTATTAAATCATTTGCTTTAACAAAATCTTCCTGCCATGGTAAAGCCTGTACAGGGCGTTCTACTTGATCCTCACTTACTTTTATATTATCCACATAATAACTTTCAGTATCTGTAGTAGTACGTGCTTGAATGATAATCTGAAGCTTCTTTCCAATAATGTTACGTTGCTCAAACTGATACCAATGATTTTCCTGTTCAAAGCCTCCATACTTAGCGATAATCGTTTTGAGGGGTTGATTATCTACTTTATAGTACACCTTTATAAAATCTCCGGTAGCTTTATCATCTTCCATGATCCCAACATATTTAGCATCAAAGCTTACTTTAGCAGCAGGTTGACCTGAAATGTTGATGGTTTCTGATACCCACGTCACATAACCTGCTTCTTTTTTGGAGGAGGTTTCAGATAACCTAAGCATATTGTCTTCTACCTGAAAGACAGCCTTGCTTGGTGTTACAGTGGATGCATCTAAATGCCATGCTGTACTACCAAAATCATCTCTGGTTTCCGCAGGAAGCGAAAAATCCTCGTACCAACGCTCAGCCGCCTCATAACTTAAAGTTTCTTTGACGAGAAAAGAGACTGACTTCTCACTCAATAATATACCCTTACCATCTACCTCACTATAGACTCTAACCTTAATTGTATTTTCTCCAATAGGTAGTTCTGCAGATTCTTCTCCATGCAAAGCATAAGGAGCTTCATTATCAATACTATAGTTTGTAATGCCATTCAAATCAAAAACTACACTACCAGCATCTCCCTCAACTTCCACATGTATATCCAAGTCATCAACCCTTAGTACAGATTTATCCAGTTCTACAATATTAGACGCTAAATCATACTCATCAAGTGTGTTAGCGTTTTCTTTGTTTACCAAGCTAATATCAGTAATCTCAGCTTTGGGCTCAGTACTACCTGTACTAATTACTTCTATATTATCAAGGAAGTAGAATTCAGTATAATCGCTGTTTTTAAATTTTACGATCAACTCTAATTGCTGTCCTATAACTTCAGAAATACTTACCTTAATTCCTGAACTACCTATCACTCCTTTGACCTCTTTTAAAAGATAATCTACTCCGTCTACCCTGTAATATACTTTAATATAATCCGGGTTATGCCTGTCTTCAAGGTCTCCCTGAGAATATAACATGAGAGAAATATCTATGATTTGACCTTCAATATTAATGCTTTCAGAGTGCCAGCTTCCTTCTCCAACTGCACCTCTTGCCTGCAAACGATTATCAACTACTTTAAAAGCAGCATTACCGGACATACTGCCTCTGTCCAAACTCCAGGCACTACCATCACTAAATCCATTATCATCAGTAGCGCCATCACTGGTGGTAAAGGTTTCTGCCCAGGGAAGTATACCAATTTCAGGCGTTGGAGAGTAGCTAATATCGGTCTGATAAGCGCCTAAGTCTACTGCTATTCCGCTTTCCCAACCCATTGCCTGAGCCACATCTTCAGGTAATGGAGCGCCTGACTTGATTGCCATTGAAGTAGGCTTAAGGTTTAGATTTCCCGAACTAGCATCTACGAAGAATGGATCACTACCACCTTGAATTCCAAAACCATGCTGTTCGTACCCTAATTTACTTCTGAATTCCTGAATAGTCTCCAGGCGCTGCTCTTCGTTACAGCTATTATTATTAATCTTCCACCTAACAGCCAAACTTGGCTTTCCTGCAGTAGAGCGATAATATGCATTATAATCTTGTTCAGCGATAGCATTATCATCACACTCTTTTTTCTTCATATGATACAAAGCTGAAGGGTATTCGCCGATAAAAGCTTCTGAAAGTATATTATTCTTTACTACGGTATTTCTGGTAATGTACGGATCATTAGGGTCTTTCTCGTCCCCACGGGTGCTTTCAAACACCTCTAGCGCTATCTCATTATTATGCAAAGTATTATTAAAGACTCTTACATCTGATGAGTTTGCAACTGAGATACCTGCTCCTATAAACCTCTCATTGCTACCACTTTCCAGCGACACATTACCGGCAATGATTACATCATCGGTGATTTCGCAATGTATCCCATTACGAGAGTTATTCTTTAAGAAATTATTTACCAGTATTGACCCATTACATTTTTCGTCCAGCCAGAGGCCATTTGCATCATTATCTACAAATGAGTTATTGCGTACCTCTACTTCTTTAGACCATAGGATTTTCACTCCGGCAGGCGACCAGCTGTTTCTATTGTATTTCTCCAGATTATTGTAGCTGAAACTATTTCCGATCAGCTTAACCCTATCAGAATAAGCTACACCTCCTCCCTGGCAGGCATTATATGCAAATAAGTTGTTTTTCAATACTACATCATCAGCATGCTGTATTCTGATACCAGCTGCACCATTCCAAACTGCTTCACTGTTTTCTACCGTTGCTCCTGATGAGCCAATAAATATACCTGCGTCAGTATAATGCATCAATTTTAGGCCACGAATGATAATACCAGTTTCTGATACACCATACGTATTTAAACCCCACCATTCTGCACTGATTTCTACTTGTTTGCCAGATGGGTTCGTACCGATATAGACTAGCTTGTTTGAATAGTCAACATAAAATTTCCCGGGACTTACTTCGCTCAATGAGCCTACCTGTATTTGAGATTGTCCATTGATATATACCATATCACGATGGTCAGCCATTGGGTTTTCTACGCCTACTGCTCTTCCGTCGTCATTATTTGGCTTGCCATATAAGTCTGACCAGTTTCCCTTCCAAATATTACCGGATGCTACCCAATCTCTTTTTACTTCACTACCCTTGAGAACCACTTCCGCACCGGGATAAGGCTGAAGAGTTAATCGGCGTGGAATATTAGTACTGTATTTACTAGTACGATAAGTCCCGCCCTTTATTACAATGGTGGTACCCCGAGGTGCTTTTTGCAACGCTGTAGAAAGTGCGCATGGGTTATTCTCACTACATGGCGCACTTCCTGTACCATCTGGTGATACAAAATATGCTCCACTGGGTATACTATAGTTAGCATTTGCTGGCCCATAGGTTCCACCGGGCTGTGCTATTGTTTGAATAGTACAATAACAAAATAACAAACAACACACAGATCTTACCCAAAGCTGCTGGGTAAGTATCCATTCCTTGAAAGTAAAGTTCCTATTCATAATCACTCATTTATTTGTACTATTCAAAGCATCAAATGAGCGACCACTCTGTCTCGTATTTATTGCACTTTACTAATATTATCCAGAAGTGTAATATTTAAACTATATGGTAGATTAGCTAAAAAAATGAGTGCTTTTGTTTTATTCATTCTTTTTCAGGTAGATTAAATTATCATCCTTATAACTTTCATTAGTTAGAATAAAATTAAAATTATAAAACATCACAAACTGAAAATACATTACAACAACATAAATAAAACATTTATACACCCTTCCTAACACAAATTGAAGTTAATTGTACTTTTACAATATCAAGAGAGCGATAAACAATTTGAATCATTGTACTTTACTAATAAAAAAGCCGACTAAATAGTCGGCTTTTTTATTAGTAAACAATTACTCCTCACTGCGGCTAGTCTTTCTGCAAGCGTATATTTTGGATATTACCCGCAGCATCTAGTACTCTCAATATATATATATTAGAAGGTAGGTGTGACAAGTTAAGATAAATGCTTCCTTCCGTACTCACCTGATCTCTTTTAAACATTTCATTGCCTACGTAATCCGTGATCTGCAGATTCACCTTATTATTCGTGGCGCCTTCAACATTAATGGTTATATCATTAACAAAAGGATTGGGTGAAACGCTAACCTCCAAAGGATTGATATTTAGCATTGCATTGTTACTAGCTGGTGAAGCATCATCTTTTACATTAAAATTGATAGTTTTTTGGTCTAGTAAAGTACCCTTTCCTCCTGATTGGCTGTATGCTTTGATTGTGATTGTATGCGAACCGACATTAAAGTACAGCTTTCTATACCCTGCACCATCACCTTGCAAAGCGTAAGGCGCTACACCCTCTACCTGATACCTTGACACGCCATTATAATCAAAAACAATGCTACCAACCGTACCAGAAATATTGACATACATATTAAGATCAGCAGAAGGAAGATCTCTCAAATGAATGGTTTCACCTTCTGTAATAGAGGTATAACCACTGACTTTTTCTCCCGTATTTTCTTTTACTACCGATATACTCTTTATTATATCACCTGAAGGACTTGGGCTTGGGCTAGGACTTGGGCTGGAGCCTGAACCTCCATCGCCTTTAACATTAAAATTAATCGTCTTTGAATCCAACAATGTTCCTTTACCATTTGAATTACTATAGGCTTTTATGGTAATTGAGTTAGCGCCTGGCTGTAGATCTAGATTACTATAGCTTCCACCATTACCCTGCAAAGCATAGGCAGCATTATTTTCTATCTGATAAGCACTAGTACCATTATAATCAAATACCACACTACCAACAGTCTTGCTTAGATTAGCGTAAATATTAAGCCCGGTAGAAGGAAGATCATCCAGATGCACGGTTTCGCCTTCATCAAGAGATGTATAGCCAGGAACCTTTGCTCCTGTACTCTCTACTACAATTGACATCCCCTCAATTATTCCCTTTGAGGGGGTAGCTGTAGTCGTTGAAGTATTAACATTTACATTATCCAGAAAGTAAAATTCAGTATAATCGCTATTCTTAAACTTTACAATGAGTTGTAGTGTCTTACCTTTTATGTTAGATGCCTTCACCTGTACTCCTGAGCTACCCAGTTTACCATTTACTTCTTTGACTAGCTTTTCAGAACCATCTACTCGAGTATAAACTTTCACATAATCTGAAGGGTCTTCCAAATCACCTTGTGAGTACAACATAAGGGATAAGTTTACTTCTTTTCCTTCAATATTAATTTGCTCTGAGCGCCAGCTTCCTTCCCCTACTGCTCCTCTGGCATGCAAACGGTTATTTTGCACATTAAATGCCGCATTACTTGACATGTTTCCTCTATTCAGGCTCCAGGCACTTCCGTCGCTTAAACCATTATCACTTGTAGAGCCATCGCTGGTCGTAAAGGTCTCTTTCCAGGGAAGTGTGCCCGTATCGGGGCTAGGGGCCTGTGACTCACTGATGTTGGTCTGATAGGCTCCTATGTCTACTACTTTGCCACTCTCCCAGCCCATAGCCTGAGCTACATCTGATGGTAAGGGAGCCCCCGCCTTAATAGCCATTGAGGAAGACTTAAGTTTAAAGTTGTCCGAACCGGCATTCACAAAGAAAGGCTCACTACCTCCTTGTATACCGAAGCCATTTTTCTCAAAGCCCAACTTGTTCTTGAACTCCTGTATAGTTTCAAAGCGCTGCTCTTCATTACAACTATTGTTATTGATTTTCCATCTTATCGCTAAATTTGGATCACCTGCAGTAGACCTATAGTAGGCATTATTGTCCTGCTGACTGATGGCATTATCTCCGCAATTTTTCTTCTTCATGTGATATAAAGAAGAGGGGTACTCACTAATAAATGCCTCAGATAAAATATTATTCTTAATAACCGTATTTCTGGTAATGTAAGGGTCATTAGGATCTTTCTCATCCCCTCGCGTATTCTCAATGACATCCAATGCTAATTCATTATCGTAAAGTGTGTTATTATACACTTTCACTCCAGATGAGTTGGCCACGGAAATACCCTTGCCCAAATAACTCTGATGCTTACCACTTTCAAGTACTACATTACCCGCGATAATTACATTGTTTGATATTTCACAGTGGATACCACTACGCGTACTGTTCTTCACAAAATTATGGACTATGACTGAGTTATTACTTCTCTCATCCAGCCAAAGACCATTGGCGTCATTATCTACAAAAGAGTTGTTTCGCACTTCTGCATTTTTCGACCATAACAGTTTGACTCCCGAGGCAGACCAACTGTTCCTGTTATAGTTTTCATAGTTATTTTCCTTAAAGCTATTGTTAATTAGCTTGATACGATCAGCATACGAAATACCCCCCCCCTGGCAGGCATTATAAGCGAACAAATTATTTTTAAGGACTACATCATTGGCATGTTGTACCCTGATGCCTGCCGCTCCATTCCATACTACTTCACAATTTTCAATTACGGTGCCTGGTGAGCCTATGAAAAGACCAGCATCAGTATAATGCATAATCTTCAGCCCTCTGATGGTGACTCCACTCTCATTAAGGTCATAAGTATTAAATCCCCACCATACCGCACTGATTTCCACTTGCTTACCGGATGGGTTCGTACCGATATAAACGTTCTTACTTGAGTAGTCAACATAAAATTTACCAGCGCTTACCTGACTTTTAGAACTCACTTGTTTTTGGGATTGCCCATTGATATATACCATATCACGATGGTCTGCCATCGGATTTTCTTTAATAGCTCTACCATCGTCATTATTAGGCTTACCAAACAAATCATCCCATTGAGTCCTCCAGGTATTACCAGAAGCAACCCAGTCTTTTTCTATTTCACTACCTTTAATAGTTACATTCGCTCCAGGATAAGGCTGGATTGTTAAACGCCTATAAATAGTTGTGCTATACTTACTAGTACGATAAGTACCTCCTTTTAGCACAATGGTAGCACCACGAGGAGCTTTTTGTAATGCTGTAGAAAGTGAGCAGGGATTTCCTTCCCTACAAGGAGCACTCCCATTACCATTAGGAGCCGCAAAATAGGCCCCGCTGGGAATACTATAGTTTTTGCTTACTGTACCAGATGTCCCGCTTGGCTGAGCCGAAATAGTCAAAACGGGAAATACCATCCATAAAGCGATAAGAAAGAGTAGATAGATTCTAGACTGTAAAGTAAAAATCATAGTTAAATTTAATGTGGAGAATTACTTAAAAGCTTTAGTTATTTTTGATGGACAGTCAAAAAGTACTCCAACATCTTATAAGAGATCTACATATGTAGGAAAGAAGTAATAACTAACCTTAAATTATTTCCTCTGAACTGATTTACTCCTTAGCACCTTGGTCAATTCCAAATAATTCTACGGTAGTTGAAAAAATAATATTCAAAGAGGCTTGCTATGCTTATTATATTGATAAGCAGCTTATCAAATTGAAAAACAGGCATTTGTACCTTTTAGTGAGAATTTTACATCAAAGTGTCATTAGTGTATTTTGATAGCTTTATTTTAAGATTTTTTATAAAATATTGACTGTAATATGATTCCATATTTTCTATGCAACTCTGATAATCTACATTCATATACATTTTTGATCAATCATTCTCCTTAAGACATTATACTCAATCAAAATGAAAATATGCTTAGTATAAATACTAAATGTGGTCATGTAGTTATACCTTATTTGTAAGTAAGTGGACAAAACTAAATTGGTATAACAGAGTTTTGAAAACAGATTTTGTCTTCGGTGCCAAAATTCTTCAGAATACTTTTGGCTACTTTAGTAAGCCTACTCCAACTTTTGTAGTGTTCTGGTTTGAGCCATTTATATTTCATTTTTCTCCACAGTATTTCTACAGCGTTCAAGTGAGGTCTATATATTCTGGTAGAAAGAAAATGTACAAATCTTGCGCTTGTCATTGCTCTATTCGCTCATACACAGCTTGACATCGGTAGATGGGCGCATTGTCCACCACCACCACCGTAGGTTTGTTAATGGTTTTCATAAAGTCGTCCCTACATTGCACGATAAACTCTCTAGTTGTCGTTGTTTCAGTAGGATAGGCTGCCAAGCGGTTATTTGAACTCATGAGCCCGAAAATACTCAGCCGCTTACTGTCTCTGGAAACCAGCTTTATTTTCTTTCCTTTCAATTGCCATCCATAGAGGATGTCGGGGTAAGGCAGAATCCCGGTGGGGACCACGGCAAAAAACAAGTCTATATTACCGTTTTTATGTTGCTCCACTAACATGACTAAACGTTTGGCTCTTTCTAGATATTCACCTGGATTCTGTCATTGCAAAAAAAAAACCACCTTCTATAACTGAAGGTGGTTTTTTTTACAACAGATTGTACCTATAATTTAATAATCTCTTTCTGGTATATTTGATCTTTAGCAATGACTTGTACCAGGTATATCCCACTTCCATAACCTCCTAGGCTAAGAGTCATTTGGGAAATCACTTTTGTATCATCAATAAATTCATGCCGTAGTATTTGCCCTTTGGTGTTGATCACTCTCACTTCAAGAGACTCATACAAATCCATATTCATCAATTTGATAGTGACCTCCCCGTTTTGTGTTGGATTAGGGTATGCTAAAATTTCAATACAATTATTACAGGTACCATCAGATGATATTAAGGATGCTCCGTTTAAATTCTTATCACTTTGAGCGGTACGAAGTGAGTTTCCACAATCAACTGCCGGGTCACCTAATCCTGTAGGACTAATGCCATTAGCGGTCAGATGAAGTTTATCCAAATCCGCGCCATCCTCACGATAAGCAAAATCCAAGGTATGTGTACTGCCAGCCGCAAAATCCAGGCTGAGTACCCCTACTTCGCGCCAGTCAAAATTACCGGAACGAGGCGTAACGTTCCATTGTACCCAGCTACCTCCATCTAGCCTCACCCAGAAGGAATCATCATTACCTGAGAGAGCTCGCACCCGGGCATATAGCTGATAGCTGCCTGCTTCATTTACAGTAAAAGTATGGCTTACATGATCCGCACTGGAGCCAGGCGCTGAACCATAGCTATTCAGTCCCGTATTAATCGTTACATAAGTTCCTGCTGAAGCTTCAGGTAGATTCACCACATTCCAGTTCGCGCCTATCACTCCACACTCCGCTTCCAGCCAGATTTCACTTGAGGCTGTGTTTACAGTAACCTCTACCGCATCGGTAGCTTCCACTCCTTCGTTATCTGTCACTGTCAGCGTATATAGGGTAGTACCTACAGGGGCATCTACTGTAATATTAGCCTCTGTGCCTACTACTGTACTGCCATCACTCCAGCTATAACTTACAATCGTGCCATCATCACTGGAACCACTTCCATCCAGCACGACACTCTCTGTTCCATTATCATCACTATCTACTACCATTACATCTTCTCCGGCATCTGCCAGCGGTGCCTGATTGCCCCCACTACTACAGTTTCCTGCCGGGTCACCTAATCCTGTAGGACTAATGCCATTGGCGGTCAGGTGAAGTTTATCCAAATCCGCGCCATCCTCACGATAAGCAAAATCCAAGGTATGTGTACTGCCAGCCGCAAAATCCAGGCTGAGTACACCTACTTCGCGCCAGTCAAAATTACCGGCTAAGGGTGATACACTCCACTGTACCCAGTTACCTCCATCTAGCCTCACCCAGAAGGAGTCATTGGAATAGTTAGTCGCACGTACCCGGGCATATAGCTGATAGTTGCCTGCTTCATTTACAGTAAAAGTATGGCTTATATGATCCGCACTGGAGCCAGGCGCTGAACCATAGCTATTCAGTCCCGTATTAATCGTTACATAAGTTCCTGCTGAAGCTTCAGGCAGATTCACCACATTCCAGTTCGCGCCTATCACTCCACACTCCGCTTCCAGCCAGATTTCACTTGAGGCTGTGTTTACAGTAACCTCTACCGCATCGGTAGCTTCCACTCCTTCGTTATCTGTCACTGTCAGCGTATATAGGGTAGTACCTACAGGGGCATCTACTGTAATATTAGCCTCTGTGCCTACTACTGTACTGCCATCACTCCAGCTATAACTTACAATCGTGCCATCATCACTGGAACCACTTCCATCCAGCACGACACTCTCTGTTCCATTATCATCACTATCTACTACCATTACATCTTCTCCGGCATCTGCCAGCGGTGCCTGATTGCCCCCACTACTACAGTTTCCTGCCGGGTCACCTAATCCTGTAGGACTAATGCCATTGGCGGTCAGGTGAAGTTTATCCAAATCCGCGCCATCCTCACGATAAGCAAAATCCAAGGTATGTGTACTGCCAGCCGCAAAATCCAGGCTGAGTACACCTACTTCGCGCCAGTCAAAATTACCGGCTAAGGGTGATACACTCCACTGTACCCAGTTACCTCCATCTAGCCTCACCCAGAAGGAGTCATTGGAATAGTTAGTCGCACGTACCCGGGCATATAGCTGATAGTTGCCTGCTTCATTTACAGTAAAAGTATGGCTTATATGATCCGCACTGGAGCCAGGCGCTGAACCATAGCTATTCAGTCCCGTATTGATCGTTACATAAGTTCCTGCTGAAGCTTCAGGCAGATTCACCACATTCCAGTTCGCGCCTATTACTCCACATTCCGCTTCCAACCAGATATCCTGTTTTATAACAGCTTCATTAATGTTAATTCTAAAGGAAGTAAGATCAGCATCAGTCACTACAATACCGTTTAAATCAGTAGCTGTTACCTGAATATTAATAGCACCTGTCGCTTCCAGCGGTACAGTTCCACGAACTTCTCCGGTGTTTTCATCTATGGATAACCATGAGGGCAGAGGGTTACCACTTGTCAGTTGTGCCGAATAAGTGAATTCATTGCCCGGGTATCCCTGATCAAAAGCAGTGGAAGCATTGTAAACAACATCATCGCCCCCCGTAACCATAACATCGCTCAGTGCAAATGCGACAAAAGGATCATTTACCGGTTTGATATTAATAAAGTATTGAAGGTTATCATTCCAATCACAATTGGCACTACCCCCTTCGCAACCATCATTCACATAATCCTGGATGACAATATAATGGTTAGGCACTACTTCTCCGGCATAGTTCAACACCTTATATATTCTTATTCCTGATACTTGATCTACCAGATTTCCACTTGGATTACCTCCACTGCTTCTGTAAAGCGCTACCTGTATCCTAAAAGGTTGGGTAATCCTGTTAGAGAAGTCTCCCGCTATTTTCTTATTAGATGTATTATTATTCGTTTTAGGAAATAAGCTTTGATGCCATAGAGGGCCATAGGTATAAGAGAATTGGTTACCTGCTTCATCTACTATAGGCGTATCAGAATTAACTTCAATCAGGCGGGTATTGGCATTACCCGGTCCTCTGAAGGCAGCCAACTGAAAAGCCCTCACCGGTTGGTTCGGATCTGCCTGCTCAAAGACAGAAGCTGAAATCAGGTCACCATGTACTCCACTATTTACATCCTCAGGAAGTGGAGGCGCAGAACTGGGGCGCGGGTCACCATTCATAGAAGTTTTAAATCCTAAGGCACGGAAAAGCTGTATGGAGTTTGACTCATTGCCACTTTCAGGTAATCCCATATAATTACCTAACAATTGTACGGTGTACGAAGAGCCATTATCCGCGTTTGAATGGATAATAAGCTGCTGAGCCCTATCTCCTTTTCCTCCTCCATTCTCTATAAACTGCATCTCTACATCTAAAAACCCATCCGCTGGAATACTGACAGGAAAGCCGACATTTTCTGCTGCTGTACCACCTATGGTATTGATGACGAATTCCGTTTCATCAGTAATGGTCATGGCATTGATTTGGAGGGGAGATACACCCGGGTTATGAATTCGCATGACATTGGTATTGTGCAAGCGTACCGCCACACCATTAGAGTTTGTAGGATCCCGTATATGATGGAAGGAATAAATGCTATCCGCAGGAAAGCCTATGTTAGTATCCGGAATTTTAGTCATATTTTCCAGGCTGATTAGTGCCCCACTCGCCGCCTCTACGCTAAACTGCCGTACTACTTTGGTCTGGTTCTGGTTGGGAGAATCATCCGTACCTGTTACCACCAGGGTATATGCTCCTACCTGATCTATCGTAAATGCGTTGCTATTATTACCTGACTGTAAAGGACTTCCTGACTGATCAAATAGCGTATAAGATAAGTTTACCTGGGATGCTCCGCTAGCATTAGGCGTACTGCTAAAGGATACCTCAACGCTGTTCAGATAAGTTTGCTGGAAATTGTCTCCTGCCAGATTTACCTCTAATGCCGGTGGAGCGAAGACGGAATCCAGTGGTACTACACTTACACTATTGATTTTTGTATTGAAGCCTCCTTCCATCGCATCCAGATTTAACACACCATCTGTTACATGAATAGCGGCAGTAGCAGTGCTGAAGCGTGAAGCCGAGCCATTAGCACCAGAAGGCTGAAACCTGTCAATCACATTAACACCTTCAGCATTGATGTGATGAGTGCTTCCTGTTTCGTCCGCATCGCCTACAGAGACAGTGACTTCATAAAAACCATTGTTAACTGCTACACCCCATACGCCTTCTTCCGGCGTTCCATCATTCCAATTGGAAATATCATCTCCCTGCATATGCATGAAGGTATTCAGCAAAGGATCGCTCGCACTGGTTCGGGCACGGCCATTTCCCGGATCACTCAGGTCCAGTGGTGTACTCATGTCGGTTCTCAACCATCCATAGCTAAGCTGTCCACCTCCCTGTGAGGGTAAATTCCGCAGGGCGTAATCTTCTCCAAAATCTTTAAGCCAATCTTCAGGAGACTCACTAGCCTCATCCTGAAAATTGATCTGGATATCGGTAATAGGATTAACTACATTAGAAGGGGGAATGGAAGGCTTAATAAGTGTAATTTTTCCCATACCGCCCTGTATATCCTGGTATTCTGAAACATACAAATTTCCGGTAACCACATCTTCAATAACGTCCAATGGTTTGTTAAAGGCATTTAGACTGGGGATGTCTTCAATGATATTTTCAATTTCATGATCCGGACCAGCACCCGGTTCCATCACTACCAGTATGCCTGGCGTATACCACACATTGATTAGCTTGCCTGCTAAAGCCCCGTTGAAAGCATCACTCTGATATTCTATGATGCCGTTGGGTGACTTGTTTTTACCCAGGTTGGCCGAGTACCCCCGATAATTGGCATCGACCTGTGTGCCTTCAGGGTACTGGGAAACAACAGCGTCTGGCCAGGGCGTACTTGTGCCGGGGTTACCGCCATTCAATACATACTCTGCTCTTCTGGGGTTAGGGTGACCATAGTACCCTCCTTCTTCAACCCTGAATAAATAATCGTTTTGTGTGGTAATCCCTGATACGTAGGGCACAAGCGGCCCGCCATAGGCCTGGTACTGAGGTTCGCGATAGTCCGTGCTTGCAGGGTCGGAACCTGGGGCATTCGCCAGACCAGCCGAACCATTGGTAGGTACATAGAGTTGGCCATTGCTATGCCAGTCCATATCGTATGCATTACGTATCCCATTTGCGTAAATGGTTAAGGGAGCATTGGTAGCATAGGGGTTAAACGTACCCCCTTCCTCTGTTTGCGCGTCTATCGGTAAGCTAATGCTCTGACTGCTGATCTGGGCTACATCCAATCTGAGCAGACTGGCTGACAGCAGAGTTTCGTGACGATTCCAGGCGTTCTCAAGCGCTCCCATGGCTGACAAAGACCCCTGTAATATGTAGAGCGCACCATCGGGCCCGAACTCTATACTATTGGTTACGTGGTCCTTCTTAGAGCGCGGCAGGTGAATGACATAATCGGTGATTGTTTCCAGATTACTACCTTCCAGCTTACTGATTTTTCCCTGAAAGTTGGGCTGATCCGAAAAGCCATACTTGGTATGAGAGACCCAGACCTGTAAGTCTTGTGCAGTTGCATTGGGGTCAAAGGTCATCCCAACAGCTAATCTGTTTCCGCCTTCAGCATCCCTAAGTGTAGTAATTAACTCCTCATTTTCCAGAAGACCGGTTGAGCGGTCAATGTCCCACCGTTTGATATAGCCATCAGAAGTAATGCCGTAGAGTTTCTCATCCGGACCAATGACCAGAGAAGTATATCCATTACCGCCGGTAGCTACAGTAGTACGTCCCACAAACTCAATAGGACCATTATAAGAAGAAGCTCCATTACCGGTGGTGAAGTATGAACTATAAGGAAGAAATGCAACGCCTGACTGGTCAAGGAGATTTTCGCTTACCTCGAACTTGTACCTGGTATTGGTTTTTAGTTTAGTGTTGGGGGTAAGACTGATTACGTCAAAGCCACCGGAAGTACCGATTGTTGATACTACATTTGTGAGGATTTCACCTCCTTGAATCTCAGGATCTTCTGTCACCTCATAAAGCTTAACATTGGTATTATTAAGCGCAACAGGATCGATACCTGAATTAGGAAGATACAGGTTAAGACTGCTGATTGTAGGCAGAAGATCTACGTCCATGGCCCCATCCGGGATGCTGGTTCCCAGCACCTGTGGTTGCGTACTGTTTTCTGACTCTTCAATGGTGAGAGAGACAAGCTTGGTGTTAAACCCTCCAGTGGCATCCAGGCTAAGCTTACCATCATTTACTTTGACAATGTCTACGCGTGTTTCCAAATTGGATTGTCCGATGGCTGCCTGATAAGAAAGCACATTTTTTCCTTCCACATTGATATGGTGCTGCGTTCCGCTCAGGTTTTCAGAAGCCAGATCTCCCGCAACCACAGTAACCCTGTAGTCACCATTAGGTATTTCTATCTCCCACATGCCTTCTTCGTTTATGCCACTTCCTCCTACATCATCATACTGCATATGCATTAGCGTATTCTGCAGTACAGTAAAGCCGGTTACATTACGATTACGTCCGTTGCCTACCAGGCTCAGGGGCGTTTTGCTGCCATCAATGCTTAGCCAACCATAGGTATACCCATTTGGTTTTACCCCATAAGCGTCACCAAAGTCTGTCTCCCAGCCGGCAGGAGTAGTAGTCTGCGCATCCTGAAAATTAATCTGTACCGGAAAAGTCAATGGTAAGGGTGGGCTGACAGTAAGCTCAGCAGTGAAGCTGGTCGTAGTTTGATTGGGCCCACTGGCAGTCACCGTCGCCTGATATACACCCGCACTCAGCCCGGTCGGATCAAACTCAAAAACAATCTCTGCCTCAGCAGTATTGTGTATGACAGTACCATCAAGTAATTGACCTCCTACTTTGATCCAGCCGGGCGTACTGCCCCCGGAATCAGCGGTCAGGTTAACATCTACCGGAGAAGGCACAAAGTTAGTTGCTGATATAAAGTTACTTTTGTTTACCGGATCAGCATTCTCGTACAGCTCTACTGCCAGACTTGGGTCTGAGAACTCCAGTACTTCATTACCACTAGGATTAACCGATAGTACTTCTACTGAATTTATTTTGGTATTTTTAGACTGACTACTTAGCGGATCTATGGTAAGGCGGCCGTCACTCACTTCTACAGTTACAGTAGCGGCCTGAAAGCGGGAAGGATCACCTGCAGGCAGGCTATTATTTACAATAAAGTCATTAATCGCCACCACTCCTTCCACATTAATATGGTGTACCGACAGATTATTAGGATTCCCTTCTACCACCGGATCACCCACACTCACGCTAACATCATAAAATCCATTAGGCACTTCTATTTCCCAGTAGGCTTCTGTAGCCCTGTTGCCAGTCCATCCTTGAATGTCATCCCCCTGCATATGGATCAGGGTATTTTGAATAAGTGATACCCCTCCTACATTTCGGTTACGCCCTACCCCCGTTCCAGGCGTAGTAAGGTCTATAGGTGATTGGGTAGCCATGCTCAGCCAGCCATAGCTAAGCCCGTCAGACTTGAGCTGGTAGGCCTGCCCGAAGTCAGCCACATAATCTACCGGAGGCACCGTGGCCTGATCCTGAAAATTAACCTTAACATTAAAGTTATTCGTTTGTGCAAAGAGTGTATGCATGTGCAGCATAGCACAGTAAAAAGTCAATAAAAATGTAAATGATGCCTTCATAGTGTTATTCCAGTACTTAAGTAGCTTAAAATAATGTGTTGGATCTTTCTGTCAGAAGGTTTATAATGCAGATCAAACCGTTTAAAAAATCAATATTTACTTACATTGCATTCTAATTAACAATTTTAGCATTAATTAGATTATTTGTCAAGTATTTTAAAAATTCTATGTGTGTTTGTTAACAAAATGCAAAACGAATAAGGAATATCAAAAACAATCATAAAACACCCTATTGCATTTTACTAATATGGTACATCTGAAAATCCGATTTTATGACAGAAAAGTATTTATTGACAGCCCATTAACCCCTTTTCCTAATCACCTATTTTAGCAGCTATATTTTACGTTTATACTTTACTAATAAGCACACGCACGGGTGTACAGAACCTGCTTCAGTCCACAAAAAAAAAATTCTTTATTTAATCCCAATATTTCTTTCTTCTTCTATACTAATAGTCATGGCTTGATGCCGCTTCTGTATGTTGCAGGCCGGGACTAAAAGACTATAGCACAAGAAAAGATCAGGGAATGACGACAGGCTATAGCCTGGATGATAAGCAGATTTTACAGATTGCTCTTTAAGCGCCTCCACTCAAACTCTACACAACCCCTCATTATTACTTAGGTAGCAGCGTTATAAATGGCTGAGCATAAATAATAAAATATTTATTTGCTGTAGAAGGTTGACATACCAAATTTTAGGCTTGAAATAAAATAGTACCCGGCCTGGGTCGCTGGTGCTTAAAACGAGACGGAAGGACTTTTCACTTCAGGACAGTAGCCTGAATAGCACCGATTGAGAAAATCATTATTCGTTTTAACATGCTAATCGTTTGTCTAACATTATTGACTAAGCTGAAGTCTTAAGGGACATCTTCAGTCTTACTCATTGCTTTACAGCAGGCTTTGTGCTTCAATGTGGGCTATCAGTTCCTGATACTGCTGTTCAGTCTGGTCCTGAATAAGCTTCTTTTGAGACGCACTAAACAGCTGATTGTATTTTAGCAAACGGGTATCCTGCAAGCCTTTGCCCACTTCTTTCTTCCAGGGTTCTTCTTCACTGGTTATTTTCGTGTTTCCTGAATCAATCATCTGTACATTCACAGCATAACCCTTGAGCTCGGTAAAAGCATATAAAGCTTCTATCTGTTGACTTGGTTCAGTAATCAGCTTTTCGTAGAGCAGGAAAAAGTGTCCCTTTTTATGTATAAAATCAATACTCTTAGAAAGAAAATACTTATAACGATCAATACACTGCTGCACGGTATTTTGATCTACCCAAAGGTCAGCATATTTTTTTCCGGCATCATAAAGTGAGGCGATGTTATCACGTGGATCGCGGATGGTATGGATGAAGATTGACTGCTCAATATGTCTGTCAATTAGCCGGATGTAGCCTACATGTTCGGGTGATTTCTCTACCCAATGAGTCTTTTTGTCTGCCAGTGCTGCGGTGGTAAACAGATGATCCAGTAACTTTACCGTATCCGAAAGTTTTCGACAGGCCCTGGCATCTCGCTCATACTGCCGGTACAGCTCAGGAAACTGAGTGGCAAGCTTGTCCAGGGCGGAGTCTACACTTTTTTTGTGAAGGGTAAAGTGATCCAGAAACCTGAGACCTGCTGTTTGTCTCCTCATACGATGAATAAAATGTGTTTCGCGGGTAGAGAAGACCTGAGGGTGCGCTGCCAGGATGGATTGTGTAAGTGTTGTCCCTGACCTGGGAACGCCTACGATAAAAATCTTTTTCATTTGATCAATAGCTTCCAGGATAAATGTATTTCATGACTTGAAAATCCAATTTTCTCATTTGTAGGTAAATAGTGCTTTTACTTTTAATACAAAGACCCACCGTAGCTTGGGAATAAAGTATTCCAGGCATAAGACGATAAATATGGCTGCCAAGGTCGCGATGGCAGAACCTACTATCCCGTAGTAGGGAATCATGATGAGGTTCAGACCTACATTGCAGAACGCTACCAAAGCCTGTCTTACAAAAATTGTGATATTATGTTTACGGATTAGTAATAGCTTGTTGGTAATAATGCCCAGATAGATCATGGGTATGGTCCAGATCAGTATATTGAGCACCTGATAACTCATAATATATTCTTCTCCGTACAGCAGACTCACCGCATAGTAAGAGATAAGGTTAATGCCCACCGCCAACCCTGCCAGTGCAAAAAAAACGCCTCTAATGATGCGAACAACGGTATTTTTTTCTTTTTCCGCATCCAGGTTGAGGTTAATTAATTTGGGGTAAATAGACTGCCCCACGATCATCGGAATAAAATTAAACACTTCAGCCAGACGTACTCCCGCGGCATATACACCTACACTCTCCGCGTCCAGATAACTTTTCAGCATGATCTGGTCTATTCTCATTCCAATAGAGATAGAGATGCCGGAAAGTATAAGAGGATAACTCTCTTTGAGAATTTTACCGGCCAACGCTTTATCGAAAGACCAACTCCCGATGCTGAAGTACTCTTTCTTATAGTAAAAGACCAGGCGTATCGCATTGAAAACCGAATCCAGCAGGATTACTCCTCCGAAGGCCAACAGAGGTGCGTCCATGAGGATAAGTACTACTTTAAGGACCGTCATGATGCCAAAACCCAGCAGATTGGCCAGCACCATATACTTAGACCTGACATCTGCCTGAAAAAGAAAGTCTATGACATTGACACTTTTGAAGATCATACCAGCTGCAATGATGAGGGTCAGCAGCCGGGTCAGGCTATCTTCTTCCGACAAGCTGATACCAGACATTATAAGTAGTATGGCCAGACTGGCCCCGCTGAGCTTAATAGCAAAGGCGGTACCCAAGAGCACTGAGCGCTTATCGGGTTGCCTGACTAACTCCCGTATTACGATCTGGTCAATGCCCAGGGAAGCTACGGCAGCCACCAGGGCTACCAGGCTCTGTACATAACTGAGAATACCGTAACGGTCTGGACCTAAGTAACGGATAACCCATACCGCTACCAAAAAGCCCATGCCCATCCTCACGACATTCTGTAAGTACAGCCATGAAAAATTATATATATACTTTTTAGCTCCTCCTCCCAGCTTCAGCTTTTGTAAGCCTTTCTCCAATAAGACAGCATAGGCAGGGGGCTTGTTGTCCGTTTTACACAATCAGCTAGTAATTATCAAAATACTATACATAGATAATAGCGAATATGATAATACTAAGATATAATTCCTAAAGGATTGGCAACAATAATGCTTGAACATTATTGTTTTGTGAATATTGTGATCTTTACTTAAAATGCTCCATATCAACTCACCAGTATATTATAGATAAATCACAAAGATTGTGTATGTGAAAATTAATGGGGAGTGCTAACCTTTATTTTAGCTGAGGAAACATCGATTTTTTTGAATTCCTATGGTATTTTGTCCGCTTTAATTCGGCCCATTACACAGTAGTAATTTTTGAGGGAGAATTAATGCCTCATAAAGACAGTCGCTTTAGAAGCAAAGAATCTCTTCTTTGAACTCATCAAGGGGCTCTATTTTCCGTTCCACAAATTGTCTTTTACAGATTTTACACTTATGATTCTGTCGTTCGGCGATCCGATTGCCATTATATGTTTTGCCTTTCTTAAATGTATATTTACTTTGGCAATGTGGACAAGGGAGAGTTTGTTTGAGTCGCATTTTGCAAACTTCCATCCCATTGCTATTCTTTCAAAATTCCTGTCCTTACAAAAAGATCACTACCGAAACAGATGTGCATTATAAAATGAGTGATGCTGAAATTTTAGCTACAGCTCTTATGGCAGCACGCTGCTTTCAGGGGAATATTTATTCAGTGATGGGATATATAGTACCATCGTGATGAGTCACCTTCAGCCAAATCACGAACTTCTTTGTAAAAAAAATTCATGCGCTCACTAAGGAGGTTCTATACGTAAACTTGGACTTTACATTCTCACCTTTACGCTTTGTCAACTAGCTTGACATCTCGCAATTTAGATTAATTATGTCTATGTGCTTACTTACTCTTAATAAGCGGCAAACTTATGGATCAAGAGGCTATCAAATTGAGAAGCAGGTTTTTTTATGACTCATTATCTTAGCATAAAGCCTCAGTTTTTCTTTTTTGTGCATGTAAGTTTTTACAAAAAAAAGCAATATATTAAAACAATAATGGTAATATTTTCTAAACTTATATTTATATAGTATAAATAGTAACACTAGGTAAAGTAAATTATTTAAATAATCATACTACAGGGTTAGACCATAGCATGTAATTATTAATAATATTTTAATGTATCATAATGAGAAATCACCAACTTTATAATTTCGCATATAATTAAGTAGCATTTTTGATTAAATTGACATAATGTCATAGCAATAAAAATAGTACTGCTGTTTTACAATTTATTTATTAAATAAATTGTAAAAAGTGCTCATTACTTGGGTAAATACAAATTTGAGCTGATAGAAATGTAGCAGGTGACTACATGTTATTAAGAGAAATTATCAGCTTAATAGCATCACATTTTGGCTACCAAAGAGGTGGTTAACTACCCGGATGAACTTTTAGGCAGGGAGAAGGTCTTTCAGTTCCCTCTAACCCTAACTCTGTGAGCCTAGTTTTTTACTGTAGGAATCTGGCATGATTATACCTGATAAGTGACGGATTGCCGATATATTGCCTAAAGCCAGAGCTCATTGCTGTAGCGGAAAACGCTTCTTAGCCAGTGTATCAGTAGGCAGGTTGGTACTATTTATTTTGTTCATTTTGACTTCTTGTTTAATAAATTTTGAGAATTATCAATGAGCTAGATGATTAGCTGAAGTAAAGATTTTCTGTATTATCATTCATAGCCTTAAATTTCTGAGATTCCTTATTAGTTGGTTATCCGCTAAAGAGAGGGATGAGATAAAATTCGTATTTAGGTCACTGATACTTAGTGATCAATTTTTCTACATTCCCACTCTGTATTTAAATGAATCTTGATGTTTCTGTTTATTTTACTCAACCCAGCCCTCCAGTTTCTTTCCTTCCGGGTCTTCAGGGAAAGTGTATAAGTTGATTTTTTCATGAGTTGCTACCTCAGCACGGTCACCAGGTTGGCATAAGCCCATTTGCACTTACCTCTGCTTTTGATCAAAGTAATCAAGAGATTAGCCAGCATGGCTGCCCCATCTGGATCTCAATAGTGTTTTGATTATCTCTTTGCACAATACGTTAAGAGAAAATTCTGTTTGAGCGGCTTGAACAACAGCGCTATCGGTCACAAAAACAAGCAATTGTTATCGCTACACCCCGAGGCTATCTGCCTGTAAGGGTGTTTCTTTTTTAGTGCTGCCGTAATAGGGTGTGGTATTCCTCAAAAGTAGATTTATAGCATTAAATGCATTTTATGTAAGCTACTTGGTTGAAATTTTCTCTTAAACCTCAAGTAAAGTATTTAATATTTATAAAAATTAGTTAAATATTTAGTTTATCTGGCGCTATTGCTTTATATTAATAAGGAAAAATAGGATATTTTATTTCTTGCTTCATATTTACTACTAAACATATTATTAGTTAAATAATCCCTGCCCATTATGGGCAAATGGCTTTTGTGCGTCATCTCTTTAAAAGGGAAGAGCTAAAATTTGTATATTCTAAACTAACCAGCTTATTGTCATGAGATTATTCAATACAAAGAGTATTTACTCTAGGACACTCCTATTGATATTAATGACAATAGATATCATATGCATTTTAATAGCATATAAGCTAATGAATGTATTAGGGTATAGCCAATATTCGTCTACTACGATTATGACTACTACTCTGCTCTGGATAGTAATATGTATTCTTTTCTCCTTCTATGATATTTTTCAACTTATTTATTTCAATAAGATTTTTCGCGTTACCTTCTTTGGCAGCTTTGTATGTTTTTCTATTGTCAATTTAACTGCTTTAGTCCCCTTTGATAGTTTTTATGAATCGACATATTTTCACCTTATTCTGGGATCAGTAATGATTCTTATCAAAGGTGTCCTTACTATTTCTATAAAATTTTGGAGAAACTCTTCCGGTAATTATTCTACATACATTGTTATCGGCTATACAAAGGCCGGACTAAATGTTTATCAAAAGATTGATGGTTTAGGCTTGGGGCATAAATTTGCCGGTTTTTTTGATAACCATACACTTAACGAAAAGGTAATAGGAAAGATTGATGACGTAAAAGATTATTGCTTAAGTAATAAGATTTCCCATATCCATTATGCCCTGCCTTATAATACGAAGATTGTTCAAAGCTTAAAAAATTTTGCAGATAAGCAGTTTATCTATTTCAGCCTTGTTGACAGTTTGGAGCCTGAGGACCTATATGATAAGGATACAAGAAAGCGCTCTACGCTTGCCTATAATCACACTACTTCAAATACTCAAAAAGAACGTATACAAGCTTAAATACTACTCCTATGTTACTACACCTACGTCTTGAGAACACTGCATTGATATCTAACGGTATAATAAGGAACTGTAGCTTGAAATGTTCTAGAATGAAAATATAAACGACTTCATTTCCATTTGAGTAAGCCACTGAAGGCTTTCATAGCCAAATATATTACTAAACAACCATCAAAGTCTAATCACTACACATTTATACCTGCCAAACTATGAAATTGTTATGTTTTGCTAATACAGACTGGTATCTTTATAATTACAGGATGCCCATTGACTTAATCTTGAAAGAGAAAGGCTATACGATAGTAATGGTATCTCCCCCTGGAAAGTATGTAAAAAATATAAAAGCAGCAGGGTTTCGCTGGAGACCTATTACGATGAGCCGATGTGGAATGAACCCATTAAGAGAAAGCAGTACAATAAGACAGCTTACAAATATTTATGAAGAAGAAAAACCAGATATTGTACATCATTTTACAATAAAATGTAATCTATATGGATCCATTGCAGCAAGGTTAGCTCATGTTCCTATCGTCATTGACTCTATCGCTGGCTTAGGATACGTTTTTGCCAGCCCCGCCATAAAAGCCAGACTACTGAGGCCCTTTGGTTATTGGAGTTACAAATTATCATTGTCAAATAGTAAGGTCATATTTCAAAATACTGAGGATCGTTTTAGGTTTGTGAGTAATAATTATGTAAAAGAAAAGGATGCTTATCTGATCAAAAGCTCAGGCGTTGACTTAGCTAAATTTTTACCCCAACCTATTCCACAAGATCAAATTAACATCTTATTAGGCTCTCGCATGTTATGGACAAAAGGAATAGGTGAGTTTGTTGAAGCCGCTAAAATAGTAAAAAAGCAATACCCCCAGGTTAATTTCCTCCTTGCAGGTGATGTAGATAGTGGGAATCCATCTTCCATTACTCCTGAAAAACTACGCTCCTGGGAAGATCAGGGGTATGTCAAATGGCTAGGCTTTCAGGAAAACATGCCTGAACTTCTAAAAAATTGTCATCTAGTATGTTTTCCATCTAAACATACAGAAGGAACTCCTAAATTTTTAATTGAAGCAGCAGCTACTGCCCGTCCCATTATTACTACTCAAAACCGAGGTTGTAAAGAAGTAGTTGATGATAATGTCAATGGTTTTTTGGTACCTAAAGGTGAGCATATTAGCCTTGCTAATGCCATATTTAAACTTCTTAACAATAGAAGCTTAGTTGAAAAGATGGGAATGATGAGTAGAATAAAAGCAGAAAAAGAATTCTCCCTTAACAAAGTAGCTCATGATACACATCAGGTTTATTCAAATGCTTTGCAAGAACTCAGAGAAAATATGCTTATGCCTAATCTTGACTTTCAACCTACAAACTAATTTATTCTAATTTGACAATTAAGAAGGTATTTTTATTTCTCTTAATCATTAAACTTGATTTCGCTTACGCACAGTTTTTTGATAGCTTAACTTATGAAGTTAACTCTTTAGCTGTGTTATCATTTGATAAAAATGCTCCTCATTATCTGGTTGCAAATCAATATGGGCTAGTTGAGGATACTTCATTTAATCAGTTGATTGGACTTGGTATCAACAGGGCTTTCGAGAAAGATAAACCATTATCATTTTCTTTTAATGCTACTATCTTTGGACGCTATACTACAAAAGGAACTGACTTATTTATTCAACAAGGGTATTTAGGAATAAAATATAAAGCTATTAGCATATATGCAGGGCGCAGAGAACAAACTTTGGGTGTTCACGTGCCTTCTCTATCTACAGGTTCTCTGGCAATCAGTCAAAACATCAGGCCTTTTCCCATGATACAGATCGCTATTGATAGCTTTGTAAATCTTCCTTTGACAAATGGATTTGTTAAAATTAAAGGAACGTTTGGGCATGCCTGGTTGGAGAAAGACAGGTACATTGAAAACCCCTATTTACACTTTAAATCTTTTTACTTGAAAAGCAATGTGACTTTGCCTGTGAATTTTTACGTGGGTATTAATCATTTTGCACTTTGGGGAGGTAACCACCCTAGAGGAGATACGATTCCACAAAATTTTGGAGATTATTTCAGGGTTATCTTAGGAAAATCATCCAGAAGCCAAAGTTTAAGAGGAGAATATATTAATGCGCTGGGTGATCATTTAGGAATCGTTGAATATGGTATTACTGCCCACGCCAAGGATTTTGATCTTAAGATTTATAACCAAATGCCTTTTGAAGATAAAACCGGTCTTAAGAGGTTCTTTTTTAACAGGGATAGACTGGTAGGGGTAGATATTGATTTACAAAAAGGGGGCATACCGATCCGTTTTCTTTACGAGTACCTTTATACACTCCACCAAAGTGGTCCAGGTACACCTGACCCTCCTGAAGGTATATCTCGCAAAGACCTTTCTTACAATTATGGTCACTATTATGGAGGGCGAGATGACTATTATAATAATGCCCTATATCGCTCTGGCTGGACTTACATGGACAGAATAATCGGCAATCCATTAATTATGACAGAAGAGCATGCTTCAAAATACTTGGATAATGTTAATAGTTTCTTCCAATATATTGTTAACAATAGAATCAAAGCCCATCATGTGGGAGTAGAAACTTTTTCAAATAATCTGAGCTTCAGATTTTTGGGTACCTATTCTAATAATTATGGCACCTATGCAGGATTGAATGGCGGCCAGGAGGGGTGGTTAAGTAAAGAAGCTGGGTTTGAAGATTATGAATATGCCTTTAAACAACCATTAAGACAGTGGTATTTAATGATAGAGTCTACTGCTTCTTTGTATAAAAATAAGCTTAAGGGCACTGTAGGGTTTGCTTATGATACAGGAGAGATATACAATGCTTCAGGAATCATGGTAGCGCTAAAATGGCAATATCATAGACATAAACGCTAGTAAATTTTCTTCCAGGCAGGTAAACTTCTCTCCAAAAGCTCTTCCACAAAAAGCACATCCTTTTCAAAGACAGATAACATCCGGAGCTTTTCTTCCTCTGACAAAGATGGTAACTCTTTTCCTCCGCTGTACACCTTATTAAGCCCAAGAGATTTACCGATTTTAACCATTTTATGCATATTATAGTCTTTTAGCTTCAGTACCATTTTTGCTGCGTACTTGGCAATTAAGGGATATTTTGGCACACCGCTTTTATTGACTTTTTCTTTTAGCCTGGTAGGTTTATAGTTGTTATTCGCTCCAATAAACTCAAGCACTTCTCTCAGCACTTGATCGGGAGATGAAGCTATATCTTCTAATAAGATTACTTTTATTTGCTCCGGCTTAAAGAAATGTTGCCACCGTGATATGTGCTCACTATACTTTCCTGAGTCCACTATCCTGGGCATCTGAACTATTGCTTCACTAAACCGTCTGCTTACCCTTCCTTTTCTGTAGTGATGAAGAAACAAAGACTCAGCTCTCTTGACAGGATGTCGTAAAGAAATGATAATTTTTGTTTCCGGAAAATGTTCATGTATTCTCTTAGGCACTTCTGATTCATCAAAATAACCAGGTGTTATCTCTCCTAAGACCTGCCCACCTTTTCTATGACTAAAATACTCCCAATACTCGCTTAGCCCTCTCTGATAGTATAAGTCAAAAAACTGAACTTCTTTAACAAGCACAGGCAAGCATACTTCCGGATGATCTTTAAGGGTCTCATACAACCAGGTAGAGCCAGTTTTTTGGGGGCCTACTCCGATAAAGGAGATGCTATGTGAGGAATTTAAAGTTGCCATCATGTATTGTCAATAAGTTGCGAAAAAATCCTGTCATACTTTTGATAATATGCCTGGTAAGTAAAATTTTCTTGAGCTATACGTTTTCCTTGCCCCCCCATCTTCATTACTAATTCTGGTTCTTGAATCAGAATTGATAGTTTTTCAACCATCCTGTTTACATCATCCACATCAACTAAAAAGCCACTTTCTTCTTCGAGTACAGCATCAGGGACTCCCCCTACTCGCGTAGCCACTACAGGCAATCCTACATGCATGGCCTCATGGATTACTCTGGGGATTCCTTCATTATAAGAACATAAAACTAAGACATCGGCACATGACATCAATTGAGGAATATCGGTACGCCAGCCTAGAAAAGCTATGTTAGTGGCTAGTCCATAAGCTTGTACTGTTTCCTGCAGCCTTTGGTAGTATGCTTCGTCTACCACAGGTCCTACAAATTCTACGCTCAATTGAGGGAATTTTTCTACTAAATGCTTAACCACTTCTATTAGCATCTCCTGATTTTTCCTCGGGCCTATGGAACCCACTGAGATAATTCTAAAAAAATGATCACCCTGCTGTTTTCCATTGAGCTGCTTGATAAGTTGCATTTTATCTTTATCTATCCCAGGAAATACATAATGCATTTTTCTTTGGTATAAGTGAGTCAACATTTGGCCAAACATATCGACATGTTGAGACTTGCCCTGAGTAATTACCAAGTCAGCCAAATTTAAACCAATAAAGTGTAGTAGCTTCGTAAAACCTTTAAAAGCATCGCCTAAACCAATATCCCAGATAAGCGGAGCTCGGGTAAAAAGGCCGGCAAACCCAACAAAAAGCACTCCTTTAATATTTCTAGACCAAATAAGCCTTACTTTATTTTTCTTGATAAATTGTACCAAGGAGCGATTGTAGCCCACGAGTTTGATAAAGCCTAATATTTTTTTCCCAAACCCATATTGTAATGCTTTGCCATCCTGTACATCCAATATTGATGGTAAAGGAAAAATGACTACCTCAATATTTCTTTGTTTCAACTCTTCTACCAGTAAGCTCTGTCGTTGGGTAACCACAACTGGAGTAAATTTACGCTTGTCAAGCAGTTCTACTAAAGTAATTAGAGTTCGCGGACCACCAGTCAGTGTTTTGTTAAAAGGAAAATAAAACAGAATCCGGTGTTTGCTCATATATTTAGTTGATCAGTAGGCTTTGCATTAATTTCTCATACTGATGAGCAATTTTAGAAGCTTCAAAATCCATTGCTCTTTTCATACCATTTTTCCTGAGCGTATTTCTTAATTCTTGATTAAGCAATAACTCAGACATAGAAGTTGCCAGCTTATCTGGATCTTTTACAGGTACCAGCCAACCATTAATTCCATGTTGTATGATCTCACTAGGTCCATGGGGACAGTCCGTTGAAATTACAGGAGCATTACATGCCATTGCTTCCACGATCACATTTCCAAAACCTTCGTAAACAGAAGAAAGAACAAATAAATCTGCTGAAGCCATATATTCATAAGGGTTGGCACGAAACCCGAGTAGTTTTACATGATCTTGTAAGCGGTAATCTTTGATAAGTTGTACCACCTCATCCATCAGCTTACCTTCACCCAATATTAGCAGTGTTGCTGGCACTTTGGAGCGCATTTGAGCAAATGCTTTAATCAGGTAAGGGTAGCCTTTTTGAGGAACCAGCCTACCGCAGGCTAATACTATAGGTCTATTTTCAGAAATAGCTATGGGAGAGGCTTTTGTCTGTAAGTCCTGATCAATTCCAATATTATAGATAATCATTACTTTCTGCTCCAGAGCAGGCATCAGGTGCAGTAAGTCTTGAGCTACCCCCTGAGAGATAGCCACAATTTTGTCAATTTTATGATATTGAGAAAGAATGGATGAGTATATGATCTTTTTTGTTAAGCTAACGGTCTTGCCATAGGTTTCGCTTATAGTGTTTTGCACCAAAGCGATATGTTTTACTTTCCTTTTGACCCCTTTAGTAGCATAAAGATAAATCAAAGTATGTAAATCGGTGACAGTAATCACCAAATCAGGTTGAAGACGATTGATCTGCTTACGCAAAGGTAATATACAACTTAACCTGGCCAGGGTAGCAGAAAGCTGAAAGGCTTTTTTGCTTCCAATTTTGATAAGTCTGATATGAGGCAGCAAATCCTGCTCATATGTTCCTTTTTTATTTGGAGTAACTACATATATCTCAAATGCCTTTGGATCAAGATGATTTAATAATCTTACCGTATGTTTTTCCGCCCCCCCACTTCCCAGATAAGACGCAAAAACTAATAGCTTAAACGGCCCTTTCATGTGATCTTTCTTAAATGATTTAAATTAATCCTTGGTGGAATAGCACCTATGAGCCAAAGCAGCAAGAGTACAGGCATTAGTTGCTGAAAACACTTAATCATACCCAGATTACTAGGTCTGAAATAAAACAAGATAATGATAAATATGACATTAAATGCCAAATTTCCCTGGTTTGCCAACAACATTTTGGCCAGCCACCTGAGTACACATCCGTACAAGAAGAAGACAAAAAATACACCTACTATATGAAAGTTCCAATAAGCTTCTACTACATCTCCCGGTGGTTTACCCCCTGCCGACCCGTATAATAATGTACCCGTGTAGTACCCAATGCTATGTGGTTTATTTTCCCAGACAACTCTAGGCACAAAGAAGAACAAGCCTCCCAAATAGGTTTTGCCCCACAGCATCCCTTCACTTTGTATTCCTTTTTCTAAGGCGGTCAGGTCAGGTTGTTGAGTATCTCTGTGTTCAGTATCCTTTATGTATAAGTCAAGTGCGGTACTAAAACTAAAATCGGTTAGAATTTCCCAATTCACCTGATTACTACCAAAAGTACTTTTGCGAAGCGCACCCAATACCCCTAGCGCATTTACCGCAATAAAAGCTACGATGAGAATTCTTACCGTGGGAATATTTCTGTTTTTGATGATGTAAATAAGCAGAAACAAAAGGGCAGCAAATACTATGGAAGATCGAGAGCCTCTCAAAATAAACTGAGTAGGAATGGTAGTAGCCAAGGCCAGCCAAAATATCGGATTTTTATAAGCCTTATCATCAAAAGCAAACCAAATCAATGTGGCTAAATATCCAAAATTAATCAATACATGGATAACACCATCTTCTCCCACCGCATTTTCTCTTCCTAAACCAAAAGTAGAAAAATGAGCTGTAATACCTCCTCTAGACTGAACATACAATACCAGCCAAGCAAGAGACAATAAAATGATGGGGATGGTAACACTCTTTAGTCTTTTCGGCCTCCAATAGGGTAAATTGAAAGTTTTCAACTTAATAGAGGTAAAATAGCCGGCATATATACCCACAAGTGACAGGATATTGAGCAAAACTAATTTAATCTCTAGAAATGATAGCTCAGCCTGATTATAAACGGTAAGAGGGCCGGAAGTTACCTCTACCTTACCATACATGGGCTCCAATATAAGAAATGAAATCAACTGTTCTGGGCCCTCCATAATGCTTTGCGCTACTGATAAAAGTACGATAAATACCAATGGGTGTAAAAAACCCACTTCTCTTCTGAAAAAAAATATGGGTGCAAATAAGAGCGTTTTGTACAGCAGGTTTAAAGTATAACGAGTATATGAATAAGGCACCAGGGTTTCTACAAAAAGTAATTTTAGCAGAGGCACCAAGGCCTCATATAGCACGAAATATAGAAAAATCAGCACAAGGTACTCATACGAAATAGACACATAAGGATTCTGCTCCTCCTCCAGTGAAGGCACTCCTATAGCAGGATGGTTTAGTGTCAACGCCATGCTATCAGATTTAGGTTAAAAGCTTTTTCCAATTCATCATTGTAAGGCACAAAATACTGATCAAGAAGCACTAAAGCCTCATGGACATTAGTCTCCGGTTTTGAGTTCTTATGCTGTAATGAAAAATACATCTTTTTTGCCACCTTTTTAAGGTTTCCGGCAGGAATAAATGAAGAAAATGAATTTAAAGCCTTATGTATATTTTTGTGCTTTATGGTATAGGTTCTGTTTCTTCTTTTGAAGTCATAATCTCTATAATAATTAGCATTAATCCCCAGGCTATCTGCAATTTTTGTCAGCACCATTCCTGGTTCACGCACCATATCCTCAAATAAATAGATATCAATATTGTCTATCCCTGCTGCCTTCTTCCATCTTTCTAAAAAGAGAATATAGGTACTATAGTACAAATCTTTTTTCAATACATATAAACTCCTTTTGCGACTTACATAATTATCTAATTGCTCCACTTTGCCAGAAAGTAATATGTCAGTATAATCCATGAAGGAAAAGTCTTTTTTGAAAGCAGACAGATTATTTTTAGAGTATTCAAATGAAGAGAGTATTCTTTGGGAGGGTTTTCTGAGAAGGAATATCAATTTGGGTCTGGGCTCAACAGCACTCAGTACTTGCAAGGCCGTCTCTTGATACATATAATGTGTTGTAGCTTCAAAGGGAAGCTGCATATCCGTTTTATCAAGAAAAAAATTCCCGTATTTTTCCAGTCCATCTTTATGAAAGTTTAACTGTTTATTATGTAAGGGATTGTCCTGATCCATAAGAAAAAAAGTTTCTTTAGGATTAGCCCCTGCCAGTTCAGGATGATCATTAAGCCATGTAAAAAGTGAACTGGTACCACATTTGGGAGCACCACATATCACCATTCCGGGCAGTACGAGTTCTCTACTGTGAATAGAAGCTTGTTTTTTCAAATGCATAGATCTGTCTTTTTACATTACTTTTTTTACCTCCAAGCAAGAAACGCTGTTATTATTAGAACAACATTCGGCTTTCAAATACTGATTCTAAGCACTCGCGAAGTTTTTCAAGATCTATTCTCACAGATCCTTTTACATCTTTTTCTTTCCTTAAGTAGGAATGCTCTCTTTCAGCAATCAGAGGAAAATACTTTAGTTCAAGTAAATTGGCCATGTGACAATATAAGGGCTCTACATAGGCGGGATTGAAAATTTCAATAAGTGTAGTATTAGATTTACAATATACGATATTGGTTAAACCGGCTCCGTGTAGCCCTATAATTACCTTAGCATGATAAAAAATTTCAGCCTGTTCTAACACTCTGTACTCTTCCAGTTGTACAACCTTCCAATTACCAAACTCCTGGAGCTTTTCCAGTAGTCCTTCTTCATTTTCTACTGTACGTCTTCCTTTACGCTGAATGTAAATCAGATCAGCGTGCTTAAGCTTATCTTTATTGATTTTATCACAAACTAATTTGCGTATGAACTGATAAGTATCTATATCTTTTAAGTTTACAAGGGTATTTTGATGATGATTTCCTGGCAAAGATGAGACTATCAGTTCTTTGGCAACAAGGTGAGTATCCTTTTTTAAAGGAATAATTTTACTAGCTGGGATATCAAATATTTTTGCCAGGTCCCTTTGAAATGGCTTCTCCTGCACTATGTAATAGTAATCAGCAGTCTGCCCTGCTTGACGAAACATGCTAAGCCTGCTTATCACATCAAATGTGAAATGAAAATAATTGTAGTGTGGCCCACAGCTCAATACCATAACCCTCCCATCTATGAAACCTGGCTTGGGCATCTTGCCACGGCTTATCAGAAAATGATGATCTTTTCTTCTTGGAATTTCAGGGCATACATCGGTCAGAATCATGCCATCAGGTGTAATCACATCTCCTCTTTTGCCAAAAACATGCCCTCTACCAATCTTAGCTACAAAGGGCTGGGTAAAGCTGATATTTTCTGGCACTGAAAACCGTTCTTTGAATTGATCACTAAAATACTGGGCTTGTGGCTGAACTCCTCTCCATAGTATAGTAGTGTGCTGTGCATCAGCTATATTCACATTTCCAACTTTTTTTGGACCAGGATGACTATATCTGAATTGATTTAGTACATTCCATACAAGGCTACGAGCACTTCTTTTTAACAGACGTATATGTTCATAATTGATTGATATACTCATAGCGCATCAATTTGGTTATATCAACTATCCATTAGCTTTTGACTGTACAAACAGTTTATCTAAAAAAGATATTTTTTTTGTCAGATTATCTCCTATCATTTGAATAATCCATATGCCCTCGCTCCCCCAGTATTGAGAAGGCAAGTAACGAATAAGGGCTAGTACCGAAAACATAAAGCAAAGTGCACTAGCTGCTACAATAAGGAAGGAAGACAGTCCTATTGAAGCCATAAAATTTACTAGAAAGAAAATGTGGATATTCAGAAGAAAACTGATTAATAAAGCAGGTTTAAACAAGTTTAATATACTCATCCAGGATAACTTAGGTAAGATCTGGAGTGTCAAATGTGTCATAAGTAAAAAGTGCAGTACAAAAGCTGCTGCTACTCCCACCGCTATACCTGCCAATCCGAAATACTGACCAACAAAAGCCCCTGATAATACAGCACAGGCATATATCACGTGACGCCTTGCTACCCGAAATACCTGACCTTTGGCCCGGGCCAATGAATCGTTCATTTTATAAGCTACTCTAAAGATAAGTGTGGAAGCCAGCACCTGAAAAGGGAGGACAGCTAATGACCACCCCTCTCCCAAAAAAACATCAATGATTTCTTTTGCAAGAATAATAGCGAAGATACTAAAGGGTAAAATAGCCAGTGCTACCAAACTCATGCTTCTTCTGTAGGCTATCTCCAGTTTCTCAAGATCTTCCTGCTTCCTTGACATGGCCGAAAATGATACCATATCTACCACATGTCCGAATAAACTAGCGGATGCGGCCATCAGATTATAGGCTCGTCCATAAATTCCTAAAGGTGCGGAGCCTAAAAACCGCCCAATAATGATATAATCACCTTTCATGGCTAGGTAGTTGAAAAAATAAGTCATGGTCACTCCACTCCCAAAACCCATCAGTTCTTTTAGAGACTTTCTGTTGATTCCAACTTTTAAAGAATGAGGCTGAGCATAAAAAAGCAGTGCACTTAGGATAATGTAATTGGCAAAATAACCATAGACCAAAGACCAATAACGATGCCCTAAACTTGAAAAAACGATGCCTATCACAAAATAACCTAAGAAACCAAAAAACTCTGCTTTGGCAATTTTGCGATAAGCCAGATGTCTGAATAACAGACTCTGGGACACCGATGAAATACTTCTGATCGGAAAAAGCAGTGCCAAAGCTATTAGTACGCTGTGTAAATTTTCAAATTGGAAAAATGCCTCAATCCAGTCAGCTGTAGCCCAAACCATCAGAGCAAGGAAGCTCCCAAAAAACATTGTAATCGTAAAAGCTGTAGAAATATGGCTTTTGGTAAGCTCTTTAAACTGTATCAATGCAGGCCCTATACCAAACATTGAAAAAAGCTCCAGAAAACCAGTTACAATAGTTGCTGCTTGCACCAAGCCAAAGTCCTCTGGGCTCAGTAGCCTGGCAAGAATCGAGACTGAAATAACTCTCAAGGTAGCAATACCTGCCTTCCCGGTTAACATCCAGAGTAATCCATCTACAGACTTCTTCGTAATATGCTTACTTGTTTCGCTCACCAGAAGAAACAGTTATGTGTTGATACAATCTTTTTGTGGATAAGCATATAGGGTTAGTTAACCTTTTCTATTTTGAATAACTCAAGAGCAAGAAAGCCTCAGTTATTTTTATGAATTTAGCTTTTGATACTTATCGGATTTTTTACTCTTTCCATTTTGATTATAGTAATGTCCATAACCATATGCATATCCATATCCATAACTATTATGCTTCTTAACGTCATTGATTACGAGTGAAAAGTTTTTATATTTCCCCTGATGGAAATCCTTATCAAGATTAGTGAGAAAATAAGTTTTTGAATAATCTAATCTTACCACATAAAGAGTTACATCCACATTATTCATGATAGTAACATAGTCTGTCACCAAGCCAGTAGGAGGAGTGTCAATCACTACAAAGTCGTAGTATTGTCTTAACTCGTAGATCAATTTTTTCAGGTTACCTGACTCTAATAATTCTACGGGATTAGGAGGAATGGGTCCACTAGATATCATTTGAAGGTCTTCAATATAGGTAGGCTGTACAAGCTCTTTCCAATCCATTCTACCCACCAAATAATTACTTAATCCATATCTGTAGCTTAGCTTTTTATTATGGTGAATGAGTCTAGGTTTACGAAGGTCAGTTTCCAGAAGTATTACCTTCTTTTTCGCCAGCGCAAGTATACTAGCCAGATTGTACGCACAGAAAGTCTTGCCTTCTCCACTCACCGTAGAAGTAACCCCTATTACTTTAGGCTCCCCACTTAGTGAGAAATACTGTAGGTTGACTCTTAACGTCCTGAAACTTTCTGCAAGAATAGAATTTGGCACATTGCTTATCGTATTACCAGATTTCACGTGTACAATTTTACCTGCTATAGGAATAGAAGTTAACTTTTCTATTTGCTCCAGGTCTGTAATTGTATCTGTAAGTGATGTCTTGACCAATATGAAGAGGGTAGGTAATATTAAAGTAAGCACTGCGGCAAGAATATAAACCAAAGATTTCCTTGGAGAAACCGGCTCTCCCCCCACAATACGAGCCTGATCCACCATCTTATGATCGGGCAGGTTGGATGCCTTGGCAATTCCAGCTTCAGCTCGTTTTTGGAGCAGAAAGTTGTAAAGATTATCACTCAGGTTAAACTTCCTCTGAATTCGCATTAAATCTTTTTCATTCTCAGGTAGTTTCTCTACAACTCTACGCACCTCTGCCAAACGATTGTTAACCTCTTGCAGGGCTATTCTGGTAGATTCTATAATGTTCGTAACATTTTCTATTATGGTACTTCTGGCATTTGCGATCTGTAAATTCAGAAGTTCTAATTCATTGCTCTTTGCAGTACGGGTATAATTGATGGCTACTCTTTCTTTGTGCAGCCTTTTAAGCTCAATAATCAATTCATTTAATAAGGGGTCTGCTATTCCTACCGAAGAAGGTGCAACGACACTATTGATATCTGTACTATCCTGTAAGTATTTTAAAAGATAATTGTAATACTTTAGCTTGATATTCAAATCGGCTTGATCCGTTTCTAAACTACTAAGCTTGGTTGATGCATTGGCAGCAGTGAGGCTAATATCCATTACATTCTCCTGAGTCTTAAAGCTTTCCAACTGGTTTTCTGCTCCTTTTAAAGAATCTGAAACATCAGACAACTGACTATTGATGAAGTCTATCGTCAAACTGGCTGTCTGATTCTTTTCCTGTAAGTTTCTCTTGGTATAAACTTCACTAAGCTTATTCAAAAAGTTAATTTCCTTTTTTGGCAGACTCCCGAATACACTTAGTTCCAACAAGGTAGATTCACTGCCCAGTCTTTTAATTACTAGGTTTTTACGATATGCATCTGTAATTTTTGTTAAATCATTGATAACAATGCTATATACATCATTTTCATCCGGAAGTTTTTTGAAGCCTTTGTAAGCCTTAAAAGAAAAAAATTCAGACTGACATGCTTCACCAAAATCACAGACCTGCTCATGCTCCACAGCATCAACCTGGACCTTATATTGTTTTTGTGTAAGAGGTTGTATCCTCATGGGTACACCTCTTAGCTGATAAGTTGTTGTATCAACAGTAAGCCAAAAAGGAGCACTGTGATACAGTTCACGGTTCCCAAAAAACTCTTTTTTAAAATAGGAAACCTCAAAGTCCAGAGACTTTAGAGTCTCGTTTATAATAGTATGGGATTGAATAAGTCCTATTTCATTCTCCAGATTTTTATTCCCCGCCTGAGGATATATATCCTGCATAATCATTTCTGTACCCGATATACCATCCTCATCCTGTACAAGCAAAGAGGTACTCATCAGATACACTGGCACAGTAAACTTAAGATACACTACAGCAAACACTCCACAAATTCCTGCTGTAATGAGGAAATAATACCAATAACGAAATATCTTACGGAAGACATCTTTCACATTAAGTGAATGCATATCCTGCTGATGGGGTGGTTGATAGGTCTTCACGGTGATCTAATTAATTTCTGTTAATAAGTGTCAAAATAGCCAATCCTAATGAAGCCACAGAAAGTGTTAATGACAGAATTCTCGTATTAAGTGTGAATGCTCTTGCCCTCACGGGCTCAACATAAATAGCATCATTCGGTAAAAGAAAATAATACTCAGAGCTTACGATAGAAGGATCTGTTAAATCAAGATATACAATTTGAGGCCCCTCATCTGTTTCTCTTACTAACTTCACTTCTTTTGCATTTCCGAATTCTGTCAAGTTACCAGCTTGTGCTATAGCCTGTAAAAGTGTAAACTTTTCCTCATATACATATTGTACTCCCGGACGTACAACTTCACCAAAAACTGTTACTCTGAAGTTAATCAATTTTACCGAGACAGAGGCAAACTTCATATATTCTTCTAAGTTCCGGTCAATCTTTTCTTTGACCTCACGAGTAGTTAATCCCGCTACCATAACCTTACCAAGCATTGGCAAATCTACATAGCCTAAACCACTAACAATAAACCCCCTCATAAACAACAATGCACTACTCACCTGATTACTTCCATTATCATTAGCCATCGGATTCGCAAAATACTGAGTAGTATTTTGCTCTAAGCTTGTGAGTTCTATTGACAGAATGTCATAAGGCTTTACTTTGTAGTCATAGGTACTATAATTTGAGTACTGCTGTTCAGTTTCTCCATTTAAGTATACCAACTGTTTGTATTTCACGCAGGATGCACATAGAAGAAGTAGAAATATGAAGGCGAATCGGTAGTAGTAGTTCACAGTAGTTTAAAGTATAATATCTTAGAAAAACAAAAAAACTCTTCTAACTATCAAATAAGCAAAATTATGGATTAAAAAAAGAGTTTGTGTAGAAAAATAAATTCAGAAAACAACTTAGATAAAATAAATTCATTACATATTACACTATATATTAATAATAAAATACTTATGAGACATATATATTCAGGAAAAAGTACACATATTATTGTTTTGATTAATGTTTATAATTCGCTCTACGCATTAATTTAAAGCTTCTATCCTCTACCAACGACAATAAATAAGACAGCACAAATACCATAAATATAATCTGAAGTATGAATACATAAGATTGATACCTCTGATAATGCGAAATGAGGATATAAGGTGATAACTGCAGAAAATATATCAGTACGCCCCACTGGAAAACCTTACTGCTTCTGATCTTCTTTATGAATGCTCCCAAGAGAATACATACAAAAGGAATCAATGAAAAAAGAATAGCTTTCATTAAACTTTTATAATCTCCTTTTACCCTTCGGTAAATTATCTTTTTGGAATTCCAGTCGGATATAACAGCGCTTTGGTTAGTGAGATTTAATTCTTGGATATTATTAATAAAGGCAGACCGCTCAAGATCCAGGGCAATCCAGTTGCCTTCATGAATATACCCCACGCTTATAAGTTTGATAAGATCCTCAGCATGAAAAGCTTCAGTATCTGCCTTATGGGAAAAGCTTGTTCTAAGGCTATAAAAGAAAGCTACTTTAAGCCTGTTGGCAAGCCTGGAAAGATACTCTCTGGCTTTAAAATTTTCTTTCACTTTTAAGGCAAAAAATTCACCAAACTTCACTTCTCCAAGGTCCTTATAGGTCTGTAAATGCTTACCTCCATAGAAAGGATGATATACCACAAAGGTACGGAGATCAAGTACTCCATCATCATCTAGCATATTTGCCTGATAAAACTCATACCAAAAATTTGATTTAGATGGAATAAACTTCCCTAAGGATGCGTAATTCCTACTACCCCAGGTGAGTGTAGAAAAAAAGGAAACCACGAGCAGCACAATTACTATTACAGCTTGTCGTACTACAGAGAAATTAATAGTGCTCAAACGCAATTTATGCGTATGTAAAACCTTACTAAGGTCAATAATGAAAAAGGCCGCTAATAAAATCGCAAATGCCAGAAACAAACCTGGTGAAATTAGTGGCAACGCAATGGCAATTAGTATTAGGGAAACTAAATTTTTATCTCCTGCCCTGAATTTAAGAAGTTCATTCAATGTAGCTATTGTCATAAAATTGATAAGCGCTACATCCATGATGTTATCTAAAAATGACCTGTAGTCAAGAAGTATCAGGATCAGAGAAAGAAAAACAAATAAATAAGCATACTTTTGAATGCCCGAAAACCGATTAAGCACTTTGAAACACAGATAAATTGTTCCTGCCCAAAGCATGCAGTTGAGTACAATTACCGCCCACATAGCCATGGTGGTTTTTGTACCAAACAAGAAGAAAATCAAAGCAAAAATGCAGGTATTGACTGGTAACATCCAGGCGGTGGGGCCACTTTGTGCTGTAAAGACATTGGCATACCCATTTCCGTTAGCCAATGATGCAGCTATGTTTCCATATTCATAAGCAAAACCAAAATCTTCAGGGGCTTGGTCATAATGTAATACGATGCTGATAGACAAGAAGAGGAATAGGGCTAGTAGAAATACATACTTATCCTTTTTAAAAAAATACATATAGGTCATAGAAGCGACAATTATGCGTATATCTTACCTAGGCAACACATTGTATTTAAAAATACAATAGATGGCTCTGAATCCATCTTTCCAATTGATTTTCTTGCCTTCTGCATATGTTCTCCCATAGTAGGAAATACCTACTTCGTAAATTCTTATGCCAGGAATACGACTTATTTTCGCTGTAACTTCCGGCTCAAACCCAAACCTTTTCTCATTGAGACTTAAGCTCTGTATATGTTCTTTCCTGAAGAGCTTATAGCCTGTCTCCATATCTGTCAAATTAAGATTAGTGAACATATTGGAAATGAATGTTAAAATACTATTTCCCAAAGAGTGCCAGAAAAATAAGATCCGATGTGCATTTCCTCCCATAAAGCGAGACCCATACACTACATCAGCATGACCATCTAAAACAGGCTGCAACAAAATATTAAACTCTTTAGGATCGTATTCCACATCTGCATCCTGAATGACTACAAAATCACCAGTTGCACATTTAATTCCAGTATGAATAGCCGCCCCTTTGCCCTGATTTTTTGAATGACTAATGAGCTTTATGTCCATATCATCATGACTTTCCGAGAACTTCTCTATAACTTTTGCAGTGTCGTCAAGAGAGCAATCATTTACTACTATAATTTCTTTCTGAGTCTCATTAATCAAACTCACATTTCTCACTCTTTCTAAGGTATAAGAAATTGTAGACGCTTCATTATAAGCAGGAATAATAATAGATAATGTTTTTACATCTATCTCCGGCACTACATTATTCCTCTGCCCCAGTGTAGGATTGACTGCTTTAAATTGTAATTGAGTGTCTGTTTTCTTAATAGGATTCATAACAGGTCTGAGTTTGGTTAGCAGAGTAAAAGTTGTAGAAAATAGAATGCTGTTGAAAAACACCAGGCTTTCCTTCACATCATAAAGAAATAGTTACATCTATATTATTACAGGGCTTAAAATATTACTTGAGAAGTAATCAGAATATTATTCTTTTTTCTTTAACTAAATCAACAAGATACGTAAATAAAATACATTATATACTAAAATATATTTTATTTAGTCTAAAGTATCAAATATTTGTTTTTGAAACAACACTTCATTTTAGTTTTTTTTCTATTTTTCTCCTACATCTGTACAATGTTTCGTTATTCTTGTTTTTTTTTGAGATAACAACCTTTCAAAATATTAAATAAATACTTTTTTTTATTAAGACAAATTTTCACTTTGGTACTCAAATCACTAAAGGGCAAAAGCCTTAGCTATTCCCAATAGGTGTATTGGCCAGCTTACCTTATTATGAGTATTTTCACTAACGTTAAATAATTTAACCTTATACCTGCCATAATTTACATATTCTAAGGATTTTGTTTTAGGCCAAATAAATTCATGTAATATTCAATGCTTTTATTTAAATTTATAAATGTATCTTATCTTAATCTGAAAGATTCTTATCCTATGAGTCATATTATCTTCTCACCTCTCCGAATTCTCTTTGAAGAATTAAGGATACCTAGTTTCAAATGCTTATCAAAGCGTTGTAGTAGCCTTTTACTAATAGTAGGGCTTTCTATATGTATCTTAGCTCCTAAATGTGCTTTTGGGCAACTACCCACCGATTTTCAAAAGGTAATACTGCTAAACGGACTAAAAAACTCTGTAAATTTTGAGTTTTCACCTGATGGTAGAGTTTTTATTCTGGATAGGTATGGAGAAGTACAGATATATAATACGGATACACAAATTACCGTATCCGCAGGGACTATTGACGTCTTTCACGAACTGGAAGATGGTCTATTAGGAATTGCGTTTGACCCAGATTTTGAGAATAACAATTACATATATTTACATTATTCACCTGCTTCAGTTACTGTTAACCGGGTCTCACGATTCCAAATGAACGGAGATCTAATTAATATGTCATCTGAAGTAGTAGTGCTAGAGTGGCCCACGCAAAGAGAATGCTGCTACCATGCAGCCGGAGATATGGCTTTTGACTCTCAAGGTAATTTATACATTGCTACAGGGGATAATACAAACCACTCTCAATATTCTACGCTTGATGAAACTAATCCCAACTTCAGCTCTGAAAATACCTCTTCTAATACCGACGACTTAAGAGGGAAAATACTCCGTATCAAACCTCAGCCCGATGGAACCTATACGATTCCCGGAGGTAACCTGTTTCCCAATGGAGTAGACGGACGACCGGAAATCTACGTAATGGGAGCCAGAAACCCATTCAAGATTTTTGTTGATAATACGAATACCGACTGGTTATTCTGGGGAGAGGTGGGTCCGGATGCCAATGTGGATAGTAATCTGGGCCCAAGAGGTTTGGATGAGATTAACCTTACCAAAAGTGCGGGCAACTATGGATGGCCCTACCTTTCCGGTAAAAATGAACCTTATCTGAATACGTATTCAAATCCAAACTTTTACTATGACCCTGATAATCCGGTGAACTTATCACAATGGAACACCGGGATTGTCAACCTCCCACCTGCCCAACCCTCCTGGCTGGAGTTTCTACACGAATGTTATCTAGCTGGTCCGAGGTACTATTACGATCCTTCTATTGACAACCCCAAGAAACTACCTCTGATTTTTGACAGCACCTATTTCTACTATGACTTCAATAAGAGTAAGGTATGGGTAGTAGACATGGATGAGGAAGGGAATGCTTTATCTACTGAACAATTAGCGCCTGATATCGTGAAAGGCGCCGGCTTTATTGACTTAAAAATTGGGCCGGACGGTCAACTGTATATATTAGAGTATGGAGCGGGGTGTTGTCCGAGCAATACCGGCACCGGAAAGTTAGTACGTATTGACTTTACAGGCATAGACCCCAACCTTACCCCTCAGGTAAATGTAAGTGCAGACAATACCTCCGGTGCGGTCCCTCTAACTGTCAATTTTTCAAGTGCCGGTACCAGCGACCCTAATGGAGATGAACTTGTCTATGAATGGGACTTCCAATCCGATGGAACGGTAGACTCTAATGAAGAAAACCCCACTTTTACTTACAGTCAAGCAGGAATTTATGATGCTCAACTACGAGTAGATGACCAGAATGGAGGTGTAAATGCTAAGTCTATCAGGATATATGCCGGTAACAATGCTCCAACTTTTGAATATATATATCCTCCTGATGGGGGAATGATCAGTTGGGATGATCATATTGACTTCCATATTGAAGTAAATGATGTGGAAGATGGTTCTACTTCCGATGGAAGCATTGATTGCAGTGATTTAACTGTAGTACCATCGCTTGGCCACCTGAATCATTTCCATGATGGGCTCGCCATCAATGAATGTGCAGGAACCATTCACCTTGATGCTACAGGCCACAACGCAGAGGGAGAAGATGATATTTTCTTTGTCCTAAATGTTAATTATACCGATGCGAGCGGCTTAACTTCATATGATCAGATCTCTGTTCACCCTAAAAGAATGG
This sequence comes from Catalinimonas alkaloidigena, assembly GCF_029504655.1. Taxonomy (NCBI): domain Bacteria; kingdom Pseudomonadati; phylum Bacteroidota; class Cytophagia; order Cytophagales; family Catalimonadaceae; genus Catalinimonas; species Catalinimonas alkaloidigena. The sequence continues at coordinate 5,940,107 of NZ_JAQFIL010000001.1, forward strand.
AAGCTGAATTCTATGACAATCAGGACAAAACCAATGTGATCGTCAATTCTGATCCATTGGGTGGTGGAAGAAGCTCCGTCAGGGCACTAGAGCATAACGCCTATATCGTACTCTCTGACAGAAATTTGCTCAACATCAATTCTGTCACCTATCGGGTGGCTTCTCCCCAGGGAGGTACCATTGAAATTCATGCTGGCTCTCCTAGCGGTCCTCTTCTCAGTACTGCACCGATACCCGTTACAGGTAGCTTTGATGACTGGACCAATGTAGAGGCATCTGTCACTGACCCTGGAGGTAAAAATGACCTCTATTTTGTATTCAAAAACTCTGGAAACATCAACTTATTTGATATCAATACAATAGAGTTCAATGGTAGCGGGATATCAAAGGATAATACGCCTCCTGCAATCGTCTCCGTGGAAGCCTTAGCTCCTAATCAGGTAAAAGTGAAGTTTAATGAACTGCTTCAGGAAAGTTCCGCGGAGCAGACCGCTAACTATTCTATCAATAATGGTGTCAGTATTTCATCCGCTGTTTTGCAGGATGATGACAGAACAGTATTTCTGAATATATCCCCCCTATCTTCTCAGGTTCAATATGAATTAACAGTCAACAATATCCAAAATGTGAGTGGAATACCGCTCACTCAAAGTCTGGAAGAAAACTTTACTTTGAGTGGAAGCGATGTATTTCTGCGCATTAATTCCGGTGGCCCGGCAGTGAGTCTTAATAATGTTGATTGGAGTGCAGACCAGTACAGTAGTGGAGGTTCACCCTATTCCAATACTTCTCTTCCTATCAACAATACTACCTCTGATGCTATCTATCAAACCGAATTATATGGCGATGTAACCTATAATATCCCTGTTCCACAGTCTGGTTTTTATGACATCAATCTGCATTTTGCGGAGATATATCATGGCGTAGAAAATAACAATGGAGCGGGTGCGAGAAAGTTTGATGTGCAGATAGAAGGCGGGCAGTACACATTAAATGATTATGATATCATTGAAAATGCAGGAGCGACAGCCACAGCCATTATTGAAGAATTCAAAGGTATTGAAGTTAATGATGGCACTTTGACCTTAAATTTTACTTCTGTAGTAGATCAGGCAAAGGTTTCGGCCATTGAGGTTTCTTATGGGGTTGAGCAGACTGATCCATCCATTACCATTTTGAGTCCCAACGATGGTGCTACCGTAACACAGCCTTTTGATGTCACCTTTGAGATCAGAAACTGGGAGGTTGGCAGCGGGACCACACATTTTCATTTAATGGTAGATGGCGTAAACTTAGGAGGGGTATATAATACCGACCCTATTACCTTCAATGAGTTATCAGTAGGAAGTCATACCATTGCGCTCGAACTCATGCATGCTGATCACAGTCCGACGGGCATCATGGATCAGATTCAGGTAAATGTTGTTGCAGGTGATTGTATTGATAAACCTTTTCCAGATCAGTGGAGCGAGGTAGTAATAGGGAGTGAAGTGCCTTACCGTTCAGTATACATTTTTTCCGGAGATATAGACGGTGATGGATACAAAGATATCATCACAGGAGGATGGTGGTACAAAAACCCAGGTAGCCCTGCGGGCAATTGGGTTCAGAATACCATAGGAGCACCAATGAATAATATGTCGCTTCTCCATGATTTTGATAATGATGGAGATTTAGACGTTTTCGGAACCCAGGGTACTTATGTCAGTGCAGCAATGGCCTGGGCTGAAAATGACGGAAACGGTAATTTTACCATTCATACCAATATTCCAGCTGGCACCTCTACTTTTGAGGAAACCTTTATGGCTGGTGCTGCTGTTGGCAACTTTAATAATGTCGCCAACACCCAGATTGCTATTGTCTGGAATGGAGCGGAGTCCAGTGATTCTTATGTACAGATGTTAAACGTACCCACTGATCCGGTAAACCAGAACTGGACAATCACTTCCATTAGCCCAGATTCTTATGGAGAAGCTATCACCGCCGGAGATATAGATGGTGATGGTGACCTGGATCTCTTTCAGGGAGCCAACTGGTTGAGAAATGAGGGCGGAAGCTGGACTACTTTCTCAACAGGTATAACCCTCTCATCTCACTTTGACCGTAATACCTTGGCTGACCTGGACCGAGATGGTATTCTGGATGGTGTGGTTAACCAATTAGGTAATGACCGAGATGTAAACTGGTTTGATCCTCCTGCTGACCCCACAAACGCCTGGACTAAAAAGATCATTGGTAGTCTGGTTGACAACGGCTTAAGCTTAGATGTAGTGGACATGGACGGGGATGGTGATCTGGATGTACTCACAGGAGAGTGGAAAGGAAATCACCGGCTTTTAGCTTTTGAAAATGACCTTTGTAATACAGGCACATGGATACAACATGTGCTACATCCCGGTGGGCCAATGGACCATCATGACGGTACCCAGGCAGTTGATATTGATAATGATGGGGACTTAGATATTATTTCTATAGGATGGGACGTGCGTGTGCCAAGAATATATGTAAATGGTAGTGCCGGGGGACCTGCTAATGATCCTCCTACTGTAGAGGCAGGGCCTACTCAGAACCTTACCCTGCCTGCCAACAGCACTTCCTTCACTGCTCAGGCTTCAGATACCGATGGTACCATCACTGCCTATAGCTGGCAGCAAACCAACGGCCCTTCTACTGCTACCCTGACCAATGCCAACACCGCTACACTCAGTGTCGCTGACCTCATAGAAGGCACCTACACCTTTGAAGTCACTGTCACTGATGACCAGCAGGCTACCGCAGCCGATCAGGTGCAGGTCATCGTCAGCCCTCAGTCCGGCGGTGGAGATACCGAAATCTGGCTGGAAGCTGAATGCATCACCTTCGGCAGCAGCTGGGCCATAGGAAACAGTGCGGCCGCTTCCAATGATGCCTATCTCTTTGTGCAAAATGGATTCCGGAGCACCGGTGCCGCCCCTACTGATCCCCAGGCTATCGCTACCTTTTCTTTTGAGGCTTCTACTGCAGGAACTTATGCTATCTTTGCCAGAGCGCTGGCTGCCAGTGGAGGGGACAATTCCTTCTGGATCAGTATCAATGGAGGACCCTGGAACCAATGGGCGACTATTGTAGGTAATGCCTTCAACTGGAATAGCTTCTATGAGTCAGCGGTCCTCTCTCTGGGGACCAATACCATTGCGGTGGCCTACAGAGAAGATGGGCTGCAACTCGATAAGCTATACCTTACCCTGAATGCCAATTCCCCTTCGGGTATCGGTACTGTAGGAACTAATTGTTCGGGGGGACCTGCTAACGATCCTCCTACTGTAGAGGCAGGGCCTACACAAAACCTTACCCTGCCTGCCAACAGCACTTCCTTCACTGCTCAGGCTTCAGATACCGATGGTACCATCACTGCCTATAGCTGGCAGCAAACCAGCGGCCCTTCTACTGCTACCCTGACCAATGCCAATACCGCTACACTCAGTGTCGCTGACCTCATAGAAGGCACCTACACCTTTGAAGTCACTGTCACTGATGACCAGCAGGCTACCGCAGCCGATCAGGTGCAGGTCATCGTCAGTACCGGGGGACCTGCTAACGATCCTCCTACTGTAGAGGCAGGACCTACACAAAACCTTACCCTGCCTGCCAACAGCACTTCCTTCACTGCTCAGGCTTCAGATACCGATGGTACCATCACTGCCTATAGCTGGCAGCAAACCAACGGCCCTTCTACTGCTACCCTGACCAATGCCAATACCGCTACACTCAGTGTCGCTGACCTCATAGAAGGCACCTACACCTTTGAAGTCACTGTCACTGATGACCAGCAGGCTACCGCAGCCGATCAGGTGCAGGTCATCGTCAGCCCTCAGTCCGGCGGTGGAGATACCGAAATCTGGCTGGAAGCTGAATGCATCACCTTCGGCAGCAGCTGGGCCATAGGAAACAGTGCGGCCGCTTCCAATGATGCCTATCTCTTTGTGCAAAATGGATTCCGAAGTACCGGTGCCGCCCCTACTGATCCTCAGGCTATCGCTACCTTTTCTTTTGAGGCTTCTACTGCAGGAACTTATGCTATCTTTGCCAGAGCGCTGGCTGCCAGTGGAGGGGACAATTCCTTCTGGATCAGTATCAATGGAGGACCCTGGAACCAATGGGCGACTATTGTAGGTAATGCCTTCAACTGGAATAGCTTCTATGAGTCAGCGGTCCTCTCTCTGGGGACCAATACCATTGCGGTGGCCTACAGAGAAGATGGGCTGCAACTCGATAAGCTATACCTTACCCTGGATGCCAATTCCCCTTCGGGTGTCGGTACTGTAGGAACTAATTGTTCGGGGGGACCTGCTAACGATCCTCCTACTGTAGAGGCAGGGCCTACACAAAACCTTACCCTGCCTGCCAACAGCACTTCCTTCACTGCTCAGGCTTCAGATACCGATGGTACCATCACTGCCTATAGCTGGCAGCAAACCAGCGGCCCTTCTACTGCTACCCTGACCAATGCCAATACCGCTACACTCAGTGTCGCTGACCTCATAGAAGGCACCTACACCTTTGAAGTCACTGTCACTGATGACCAGCAGGCTACCGCAGCCGATCAGGTGCAGGTCATCGTCAGTACCGGGGGACCTGCTAACGATCCTCCTACTGTAGAGGCAGGACCTACACAAAACCTTACCCTGCCTGCCAACAGCACTTCCTTCACTGCTCAGGCTTCAGATACCGATGGTACCATCACTGCCTATAGCTGGCAGCAAACCAACGGCCCTTCTACTGCTACCCTGACCAATGCCAACACCGCTACACTCAGTGTCGCTGACCTCATAGAAGGCACCTACACCTTTGAAGTCACTGTCACTGATGACCAGCAGGCTACCGCAGCCGATCAGGTGCAGGTCATCGTCAGCCCTCAGTCCGGCGGTGGAGATACCGAAATCTGGCTGGAAGCTGAATGCATCACCTTCGGCAGCAGCTGGGCCATAGGAAACAGTGCGGCCGCTTCCAATGATGCCTATCTCTTTGTGCAAAATGGATTCCGGAGCACCGGTGCCGCCCCTACTGATCCCCAGGCTATCGCTACCTTTTCTTTTGAGGCTTCTACTGCAGGAACTTATGCTATCTTTGCCAGAGCGCTGGCTGCCAGTGGAGGGGACAATTCCTTCTGGATCAGTATCAATGGAGGACCCTGGAACCAATGGGCGACTATTGTAGGTAATGCCTTCAACTGGAATAGCTTCTATGAGTCAGCGGTCCTCTCTCTGGGGACCAATACCATTGCGGTGGCCTACAGAGAAGATGGGCTGCAACTCGATAAGCTATACCTTACCCTGAATGCCAATTCCCCTTCGGGTGTCGGTACTGTAGGAACTAATTGTTCGGGGGGACCTGCTAACGATCCTCCTACTGTAGAGGCAGGGCCTACACAAAACCTTACCCTGCCTGCCAACAGCACTTCCTTCACTGCTCAGGCTTCAGATACCGATGGTACCATCACTGCCTATAGCTGGCAGCAAACCAGCGGCCCTTCTACTGCTACCCTGACCAATGCCAATACCGCTACACTCAGTGTCGCTGACCTCATAGAAGGCACCTACACCTTTGAAGTCACTGTCACTGATGACCAGCAGGCTACCGCAGCCGATCAGGTGCAGGTCATCGTCAGTACCGGGGGACCTGCTAACGATCCTCCTACTGTAGAGGCAGGACCTACACAAAACCTTACCCTGCCTGCCAACAGCACTTCCTTCACTGCTCAGGCTTCAGATACCGATGGTACCATCACTGCCTATAGCTGGCAGCAAACCAACGGCCCTTCTACTGCTACCCTGACCAATGCCAACACCGCTACACTCAGTGTCGCTGACCTCATAGAAGGCACCTACACCTTTGAAGTCACTGTCACTGATGACCAGCAGGCTACCGCAGCCGATCAGGTGCAGGTCATCGTCAGCCCTCAGTCCGGCGGTGGAGATACCGAAATCTGGCTGGAAGCTGAATGTATCACCTTCGGCAGCAGCTGGGCCATAGGAAACAGTGCGGCCGCTTCCAATGATGCCTATCTCTTTGTGCAAAATGGATTCCGGAGCACCGGTGCCGCCCCTACTGATCCCCAGGCTATCGCTACCTTTTCTTTTGAGGCTTCTACTGCAGGAACTTATGCTATCTTTGCCAGAGCGCTGGCTGCCAGTGGAGGGGACAATTCCTTCTGGATCAGTATCAATGGAGGACCCTGGAACCAATGGGCGACTATTGTAGGTAATGCCTTCAACTGGAATAGCTTCTATGAGTCAGCGGTCCTCTCTCTGGGGACCAATACCATTGCGGTGGCCTACAGAGAAGATGGGCTGCAACTCGATAAGCTATACCTTACCCTGAATGCCAATTCCCCTTCGGGTATCGGTACTGTAGGAACTAATTGTAGTGGCAGCAGTGCACGCCTTGCAAACCTTTCCAGAAGTAGCGCTGATGCCGAAGCTCCCTCCCTGAATAATGAAAACATTTCAGATGGTGGTCAATATGAATACTTAGTTATTCACCCTAACCCGTTTAAGGAGGGCATTTATATATCTTTTTCAGCAGCTGTAAATGTTACTGATTATAATTTTAGCCTCATCACGAATACTGGCGTTGAACTAAACGTAGACCACACAGCTCTTCGAATGAATGAACGTGTAGTATATTTAGACCTTGCTCCATTGAATTTGAGTAATGGGACTTATACTTTAAAATTATACAATCACTCAGACAAGCAGCATTGGTTTGAGAAAGTTGTTAAACCTGATTAAACCTTCATGAGATTTGAGAAATGATTGAACCAGACTAAAAGAAGCTTGTTTGGTTCAATCATTTCAACTCTCCTTCAAAATTTACCCGCTACTACCGATAATTTTTATCAACCAGCCGATTCCCCACTGATTTTCAACCCTTTAGCAGAACTGTGGTATAAGTAATGTTAAAAGTCATCAGGTTTTTAGCATAAAAGATTTAGTTTTTTATGCCTATACAAATTCTTTTATGATGCAAAAAGAAAGTGTTTGCTGTAAGAAATTTGATTAAAATGTTAAAGACACTGCCATCTATAAGAAGAAATGAAGGTTTTGTTGTAAAATTATTTAATATACTGCTATCTCATTTTTTTCCTTCTCATCCATGCTCATTTTTCCTTCTCAAAAAGATAAACTCCTTTTTTTTGCTTTCTTACTCATTAAGCCCTTCTTATAAAAAATCCTGTTCCTTCATTCACATAATTATTCATGAATATAAAAAAAGTACAAATTAGGTGGTATATATTTAAATATTGACAACTTTTTAAATATTTTCATATTGGTAAACACCTTCTACTTCTTAAAGATGCAAAAGGATATTCTAAAGAAAATCATTATAAATATAATACAATAAAATATAGGTATATTTATATAACATAGGCTTTTTTACCTGAATATCTCATCTACATACTGCTAAATTACTCAAGTAATGTTTAAAACAAGCTAGCAGCAATTCATCCACGATCTTGTCATCATTTTTGCAGTGTGCTCCATTCAGAAGAAAATTTATAAATTTAACAGAGCACATATGAAGATGATTACTAGAAAAAATTCAATTTTGTTTTTCAAAAAAGGAGGCAAGTGTAGCAAGTATTCAATTTTACCAATGTCTATTTTCGCTCTTCTGCTTATAGCACCTGCAGTGAGCATAAATGCAAATTCTTTAAATAATTACTCTTCCAAAAAAGGTATTATTTCTGAAGATATCCCTGATAGTAACACTAGTAAAAGTATAAAGCCTACAAATGATAACTTACCCTCTGAAGGAGCGGCTCAGATTACTTTTAGTTTGTACGACGCACAAACTGGTGAACCTGTAGCAGGCTATAATCCCATACAAGAAGGGGCAATAATTAACATATCAAGCGTTGGAAAAGAACTTACCGTGGTAGCCAATCTGGTAAAGAAGCAGGCCGGGAGTGTAGCGCTAAAATTTAATAAAAGCAAAAATTTCCAACTGGAAGAAATAGCCCCCTATGGTATAGGACTGAATTTTAATCTTTTGAGCGATGATAAGCTTACTATCTACGATAGCTGGGCGCCTGAGTTGGGAAGTAATGAAGTTACTGCTATTGCATACCAGGAAGAAAGAGCAAAAGGAAATATCATCGGTAAAGCCAGTATTAGCTTTACAGTTGTCGATGAGCCTATTGACAATGCCATTACATTCAGCTTATACGATACAAAGACCCAACAAACTGTTCCGGCTTACGATCCTATACCCGAAGGCGCAGTAATAGACTTAGCTGAGGTAGGAAAAGATGTGCAGGTGATAACTAATGTAAAAAACGCTAAAAGTGGTAAAAGCATATTGTTAGGATATAATGACAATAAAAATATCCATCAAAAGAATGAAATTTTGTCCCTGGCCGGCGATGTAAACAATAACCTTAACATCAAAGGATGGACACCCACAATAGGAAGAAACTCCCTGAGTGCGAAAAGCTTTTCCGGCCTAAATGGAGAAGGCGGTCAGATTGCTACTAGCTCGATACAGTTTGATATTATTAATAGCAAGGCAGCTGAAGACCTGATCAAGGTTAGTGCTTACCCTAACCCAACTGTTGATGAACTACATATTTTGTCTGAAGCAAAAGACAATACAAGCTTTACATTGATTGATAATGCAGGAAATGTAGTAAGATCAGGAATTATTGATGAAATTCAGGGAGAAGTAAAGATAAATGTACAAAACCTGGTGAGTGGAATTTATTATCTAAAGACAGTGACGGAGAATGGTTCTTCAACCAAGAAAATTTTTATCAGGAAGTAAATTGTACAAGACGACAGAAATAAAGCAATGAAAATGAAAAATATTCTACTACCCATAATATTCTGCACCTGTTCTCTTTATGCATCTGCAAAAGAAAACATTTCAGAAAAGACAAGCCCCAAACACAGGATTGAGGCAAATACAAATAATGAAACAGGCGTATGGTTAGAAGCTGAATGCGCTTCAACCCTAGGAGATAAGTGGCAAAAGCTATCCAGTTCTTCTGCCTCCAGTGGTTCTTATATCAGTATCAAAGACGGACATAACAGCACCGGCTCAGCACCTTCAGCCAGTCAGGATATTGCTTCTTTTAGCTTTAATACCGCAACTGCCGGTAGCCATAAGCTCTACGGACGTATCATGGCTGAGAGTGGAGGAGATAACTCTTTTTATGTGCGTATTAACGGTGGCAGCTGGAATCAATGGTCTGTTAAACCGCAAAGTGGATTTGTATGGCATTCATACTCCGATCCCGTTGAGCTGAAAGCAGGAACAAATACTATTGAGGTGAGCTATCGTGAAGATGGCACCCTGCTCGACAAGTTTTTTATTAGCATGGACGGTTCTACGCCTTCTGGCACAGGTAGCGCTGCCATCAACTGCGGAGGTGAAAGTATCAGAAATGAAGCCCCTAAAGTAAGCATAAGCGGTTTGCAAAACCTTACCCTGCCTACCAATAGCACGTCTCTTACCGCTCAGGCCTCTGATGCAGATGGCAGTATTTCATCTTATAAGTGGGAGCAGGTAAATGGCCCTACCCAGGCTAAGTTGAGCAATACCAGCTCTGCTACTGCAAAAGTAGATGGCCTACAGGAAGGTTCTTACACTTTCAAAGTCACTGTAACTGATGATCAGCAGGCTACAGCCTCCGAACAGCTACAACTTACAGTAGAAGGAGAATCAGAAGCCGTTGAAGCCCCTGCAGATGAAACAGGCGTATGGTTAGAAGCTGAATGCGCTTCAACCCTAGGAGATAAGTGGCAAAGACTATCCGGTTCTTCTGCTTCCAGTGGTTCTTATATCAGTATCAAAGATGGACATAACAGTACCAGCTCAGCACCTTCAGCCAGTCAGGATATTGCTTCTTTTAGCTTTAATACCGCTACTGCCGGTAGTCATAAGCTCTTCGGACGTATCATGGCTGAGAGTGGAGGAGATAACTCTTTTTATGTGCGTATTAACGGTGGCAGCTGGGATCAATGGTCTGTTAAACCGCAAAGTGGATTTGTATGGCATTCATACTCCGATCCCGTTGAGCTGAAAGCAGGAACAAATACTATTGAGGTGAGCTATCGTGAAGATGGCACCCTGCTCGACAAGTTTTTTATTAGCATGGACGGTTCTACGCCTTCTGGCACAGGTAGCGCTGCCATCAACTGTGGTGATGTAGAAATTGGTAATCTTTCTCCCTCTGTAGATGCAGGGGATAACAAAACCTTAACTTTGCCTGATAATAGCATTACCTTAAAAGCTCAGGCCTCTGATGCAGATGGCAGCATTTCATCTTATAAGTGGGAGCAGGTAAATGGTCCTACCCAGGCTAAGTTGAGCAATGCCAGCACTGCTTCGGTTAAAATCAATGAGCTGAAAGAAGGTAAGTATACTTTCAAGGTTACAGTGACTGACAATGAAAAAGCTACCGCATCTGATCAGCTGCAACTTACAGTAGAAGCAGAAGCCGTTGAAGCCCCTGCTGATGAAGTATCAGATATTGTAATCAAGAATACTATCAATTTAACCAGTGATAAAAAGATAAATAACAACTGGTTAATCGGCAGCCATACGCGTATCACAAGCTCAAATGGAGCAGTTATTAAAATTGATGGATCCCGTATACAAGGAGGATTAGTACTTAATGGGGTAACTGATGTAATCATTGAAAATGTTACCATTGATATTAATGCGGAACGTAACTTTGTCACTGGCATCTGGCTGGAAGAAACCAGGAATGTGATCATCCGCAACTGTAGATTTATTAACAGCAAAAAATCCATCGCTGACCCTGACTGGACACTGCATGGTATCAATGCTCGTAATATCAAGTTCATCAAAGTACTCAACAATTACTCTGATAACTGCCAGCTAAAACTGAACGGCGGAAACTATAGTGCGGAGGATGTGGTAATCTCAGACAACTACATCAGAGAAGTAACCCAGATGGGTATATCTGTAGTAGCGCAGCCAACCAGTGGACGTGTAGTGATGAGAAATATCACGATTGAGAGAAATACCATGGAAAAAATAGACAATCATGGTATATATGTAGGGGTTGATCATGGAAAAGGGGAATATGGTGCTCCTACCATAGTAGAGAATATCGTGATCGTAGACAACAACATGAATGAAATGGCTTTCTTAAACAGTAGTCAGAGATCTAAAGGCATCCTGGTAAATGGAACCAAGGAGTCTAAAAACATCAGGATTGAGAATAATAAGGTCTCTACTCCAACCAACTTTGATAAGCAAATCATGGGTATACAGATTAAGTGTACAGATGGAGGCCATACCAAAAACCTGAAGATATCAGGAAATGAGGTGTCAGGCTTAAGTAGCTTTGGTATATACTTAGAAGGGACGAGCGGACTTGACATATCCGATAACTACTTCAAAGAGGGAAGAGGTATTGTGATCAAGAGCAGTGCGGATGGAGAAGTATACGATAACTACTTTACCAACACCAATGGTCAGGTAAGAATTGAAAGCTCTTCTGATGTTACAGCAGAATAATACAGTACTCACTTGACAATCATGCTTAGCTGTTTCAATAAGACAGATTAACAACAGCTAATGATCAACTTACTTGTCCTACTCTTCTCCTCAAAAGAGGAAAAAGAGTAGGACATTTTTTATTGTACCCATACAACCTTTTGACTGCTTACAGTCGCCTTTGCCTTAAGCTGCATGCTATACACCATACATTTCCGGTTTGTGGAGCCCCTCCAGGCCGGACACTAACCGGGGCATACATGCCGTGGACTTGTGCGGGGCACCCCGTGCCGCCGTGGCCCGCCGTGGCGACTGCCGGTCCCACAGCCCACTTTCAGGAAATATACCGTAGCATAGTTGCATACTATTACTTCCCTATCACCTTTCGTTCTTAGCTCCCGGAAGCTTCACAGCTTAGCAGTAACAAAGAATTGGTATTACACTATATTTTTATAGGATTCCTTCTCCTAAACCCATCCTTTTTATTATTTTAATAGAAAGATTTTTTATTCTGCTTATGAAACTCCCCCGAATACAAATAAGCGTGGCTATCCTATTTTTTTCCGGAAGTGCTCATGCGCAGTTTACAGACTCCTTACAGTTGAAAATAGGCACAACAGCCACTGTAGCTACCCAATCTTATCAACCCCTCTGGCTCATAGCAGGTCGTTTTGGTACCATCGCGGATAGACATGCAGACCTGTCTACGCATATAAGGGTTTCCAATAAACATACATACCGCGCCAAAAGCCCTCTCTATCATTATTTTCTTGAGAATAATGAAGTGCCCGATCTATACCTCTCCTATGCACTGGATGTGTACAATCATAATCACCTGGGCGAAACTTTCATTCAGGAGGGAAATGTTACGTTAAACTATAACCATTGGCAGATAAGGGCAGGCAGATACGAAGAAATTCTGGGAGAGATTAACCCCGAGCTTTCCAGCGGCTCTTTAGGCGTAAGCGGAAATGCCCTACCGGTTCCTAAAGTAAGCCTGTCTGTAAGAGAATATACCGATGTTCCGCTTACCTATGGCTGGGTACAGTTTAAGGGGCTCTTCAGTCATGGATGGATGGGAAAAGAAAGACTAGTACCCAACACCCTTCTACACGAAAGAAACCTCTACCTGAGAGTAGGGCGTAAGCCATTCCATGCATACGCAGGCTATAATCGTTTTGCGATATGGGGAGGAAAGCATCCCGACTCCGGTCAGCTGGACAATTCCTGGAATGCCTTTAAGACAGTGGTTATGGGCAGACCCATAGATGATGCCCGCCCTTATACCGAAGCCAAAGAAGGGCGTCTGGGAAACCATCTGGGATTTATGGACTTTGGTTTTTCTTTTGATTTCCAGGAGCTCTCCCTTAGCTTTTATCATCAGATCCCTTTTGAGGACCGCTCTGGCATCAAACCGCTGACCAACCCTGACAAGCTGATGGGAGTATCTATCATCAACCATGCAGAAAACACAAATTTCTCAGCCCTTACCCTGGAATTCGTAGATACCCGTTACCAAAGCGGAGACGTGAAGTCGGGGCATGATAACTATTATAATAACAGATTGTATACGAATGGATGGACTTATAGAGGACGAATCATAGGCACTCCTCTTTTTGTAGACCGAAACAAAGCAGCGATTTATCTGCAGGAAGACATCGTAGATGCGGAACGCTGGGTGGTAACTAACAATAGAATCCGGGCATTCCATATGGGCATAAAAGGACAAATGTTACCCACTTTACACTTTCGTACGCTGGCTACCTATACTGAAAACTACGGTAATTACTTTAACGGAGGGCAGTTTACACCCTACAAAATACAGTGGTATTTTTTGCAGGAGCTGGTTTTTTTACATAAAGCATGGACCTTCACTACTGGCTTAGGATTTGATACCGGTCAGCTCAGTGATAATTTTGGTCTGTCCCTTGGAATAGAGTATCACCTGAATAGTCTCTCAAAGAGCGTCAGCAGGCTCAGACAAGCTTATCCCAAAATAAGCCCTTAACCCCTGGCATGCCTTTGCCCCTACTACATGATGTGATGAATACTGCTTATGGGCAAAGAATAGCCCTGGAAGCAAACAGTGACTTGTGCCAGCTCAACCAAAAGCCCAAGTGAGAGCTCCCTCCTTTGTTAGGAAGCAATGCCGGCACATGAGGGATACCCACACTGATATGCTTCCACATCCATGCTACTCCCGTCTGTAAACCGTAGGCGGCATCATATTCCAGCGGTATGGCAAGCCTTCCCCATGACTCCAGCTCGATAACGGGCACCCCACTCACTTTCCAGGATTGATGTAATTTTACTTCAGCCTGCTGCCAGGTATGCAAATTTATCTCTGTGGTAAAAAAAAGAGAGAGATTCTTCCTTACCACCACCATCTCTCCTCTAAACCTGAAGGGCAGACTCAAAGATAGCCGCTCGTATTCTTTTGTCATACTTAGAATTTCGGAAATACTGTCCTGTATTGCTATAGGGCTCGCAACTTCATCTATTAAGTGGTCCAGTTCAATGCGCCGATTAGTTTCTTTATTTATGCCATAATAGTGTAATGACTTCGGTGAAAACCCAATCCTTCCCCAATCCAGCAGACTGATGCCTGCCTGTTCTATGTGCCATTTTTTCTTATTCAATGGTGCATGCTTACTTTGCCATTGCAGGCCAAAATCAATACCCAGCCCGATAGCCTGTGGTTTCCAGAAGGCGGACCAGTTTTCATTGGCTGAATAGCCCGGGCTGTAGCGAGCATCCCATCGGTAGGCATGGACATAGATCACATTAGAATCCCTGAGCTCATAATCCATATAGGGAAAATGCATTTGCAGTACCCCATTGCCAAGAAGAAGATGCAGGCTGCTCCCTATATACCAGCTACCTAAACGGTTTTCTGCCATGAGATAGGCATAGCTGAAATGCAGATCCTCCCATTGTGTGCTGTTTAATTTAGCATGTACCCCCACCCGCTCTCTTTCATAGGTACTTTCATCGGAAAATTCGGTAATGATATCACGCGCGAAAACCGCTGCGGTAGACATCTGTGCCTGCCAGCGATACTGAATCCCCAGGGCCAATCTGGTCCTGTCGTTCAGAACAAAGCTCATGGATGGCCCCTGAAGCTTAAGCCAGCTATGCTGCGTTGCTGTGCTTTTGAAATCAGTGCTGGCATACAGTAAGGAGCCATTCAGACTAGGGTATAACAAATGACTGCGCCAGTCTGCCCCCAGTCCTGCCACTCCCCAATCAGCTTCTCCATCAGGAAGAAAAAGCGCTGCCGGCTGCTCGCCTACTCTTAACACTCCCTTGGGGCGCAAAGCAAACTGACCGCTAAAGGACTGCGCGCAGACAGGAGTGACAAAAAATGACATGTCCCATGCTAGAAGGAGTAGTAGGAAAGCACGCATAGTTTGACGAAAAAAGCTATTCTACAAGTAAGAGTCTACAGAACCCTACACAAAAAGGAAAATATATCTGACTTCTAAAAGCCTGAACTACTAAAACCTTAGCATTACATTCATTTGCCTGACCAGAAGTATAATCAGGCTGGCTCTTATAGTATCTTCATAAGGTACAAAAAAAAGTTTAATTCACACAATAACATTAAGCAGTCTTCTGAGGGAAAAGAGCAGTAGCTATAACTACGGTTATCATACTACTTACCTCACCAGACTTATACTCCCCTGATACTTTCTTATTTCTCCGTCCATAAATTCGACTTCTATTTTGTAGACAAAGGTAGAGGGAAGAAGAACTTCACCATGCATCCTACCATCCCACCAATAGTCCTGAGCATTTATATCAAAATTAGAAGCATGGTATACCAGCTCACCCCAGCGGTTGTAAATTATATATTGCCTGACCTGCCTTACCCGGGCGGATCTGCCAAATAGCTCAAACCTATCGTTCAGGCCATCTCCATTCGGACTGAAAGCATTAGGAATATAGACTGTATTTTCAGCGCAGGACTGGTTAAAGTCCGGATCATTGGGTGCCATGCATTCTCCGCAGTCATCCAGTACGGATGTGCCATTCACGACTCCGGCGCAGTCGGTACAACTCTGGTTAAACTCAGGATCGTCTGGGGCTAAACACTCTCCACAATCATCCAGCACCGATGTGCCGTTCACGACTCCGGCACAATCAGTACAACTCTGATTAAACTCCGGATCATTTGGTGCCATGCATTCTCCACAATCATCCAGCACCGATGTACCATTGACGACTCCGGCACAATCAGTACAACTCTGATTAAACTCCGGATCATTTGGTGCCATGCATTCTCCACAGTCATCCAGTACGGAAGTGCCGTTTACTACCCCGGCACAGTCCGTACAACTCTGGTTGAACTCAGGATCGTCAGGCGCTAAACACTCCCCGCAGTCATCCAGCACCGATGTACCATTGACGACTCCGGCACAGTCGGTACAGCTTTGGTTGAACTCAGGATCATCTGGTGCTAAACATTCTCCGCAGTCATCCAGCACCGATGTACCATTCACGACTCCGGCACAGTCGGTACAACTCTGGTTGAACTCAGGATCGTCGGGTGCCAAACACTCTCCGCAGTCATCCAGCACCGAGGTGCCGTTCACGACTCCGGCACAGTCCGTACAACTCTGGTTGAACTCAGGATCATCGGGTGCCATGCATTCTCCACAGTCATCCAGTACGGAAGTGCCGTTCACGACTCCGGCACAGTCAGTACAGCTTTGGTTGAACTCAGGATCGTCAGGGGCTAAACATTCTCCGCAGTCATCCAGTACGGAAATGCCGTTCACCACTCCGGCACAATCAGTACAACTCTGGTTAAACTCAGGATCATCGGGCGCCATGCATTCTCCGCAATCATCCAGCACCGAGGTGCCGTTGACCACTCCGGCACAGTCGGTACAACTCTGGTTAAACTCAGGATCGTCGGGTGCCAAACACTCTCCGCAGTCATCCAGCACCGATGTGCCATTCACGACTCCGGCGCAGTCGGTACAACTCTGGTTAAACTCAGGATCGTCTGGGGCTAAACACTCTCCGCAATCATCCAGCACCGAGGTGCCGTTCACGACTCCGGCACAGTCGGTACAGCTTTGGTTGAACTCAGGATCGTCTGGCGCCATGCATTCTCCGCAATCATCCAGCACCGAGGTGCCGTTGACCACTCCGGCACAGTCGGTACAGCTCTGGTTAAACTCAGGATCATCGGGTGCCAAACATTCTCCGCAGTCATCCAGCACTGAGGTGCCGTTCACCACTCCGGCGCAGTCGGTACAGCTCTGATTAAAGTCCGGATCGTCGGGTGCTAAACATTCTCCACAATCGTCCAGTACGGAAGTGCCGTTCACTACCCCGGCACAGTCGGTACAACTCTGGTTGAACTCAGGATCGTCGGGTGCCAAACACTCTCCGCAGTCATCCAGCACCGATGTACCATTGACAACTCCGGCACAGTCGGTACAACTCTGGTTGAACTCAGGATCGTCAGGGGCTAAACACTCTCCACAGTCATCCAGCACCGATGTGCCATTCACGACTCCGGCACAGTCCAAGCTTACTGAGGAGATGGCACAGACGGCATCTATCTCCGGCCCCAGGGTTGACTCCGCGAGCCCTCCTCCTCCATCACTGATGGAAATGGCATCAAACAATAAGGTCTCTGCTGCATAACCCGGCAAAACAATATCTATGTCAAACCCATCAGATCCCAGGACATTTCCCACATCATAATAGCCATCCATGTCCGCATCGGTAATACCCAGCATTTGTAATTGCGATTCGGTAAAGGCATTGGCGGGCCTCAGCGCCAGCCTGCTTAATTCCGCTGAGCCTACTTCAAAAATCCACAGATCGTCAGTGGCATCTCCGGAATTGGTAAGCAGGTTATTGGTAAAAGCCAGTTTTAAATTTCCGTTCTCCCCCAGGAAGACAAACTCAGTCAGACTCGGAAAGGCGCCTGTCCAGTCACTCACCCCCAGTGCGGCGGAAGGGTCCAAGCCACTAAGGCTCCCCCCCGGACTATACTCCAGCACTTCATCGGCAAAAGTAATTCCCTCCCCACACCTTGTACAACCATCATTGGGCAGCGCCTGACAGTCATTATCTTCACAGTCAATGAGCCCGTCACCATCATTATCTATCCCATCGGCACAGCCTATAGAAGTATTCTCCTGAGCCAATATCCGGCCCGGCAAAGTCAGCAGGATCAGGAGAGTGAAGTGTAGTAATAAGTGTTTATACTTGAGCACCTTTAGGCTTGGCTTAGGCAGTAATGTATATAATATCTGTTAATCATGCTCGCTGTGCTTATGCAAACGCAGCCTCCATCGTTTTACCGGCGGAGGACTAAAAATATGACCCATGAGTCTCTGAAATCAGCACCGCACTTTTGAATATAAGTAAAGTCCTGAGAATGTGCAATCAAAAACTTTGGCGCTTCTGTTCACCCTGCCAGAGTAACAGCAGCAATAGCCTATCTGGTCAAAGTAGCATATGTAGCCTTGAGCCTCCCGACCGGATCTTCCAGACCGGGTTCTCCAAACCGGTTCCTCCGGACCGGTTCCTCACAATACCTAATCATATGTATTGGGTTTGGCCTGTAAAGAAGTGAACCGCCAGGAGTCTGCATTGCATTGCTGTTTGCAGCGCCTGCTCTTTCTGTTTCAGCATAATATCAACCCCACAAAGAGGGTAAGCTTACTTCCGCTGATAAAAGAAGAGCCTGGGTTTAATGCTAAAACGCTTTTCGCTCAGGGTAAAGAAGCCACTGCCATCAGCGCTAAAGCCAATACTTTCTCCCTGCGGCTCCACCTTATAGGGCAAAATAGCGGGGCGTGTTTGTAACAGGTCCGACAGCGGTGTATGCTGATCTTCCCGCCTCCAGTAATAGATGTGGTTATATGATTTGATCAGTAGCTCTCGCCCATCCGGGCTAATAGCGGCGGCGGTGACCTGGTCCAGCCTGCTTTTCACTTTAGGGTATAAGCGGCATACTTTTTCCAGTACTATTACTTCTTCTGCGTATTGCTGCTGATACGGCAGGCGATATACTTCCGTGCTGTCCCGGCTTTTGGAGAGCACATATACATCTCCGCTGAAAGGTTCCACCATCAGCGCTTCCGCATTATGCTGTGGCCCCGGACCCGGATAACGAAAACGAATAGTCTCTACTGCTTCCAGCCGGCGCAGGGAATCAGCGGGAGGCAGGCTGACTGGCTCTCTGATTCGCAATATACTTTTGACCGCTCTCTTCCTGCCATTATCCCCTATATCGCCTATGTACAGATAGGCCGGTCCATTTTCTGATGCCGGAACCCTGCCCACCGCCATGTCTTCCCAGTCCTGATGGGGGGCGTTGACCAGATGAAAAGTAGCCCGTGTTTTGCCTTTCTCATCTATAAGAAAGAGGTAAGGCGCATGCCCACTGTCGTTGTGCACCCAATAGTGATGAGGGTACTTGCCGCTGGGGGCTATGCCGGAAATTTCTGACAGTCGCTCATCCCGGATGATGCCCTGCACCTTAGCATTTTTGAAAGCGCTCTTTGAGGGGACATGCACTTTCTCCGGCCGTTTCTCCTGCGCATAGACCAAAGGTGAAAGCACGTAAAAGAAAAGGGCCAGGGACAAAAGCTTCATATACATGGCTGTAATATAGAGATAGCTTCACGCTTGTACAATACCACTCCCTCACCCCCTTTTATTGTGTAGCATATAAGCCACTGAAATGACAATAAGGTCGTTCTTTTTCTCCAATGTCATCCAGTCGGACAGCCGGGGCGGCCCCGCCGATGCCGAAGGAACTTTTTAGTAAGATCCACTAAGCTCTGGCTATGTTATATTTTTCTTTTGAAACACGTCACCTTCCGCCTCATCCTTAACTTTAAGCAGGTCCAGGCAAGGTTCTTTCGCGGCCGGCCAGGCTGAATGACAAAGTAGTAGAGATGTCATCCAACACCGGGTGCTCCACGCAGTGTGCTCCACACCGGGTATCGCATACCGGGTGTCGCATACCGGGTGTCGCACACTGCGTGGAGCAAAAAGAACCTTTAAGTGTAAAGCAGTAAACATACGTATTAAACCAATGCCCTATTAGAAGTACATTATTTTGCATCACATCACCTTCCGCCTCATCCTTAACTTTAAGCAGGTCTCAACAAGTTTCCTTCGCGGCCAGCGTGGCGCGGAGTGCAACTCGCGGCATGCAATGCGCGGAGTGCAACTCGCGGCCAGCCGGGCTGAAGGACTAACCTTCTCCATTTTGTCATCCAGTCGGACGGCCGATGCCGGTGGACCTTTTAAGCGAAGCGCACTAGCCTCTGTCGGCATCCTGTTTTTCTTTCTAAGCTCATCACCATTCGCCCCACCCTAAACCTTAAGCAAGTTCTGATAAGTTTCTTCCTGAATGACAAGAGGGGAAGAGAACTGTCATCCAACTCTGGGTGCTCCACACCGGATGCTCTGCGGCCATCCTTCCCTGTCATCTCGTAACGCAGTGAAGAGATCTTTTCCATCCTGAAAGTACCTTTTTTGTGAATTGCACAAAGTATGCTCAGCTAAAACCAGATACTCCATTCAAAGCAATCGTCTTAACTCATTTATCGCCTCAAGACTTATGAAGCGGCAACACCAGCACCCGAGCACATATCCCAGCAGCCCAGCAGTGTACCCAGGCTATTTCGCATGATATTATCAAAATTATCAGTACTGCTATGCATGTATGGTACTCCCTCAGCAGCCCTTCACACCCCTCTGACTCCCTGAAGGGAGGCAGGCGCACTATGCAATACGAGCTAGGTTTCTTTCTGTTGCTATATACTTCTGCGGAAGGCTTCAGATCATAAACGCCTCCTCCCTGTCATTCAGGTGCCACCGCAAGGACCTTTTTAGTGAAATACACTGAATATAGAAACTTATACAATATTTTATTGAAAGCACATACTTGAATATGCCTCTTTTCGTACCTACCCTAAACTTTAAGCAGGTCTCAACAAGTTTCCTTCGCGGAGTGTAACTCGCGGCCGGCCAGGCTGAAGGACAAAAGGGGAAGAGAACTGTCATCCAACTCCGGGTGCTCCACACGGGGTGTCCCACACCGGGTGCTCCACACCGGGTGCAATGCGGCCATCCTTCCCTGTCATCTCGTAACGCAGTGAAGAGATCTTTTCCATCCTGAAAGTACCTTTTTTGTGAATTGCACAAAGTATGCTCAGCTAAAACCAGATACTCCATTCAAAGCAATCGTCTTAACTCATTTATCGCCTCAAGACTTATGAAGCGGCAACACCAGCACCCGAGCACATATCCCAGCAGCCCAGCAGTGTACCCAGGCTATTTCGCATGACATTACCAAAATTAACAGTACTGCTGTGCATGTATAGTCCTCCCTCAGCAGCCCTTCACACCCCTCTCCTCCCTGTCATCCAGCCTGGCCGGCCGCGAAGGAATCTTTTTTATTAGGTGCACTCATCTCCCTCATAAAACAAACCTTACCTGGAGGTAGGAATCTCAGCTACTCGTATAACCAGCGCTTATCAAGCCGCAAAGTTTAATCTATGAATCTGTAGCTTTGGTCTGTGCGTTTGCCCTGAGCGTCTATGCTTTCATATATAATGTTATGGCGCTTTTATCAGTTCAAGAATGTCATCGGAGCCAGAGCTGAGATAATGATTGACTCGCATGATATTGCCCATCAAAAGTTCAGTGATATTTTTAGTGGTTAGGTTTCCAGTGTTGAGATAGACAATTTTCGGGGGGGTTCCATGCATTGCATTAAGATCAACAAAGTCAGCATCAAATGTAACCACTGCGAAATCATTCTTCCTGGCAAACTGAAAAATTTCAAAATCTGAAGCGTCTTCAAGTCCTACAAACCTCACCTGTTGGCAATTTGAAAATTGTTTCGGCAGGATTTTTAGAATCCTAGGTGATATGTTCTGATCGAATAGAAGATTCACGTGACAGAGATCAATCTTCGTTCTTTATCTGCCGCATAAGCCAGACAAGCATTGATCATCTCATCAGTGAGTTCCCCAAAATCAGATTTAATATCCTCTCGACTCATCCCGTTAGATAGCCAGTTTAATACATCGTAAACGCTAATCCGAGTTCCCTTGATACAAGGTTTTCCAAATCGCTTATCTGCTCTGATTTCTAATAACTTTCTATAGTCCATAAGCTAAAGATACGAAAATGTATCAATTTGGATATGCTCCATTATGCAATACGGGCATGGCAAGTCCCCATGAGAGCAAAAATATTACCCTAATACCTTTTGCTTTAAAGCAATACTATAGCAAGTCTAAACAAGATCCCTCCTGGAGGACATAAACACACCCTCCTGTCATCCTGGAAGGACTTGTTAGTTAATAGCCCTTATCTCCCTCATGAAAACAAATCGCCCTTGAGAGCAGCAAGCTCAGCGGCTTGATTGGTTAAACCTTATACAGTTGTAGTATCGGCATACGAGTACATAGCCCATAGCCCAGCAGTGTGCCCAAACCATTGAGCATGATATCGTCCACATCAAAATTACCAGTGCGACTGAGAATTTGTATGCTTTCTACCCCGCTGCTGATCAGAAAACCCAGCAACAGCGCCCACCACCATTGATTAGGAATAAACTTAAGCTGAAATAAGATCACTCCCATAGGGACAAACAAGAGTATGTTCCCTCCTACATTGGTAATCAGTTGCTGAAACTGTGCCCAATTGGCATACTTCCAGGCATTACGGAAGTACTGACTGGTGGTCTCCAGTGGAACAGGATTGATATGCCTTTCTACTGAATGATCCAGACGGTTGACGCTGGTAAAAGGAAAGAAGAACAACAGCCAGCCGGCTATCCCCACATACACCACCGATAAAACTATAAATAACCATTTTCTCATGCCATCTCACGTTTGCGAATAATACGTAAATAACATAATTGATAATGGCTGGCTAATATGTGGATCACTTTCTTCATAATCTGCTATCGTAATATATTAACTCCTAAACCCGCAGTGATATTCTTGTAACGCCCCAGACTTCCTTCCAGTTTTAAACTTAAAATCCCAAGCTGGTAGGCTGCCCCGCTTGTGAAACTAAGCTGCGCTGAACTGGTACGCAACTTAAGCGGATCTTCTTCATCATGAAAAAAATAAGCATAATAAGGAGCCTCAGTACTGGAGCGAACATCCAGACGCGGATAAATACCTTCGCTGATTACCTCCATAACTCCTGTAGTATAATTAAACCCGGTATAGAGCGTAAAAGAAGATAGCTTTTTAGAGAGTAAAAGCTCTGTACTCCATGCCCCTACTGCTATATGTAACTCCTGGCTGTTATAAATCTGCTGGGCCTGCTGTTCAGGCGTCCTTTCAATTTCCTGTCCATTGGTATGAGGCCATGAGCCTATAATTTTAGGTTTCCCCTTAGCATCCTGCTGCCCATAGGCCAAAGCAATAATGATATCAAAGGGTAAAGTTTCTTCTGATAACCACTGGCTCAGTACATGTCTGATTCCCAAACCCCAAAGGGAGTTCGTATAATCCGTATCACCCGCGGAAAAATTCACCTTAGGCAATGCTCTTAGCATAAGTTCTGTTTTATAAGGAACGCCTACATTAAGCTGGGCAGAGGCCATAGGCAGTAAAGGGACACCCATACCATCAGGCGTACTAAAAGTAGCCAGAGGGATTTCTTCTCCATCAGCAGGGCTTTCAGCTTTTACTTCCAGCACCACTCCATTGATATGATCCCCTATGGCCGTTGGAGTAAGTATAGCTTCTCCCTCTGCCACAGCTACATGCTGACTTAATCCCAATGCTGAAAGATCAAATTGCTGATCCTCTGCCGGAAAGAATGTAGCGGAAGCCTGTAAACGCAATTGTACCTGTCCTGCATTCAGCATGGCCCCTCCCTGCATCCATCCATTGCCCAGATTATTGTACATACTTTTGCCCAGAGGATTAAAGTACGCATTGGCCAGCTTATGCGCATTTTCCCTTCCACTCAGGATAAAAAAAGAAACTTCACTTTGCGTAAAGCCTATGCCAGGCAGGAGTGAACCTATAAATAATAATAAAACAGACTTCTTCAATATGTAAATGTGTATGGGCTGTTTATGTAAGCAGAAAGAAAAATAATGAACCTTCTAATGAAATGTTTTATTTACTTTTACCATAGCCCCAAATGCATGCTCATAAAGATTTCCTACATCCAGCGCTGCTTCATAACCTACACTAAGCCCCTTATTCAATTTCCTTTCGCCCTCAAAATAGGCGGAAAACTGCCCTACCTCTTCAAAAATTCCATATTCAGGTGTGTGTGGTATCCTCGGCCCATTAAACCAAAAATAGGGTACATCACTAGTTTCAAAAGTTCCAAAGTTGCGGGAATAAGAAAGCTTACCTGTAAAACTCCATTGTAAGCTAGAGGCAGTAGCTCCCAGATGAAAAAGCAAGACTCTGTTATTGATAAAGTAATCACTTAGGTCATGTGATTGTCCTTCCCTGGCTTCATGGGCCGGAGTAAAGAAAGGCGTGCCCATGCTTCTTCCCTGATAAGAGTAGCCTTCAGCGTAAACTTTATGATTATAATAGTGCTCCGGTCCGGAAGGTGTCCACTTAGACCAGATCTCACCCGCCTGATTTTTAGAGTAAAGCACTTCTAGCAAAAACTTCTTCCACTGTAAGCCTTCAGCAATTGTTTGCATATTGCTCAGTGATATCCCATTTAGTCCATCATAGAGATTGGCCAGATAACCAATAGCTCCCTTATCGTAAAAATTCTGTCGGTACAGCATTAGCCTAAGTTTATCAAAAGTGTAATCCAGACCTACGTCTATAGAACCTAGGTGATTACCCACCTTTGATACTGACCAACTACCTACCACATTTTTACCTGTGAATACATATAACAACACCTTTTTAGATGGAATTACAAGATCTTTACCATAAATATTTTTATCATTTCCCCAATAGACAACATGATTGATTCCACCATAGAGTTTTAGTTTACTATCTGAACGACCAATACGTCCAAAGAATGACTTTTGATGAATAAAAGAGTTTACTCTCTTAGGCGCGTTAGGATATCTGACTCGAACATCTCCTAGCCATCCATGAACAAAATTACCCTTAAACGCAAAAAGGCCGCCCCATAGGGGTAGGGCGTAAAATTCTGGTACAGAAAGTTCTATTTTAGGTATGCTCAAAGCATTGCCCGATACCGCATAAGAGCCGGAAGAAAGGGTAGAATCTACCAGACCTACTATGTTTTTCTCGCGCCCAGCTTTAAATTCAAATATGCCCAACCTACCCTTTACATAGCCTTCTATTAAAAGAAACTCAGCTTGTTCTCCCAGGTTTGCTCTACCTTCCAGAGAGAACCCCCAATCCACCAGCTTGCTTTGTGCACTGTCATACTCCCGGCTTAGATGGCCTAAAACACTAAGAGAAGGCCCGGAAAGAGGAATACTACCATACTGATTAGCTGCCATCCAGAAAGGTACTCTCTCTGAGGAAGTATAAGTTGCCTGAGTGCCTATACCATACTTCATATTTTTGATCTGAGCCTGGCTGTCTGTTAGTTGAAGGCTACACCAAGCGACAGTAAATAGTATATATCTATAATATTTAATTTTACAAGTAATTATAAGGTAAGGTAGTGGCTCCATATTTTAGGACAGGTTTTTTCTTTTTTTAGTAGAACAATTTAAAGGTTTAAGCTGAAACGGTTTAAACTTTTTGAAGATAGAGACACCAACTGCACAAGGCATAGATATGATGCCAAGCCCTCCAACTCACTAAAGTTTTGTCAAAACGATTTAGGAACCTGCGCCATGCATCCATCCAGCCATTAGTTCTTTCAATAACATAGCGTTCCTTGTACATGAGTTCATCAAAATAGTAATCGCAATCAGCTAAATTGTTGATGTTACGTGTGTTAAGCGGTGCATTTAGTTGAATACCGTGCCTGAAACAGGTAAGGCGAAAGCTATTGCTGTCAAACCCAGCATCAGCGTTGAGAAATAGTCCATCTACGTCAATATCGCTTTTTTTCAAGTCGGCAATCTGATCTTCTAATCGTGTTTCTAATTCATACAGATCATGATGATTACCCGAAACAGGCGGTAAAAACCCAACTACTTTTCCTGCTCGATCCGTCATCCAGATTGTGTTGGTAGTGCGGGTCTTCTTCCAGCCTTGGTAGCCCACGTGACTACCTCCCCGTTTTACCGGCGTATGTGTGCCGTCAAGCACGGCTAAACTCAGGTCAAGCAGATGCTTATGATCCTTAAGTAGAGGAATCCAAGTGCGTTGCCAGCTTCCATCCGCGCCGCATAGGCCTTGGCCCATTTGCGATAGTGGTGATAGACGGCACCGTATTTTATCTTGTTGCTGCTAATCAGAGACTTGCAGGGCAAAAGATACCATCGCCGGGCGACCCCGTGTACATCCGTTTTAAATTTGTAAATAATTGCGTTCACAATCTCCCAAAGTGGTGCGCGACTGCAATACCCTCGTTTTGCCTGGCTTAAATATGGGATAAAGTGTTTAGTTATCATACCTTTGCGTAGAATGCGTATCATATGAAATGTTATTAGTAGGAGTTAAGCGTCTTTCTAATAACTTACGGTACGCATTTTCTATTCTTTTTCTCTAAAAGTTTAAATCACTGTCCTATTTTTGGGGTCCATTATATAATGCTGCTTAAATGTTGGCAAAGAATTAAACCAATATAGCATAGAAGTAACTGATAGGGATCTATAACTTATCAGGGTTGGGAAAGTAAAACCACATAAGATTATCGCTGACTGTGTAGCACATCTTTAAGTTTAAAATTTTTATTCAAGTATTTCATATTGAGCTCTATCTTATCATCACCCTGGGTAAGCCAATTTTGCAGTTTATCTCCTTTTTTGCCTACTCTTAGCATTTCTAATAATGTCTTATGGGGAGAGT
Organism: Catalinimonas alkaloidigena; assembly: GCF_029504655.1. Classification (NCBI taxonomy): domain Bacteria; kingdom Pseudomonadati; phylum Bacteroidota; class Cytophagia; order Cytophagales; family Catalimonadaceae; genus Catalinimonas; species Catalinimonas alkaloidigena. The sequence goes on from NZ_JAQFIL010000001.1 coordinate 5,966,551, forward strand.
AGCAATGATGTAAACCCGCATGTACCACTACCCAGTCAAAATGGTCAGTAGCAAATGTTATATTTTCAGCATCCTGAAAGCTCCACTGATAAGGTTCAAATTCGTTACCTTTCATTCTGCTATCAAGATTTGAAATGGTTACATTTTGAAACCCAAGGCTATTAAAAACTTCTTTATCATAAGTGCCTGCACAAATGACTAATATACTGTTTTTTTCTGAGAGTAGTTTATCATTGATCGCGCTTTTAATGATCTTATAGTAAATCTTATCTTTCATTATATACTAATTTGAATTTATATTTCATTGCGTACCACGCCTGATAAAATCTTGATGATATTCTCACCAAAATTATCTACTGTAAATGTCTTGGAAGCATAGGCAGAGTTCCATTTGCTCATTTCAACCAGAGATGGAAGATTAGCTGTTATTCTTTTTAAAGTTTCTGATAAACATACCGGATCACGCTTTTTCACAAAAAATCCATTTTTCTCTGATACCACATCCGGAATCCCCCCCTGCCTGGTGGTAACGATAATATTTCCACTTGCCATAGCTTCCAGAATAGAGATCGGTTGTCCCTCAATTTTATAATATGTGGGCAAAACAAATACATTAGCTTCCAGCAAAAGCTTATATTTCTCCTCTCCTTGTACCACTCCTAAATAACTAAAAGAGTGAGGATCTAACTTATTCATCTTATTTTCTACCTGTTTTCTGGATTCTTCCTCAAATCTACCTGCCACTTTGGCTTCAAAATCTATGCCCTCCCTTTGAAGATGATGAAGCGCTTCCAAAAATTCCAGTATTCCTTTTTCTTTCATCAGATTACTTAGATAAACTAACCTTAATTTATCAAACTTCTTCTTCTCAAAAGTAATATTATAGAGTTCCGGAAGAGCAAAATTTTGAACAGAATGAATGTTACGAGATAAAACAAAAGGAGTGAAATTTTTCTTCAGGCTATCAGAAAGAACAATAGCTCCTGAGGAAGGGCTAATAAGCTTTTTCAAGATTACTTTTTGCCAGGCTGAAGCTAATGCTATGGTTTTGTACAAATAGTTTCCATGTAAATGGAATACATAAGGTTTCCGCAGCAACTGAGCCATAATTATAAATGGGGTATACTTAAGTACTCCCAAAAATGTCTGGGCAATAGTAATATAAATTACGTCGTATTTTCTTATTTTGTAGATGTGCCAGTATTTATTTAAAAAAGACAGTACTTTCGTAGTAGAAAAACTTCCGTGTGAACCCTTTACCAATTTGTATCCTGAAGTATCAATAATTTCATGTTGATAATTTTTCGTATTCATAAATTTTGACAAGGTTTGATTTGCCAATGACTCTCCGGTAACTGGTTCGGGAAAAGGGCCAATGAGTAAGGGTTTCATAACCTCTTTTTTTATAATTTAATACATGATTAATACATATTGCAAATAGTGGTAATTTAACATAATTAGAAAAAGTAAAACTAATGCCCACAAGCACTACTAATAGGTATAGAATAGTAAATTTGTTAGCATATGTTTTCGCTCTTACGTTATTAATAAATGCCTTTGATAAAATATATATACAGCTTAAAATAGAGGTAATAATGCCCAATAATCCAAATTTGCACAACACATAAGAAATACCTAAATGAAAAACTTTAATTTCCATATTTCCTTGATGTGCAATTACAACACTACTATCGCCAGTATTATTCATTGATACATACCCCCCTAATCCTTGACCAAAAAACAATTGAATAAAGCTTAAACTACTCTTTTGTACGATAAGGAAAAATTCATAAACTCTCTGAGCTGTAGAAGGGTCTAAAAAGTAAAATGCATAAGAAGGTATTTCAGACAGTCGGTTTACTAAATGAAGTGATTTATAATCAAAAGAATTTATTAATAAATAAACTTTATTCAAACCTTCTGAAGTCGATTTAAAATCCTGTAACTTAATTTGAAGATTTAAGATCAAAATACCTATCACAAATATTGCTATTGAAACTAAGAATGTTTTTCTATTAAAAATTAGAAAAGATACTAAAATAATTGTTAGTTGAATGAAAAAAATCTTACCTACAGAGTAAACATAAATTAACACTAGAAAAATAATAATAGCTTTATAATATTTCTGATCTACTATATAGAATAAGAAAAAAACTAATAATACATTATAATCAAAATAAAAGTTATAAGAGAATAAAAAGCGACACAGGATTATTGGAATAAGAAGAAGTTCAAAAAGAATAAGATATTGTTTAACAAAAAATGTAATATTCTTTTGCTTTGCCAAAACATAAAATGTAACCGGAATGCAAAGCAAAAAGAAATCGGAGAGCACAAAGATTAGCGGATTACCTCGGATTAAACCATATATAAAATAAAGTAATAATATATTTCCACAATAGGTTTTTAAAATACTATAAATAAATTCTTTATAATAAAAAATAAGAAAAATTCCTACAAAGCTGTAATTCACATATTTTGCAGCTGTGAATGAATGCAATCCAACAAATTGTAGAGATAAATTAATTAATACAGCCACACATGACTGAATCATGATAAAGTATAAAAATTTATTCTCTTTTTTTAATCTAAAGATTGTTGTATTGACTAACATAAAACTACAGTAGAGAAATAATTTTTCTTTTCTAATTAATTTAAAATGATCTTTATACTAAGTATGATTCATTTATGCTTTTACTAAGCTTTATGGAGAATAAATATGGGTTTTCTCTTTCTTGTAGAATTATGTTAATCCCAAACATTGAGGTTTACTCCAATCAGTTCTGATAAAATTGCATTCCTAGGTTGAAAATACTCTTTGAGCTTATCTTTAAGAGAGTCATCCATTTTTGGAGGTATAAAATTCTTACTGTTGAACTTTTCAATTTTAGCTCTAATTTTCATTCTTAATGTAAGAGGAAAATATTTGGCAACGCTTACATATTTACCTGGACTTACTAGCCTAGCAAAAATTTCTGACTTAGCAGCCACTGCAGAATTAACTTTTTCTCGTGTATCAAACTCATACCTTTTACATCCAATTTTTGTTGCTATTTCATTTAAAATGACGTTTGGATTAGCTTTAAAACTTTCAAATAAAAACACATTAATATTTTCGTTGGGGAATATATCATATACGTTTTTTATATGTTTAGAATAGTCACTTTTATCCAAATAATTACAATTTGCTTTGGCATGCTTTGATTTAAAATTCTTTCTTTTTGAGAATATTGCTTTATCAATATTTTTCTCTGATTCCCACCCTCGACTCCTCGCATACCAATACGCAGAATAACATCTTTCTACTGGATTTCTTAATATCATAAATATCTTAACATCTTTATTATGTTTGTACAACCTTTTCATACTTTCCGGATCATACATGATATCTACATTTTTTGCAAAAAAATACTTACCCTGAATATGTAAATCTTGAAATAAAGTTTTAAAATATTTTTCATATTCAATTTGATAGATGGAATCTATCGAAAAGTAACTAAACTCATTTGTTTTATTGTGTGATGGTGATATTATTTCAGGATGTTGCCTTATATACTCATTTATTGCAGTAGTTCCAGCTTTTTGTGCACCTATTAGGATTGAGTCTACCTTTCTAATAGTTGTTTTTCTATTAGTGTTCTTATCCATTATTTTTAAATATGTTAAATGTTAATATACCTATATTAGTTTTGATATAGATTGCAGAAGAAATATTCCAAATAGTCATACTTACTAGGCTAGCTATAGCAGCACCTGATATACCATAAATAGGAATTAGCCAAGTATTAAGCAGTACATTGAGGATTGCAGCAACAAAAATAATTTTTTGAAATTGATTCTCATTACCTGTCATCTGTAAAATATAGCCAACAGAACCACAAATAGAATTTACAAACTGACCTACTACAAGAAGTATTAAGGCCCAATAACCTGAAGTAAATTCTGTACCAAAGATTCCTAATACATGTTTTGGAAATATTGTAATCAATACTAAAATTGGGCATGATATATAAAAGATCAATTTTGTAGCATGCTGTACCACTCGTTCAAGCCCTTTAATGTCTTTTGTACTCCACATTTCAGCAAACTTAGGGGCTGCAATACTGTTGATGGCCATTAAACTCACGCTTGTTAAGTTTGAGATTTTTAGACATACACTATAAACTCCTACCTCTTCTTCGCTTCTCAAGCCACCTAGCATCAGTGTATCAGTCCATTGCATTATTAAAAACATAGAGTTAGCTAATAGCATAGGACTTGCTACCTTTAATAGCTCAACAAAACTAGTATTCTTTACCAAGGTAACAGTAGAATTATTTGACCGGCTATATTTACTTCTCCAAAGTATAAAACTACCTATGCTTACTAGAATAATAGAGCTAATGTATGCTATAGTAGGTTGAATATCTGAAGGAGATAATAAATACATAGTTAATAGAAAAATACTACCTCCTAAATAAGGAAAAACTCCTTGTAAGATAGCATACAGTTTTATTTCTTTTATTCCTCTTAGACCTTCTGTATTAATATATAAAAATGTAAAAGGAACAATGCCTATTGCGGTAATTCGTAAATGATATTCTAATTGATTATTTCTAAGTATAGCTTCTGCTATCCAGGATGCTGAAAAAAAGACTGTTATGCATATTATTAATGAAAAAGGCAAAGCCAACTGTAAAGATTTCGTGTAGATTACCTGTATGGATTTCCAATTTCCTTTTGAAGCATGTTGTGCGACAAAACGTAGTAAAGCAGTATCCAGCCCTAGTTTACCTAATATGGATGCTATTTGTAATATAGTGAATGATAAGGCAAAGAATCCCATAGCCTCAGCTCCATAGTACTTAGCTACAAAAAATGTAAATATGTAAGTACACCCAATTCCCACTATTTTCAGGACAAATGCCACAGCTGAGCCATTTACTAGCTCCTTAAGATCATTGTCCTTACCTACTTTGGCTTTCAGTTTCGCCAGCATTTTATATCTCTTATAATCTTACAAAGGCCTTTTTACTTTTGCCCCTATGTTTCCCATTTTGATGATAACTACCGTACCCGTACCCATATCCATAAGCAGTTGCGTTTTTCTTTTTGGCATCATTCATCACCACCATAGGATGATTGAGTTTTTTGTTCCGGTATATATCTTCTACTATGCTCAATTGCTCCTTAAAGGCATAATTATAGCGGACAATATAGAGGGTAGAGTCTATATAGGGCGCCAGGTTAAAGGCATCGGCTACCTGCCCTACCGGGGAAGAGTCCAGGATGATATGATCAAAGTCTTTTTTCAGCTCTTCTATCAGTTGCTTTACTTTATCTCCCATCATCAGTTCGGCCGGATTAGGGGGTATAGGTCCGGAGCCCATGGCATATAAGCCGGGCACTTCGGCTACTGCCTTTGTCAAAGCTACCACACTAAAATCATCACTCACCAGGTAATTTGTAATGCCCAATGTATCCTTGAGCCTCAAGTCTTTCATCAGACGGGGCTTGCGCAGGTCAAAGCTGAGAATAATTACTTTTTTTCCTGATAAGGCCAGGCTGGCCCCCAGATTAATACTAAAGAACGTTTTACCTTCTCCGCTGCGGCTGGAAGTTACCAGTATTACCTTATTTTCCTTACCCAGGGTAGCAAAATGCAGATTAGCCCGGACCAGCCTGAACATCTCCGCTACTGCCGAATGTTTATCACCCGTTACTACCAGGGCTCCTTTTTCCTCACTATGCATCACTTCTCCCAACACAGGCACTGCTGTAGCTTTCTCTACGTCTTTTTGCTCATCTACTTTATTATTTAATAGTTCTTTTACATTAATGAGTACAAGAGGGAGTCCAAGACTTGCAAAGATCACAGCCAATATAACAATATGCTTCTTAGGACTTATTGGTTCATCGTCTGCTTCTGGGGGGTCAATTATACGAGAGTTAGCGATGGTGGAGGCCTGTGAGAGGGCTGCTTCTTCTCGCTTGGTCAGCAGGAAAAGATAGAGTTCCTGTTTAATGCTCTGTTGACGATTGATCTCTAGCAACTCTCTTTCCATTAAGGGAACTTGGCGGATACGTGATTCAAAACGCCCTGAACTGGCCTGGAGATTCTGAAAGGTAATTTCTTTACTATTTTTTATGCTCTTTAGGTTCTCCAAAATATTTACACGTAAATTCATCAATTGCTCATTGATGGAGGTCACCATAGGATGATTCGGTTGAGAATTTCGTAATAACTTGACTCTTTCCAATTGAAGTTCATTGAATTTAGAGATCAATTCCATTAAACTAGGATCTTCGTTGCTTAAACTAGTTGGTACTAATTCAAATTCGTTATCCATATCCTGAAGGTATTTTTCAATTGACCTAAGAACATCAATTTGTATTCTCAATTCTGAGATCTTCTCATTATACTCGCTCGCTTGTTCTAAGTAAAGCTCAGCGTCAGTAGTAACATTAGTCAACTCATTTCGTCGTTTATAACGCTCAACATCTTTTTCCACATCGGCCAATTCATTAGTAAGATAGCCTAAGCGTTCATCTATAAACTCAATGGTATTGGTCGCCATTATGTTCTTATCATCTATAGCTTCTATTTTGTATAGTTCTATGAGCTTGGCAAGGATGGCTACCCCCTTCTGAGGCACAGCATCTATCATGCTGATCCGAAGCACACTAGCGTCATTGTTTACAGGATTGACCACTAGTTTTTCTCTATAATCATCTGCTAATTCACCTATGTCATGAAACTTAATAATGATTTCTTTTTCCTCCAGCATATTAGGTTGACCTATCAGCGTAAAAGTAGCATAAGGCCTCTTCACTTTTTGTCCCAATTTATAAGGAAAAACATTTATATTCCCTTCCTCATCCACTTCTTCCAGCTCAAAATTATTGCCCTTAGTCCGCACAATAACACTTTGCTCAAAAGCGGTAGAGTCCAGGTGACTGATGATCGCTTTTACCGGTGTGCCTTTACCGTACACTTCCACATCCCGCACCTGTCCCTTCACATAATAGGTAGTTTGCAGCCCCAGTTCAGTCAGCACCCGCTCCATCAGACTACGGGAGCGTAATATCTCTATCTCATTGTCTATATTTCTGGAGCTCTGAAAGATATTTAAGTCACTCAATACTTCCTCTCCTGAAAAACTCGAGCCTTTCTCATCCTCTTTGATCAGGATGGTACTGCTTATACTGTATTCCGGTGTAGTATAACGCAGATAAATAAAAGCCAGGAATAAACTGCCCGCTACTCCTATTACAAACCAGTACCAGTAGCGTACATACTTACGAATCATCGCTTTTACATCTATAGGCTCAGCTTCTTCCAACTGCCATAATGCGTTTTCCTGCTCCTTCATAGTTCAGCTAAATATTAATGAATATAGGTTGCCGGGGCTTCTCTCCCCACTTTACGAATGCTTAGTGTATTGATTTTAGCTTTTACACCCTGGGGCATCCATTGCTACAAAAATCAATACTATAATTTAATTTACTCCGGGTTTGAGATGAAGAAATTGTAAAGTCTCTTAGCTTTTGTTGATTGTCTGATAACAAATATAAGGGTATAGGGTGATTTTTTACAACAAAAGTGCAACAATTCAGCAATATTATAGCAATTTTTTTAATAATACGGCCTGGGGTAAGTAGAATGTGTATATTCCCTACTTATTGTCATCCAACACCGGGTGTCCCGAAAAGGACTTTGTCAGTACCTGTGTGGGTTATGCTTTTGGGCTTTACAAGTTTGAGACCTTGGATTGAGACCTTTTAGTGTTTAGTAATTTATCTTAACAGAATTTCATCAGAGCGCTTGTCACTTTTTGCTTCTCCCCGGTACTGCAAGCATAGTCTGGCAAGTTTCCTTCGCGGCCTGCGAGGCGCGGCCTGCGAGGCGCGGCCGGCTAGGTTGAATGACAGAGAGGAAACATTTCATTCACACCCTCCCAGCCATCCAGGAGCCAGCGTGGCGCAAGGGCTTTTTTGTCATTTGTAGGAGATACATTCCAAAAAAAGCAAACCACCTTGTAAGCAGCAACATCATTCCTTCTCTTCTCGCTCTGATCAACCTTCCTGAAGGTCCTGGCAAGATCCTTCCAGGAGGACAGTGAGGGGGTAGTGACTTTAACTGCTGCGCCTTTGCAAGACCTGCTATAGTATAGAAATGCATCAAATACACGCCTTCTCTTCTCGCTCTAATCAACCTTCCTGAAAGTTCTGGCAAGGTTCCTTCGCGGCCTGCGAGGCGCGGCCGGCTAGGCTGAACGACAGAGAGGGGACAGCAATAATATTAAGCTTCTGCCCTATCTATGATGGGTTCACCCACCATTAACTGCCCTCCTACCTCAGCCAGATCACTCTCAAAGCGGGTAAGTATGCTGTCTATGCAGAGATACTGCCGGGCATACTGCCGGGCATGGGCACTGTAATCTACCTGGCTACGTTTAGCAAAATACTGCTCTATGCTATAGAGCAGGCTCAGCTCATTTTCGGCATCCGCCAGCACCCCCATCCGATGTTCTTCAATCAGGCGGCGCAGGCTCGATCTTTCTTCGGCGGCTACCAGAGGCACCCCTCCGCAGGCCAGTATGCCCCCCAGTTTGGAAGGCATCACCAGATCGGTAGCTCCTTTTTTCTGCAGTATCACATGCAGATCGGCCATGTTCAGCAGATCCGGCAATTCTTTTTTCGGTACCAGTGGAGCAAAACGTACATTCTCCAGCCTCAATTCTTCTTTGAGCGCCAGCAGGCTTTTCTTGGCCGCCCCTTCACCTACCACAAAAAACTTCAGCTCACTTTGTTTTTCCTGCGCTATGGCCGCCGCCCTCAGTAGGCTATCCAGCCCCTGCTTCTCTCCCAGATTACCACTATAGAGGACTATCTTATCCCCCGGCTGATAGCCATATTGCTGTTTCAGGCCAGGCTTTTCAGCTTCATCATAAGGAAACAGGCGCTGTGTATCTACCCAGTTAGGAAAAAGCTTCAGCCTATCCTTCGCTACCCCTTTGGCCAGCACCTTCTTCCGCATGCCTTCGCTGATGGTGGTCACCAGGTCTGCTCTGCGCATAAAGTAACGCTCAAAACCTTCCAGGAAATTAAGCAGCCCTTTGCGGCGGATAATGCCTAACTGCCGGGCGGCATCCACCTGCAGGTCCTGTATGTGAAACACAAAAGGGGTGCCTTTCAGCCATTTGCAGAGCAATGGGAAGACACCAATGGGTAAGGGAGGGTAAATACAAAGTACCAGATCAAAATTACGGGGGAGCTGCTTCATCCACGACCAGGCCGAACTGGCCAGGAAAGAGAACTCATGCAGCAGGCGGGTATAACCGCTTACATTTTTGGGCACATAGAAAGGTCCACGATGCACCCTCACCCCATTGATCACCTCGCTATGCCAGCCCTTGCCTTTATAGTCTTCATGTACATCCCATTCGGGATAGTAAGGCAATGCGCTGATTACTTCTATCTGATGTCCCTGCCGGGTCAGCCATTCACACATCTCTGTGGTATACTTACCAATGCCGGTCAGTTCAGGGTAGTAGTTAATGCCGTATACAAGTATTCTCATAGGTAGTCAGTTGATCGTTTAGTATATCATTTTGTTTACCTCTAATGGGTAGCTGCTACCAGCCTTCGTCTGTTCAGCCGAAGTGCCAGCCATTTCTTCCGCCACTGCCTCCGTCGCGAAGGCTGGTAACCGATAAGAGATAAGCCTTCAGTAAGGTCAATATGGTCCAGGGGCCCTGCCTGGTATTTCAGGCCTGGCATCAGAAAATACAGATATATGTAATGCTGGTTGGCGAAATCATACAGTCCACCAAGCTGGGAAGCGCCTTCTCCGCAGATGTAAATGGCATCTACCTTATGATTTCTACAAAAGTCGGTCACATCTACCATCCGCCCTCGTATATAGGCGCCCTGTGAGCGATCATCAAAAAAGCCAAGGAACCGGTGATGCTTTCCTACCCTTTTCAGATGTCTCTGTAATAGTCTGGCTTCAGGAGTGTAGCCCAGTATAATAAACCCAGTGCCATCCCCTTTACGCCTCCCCCGATACAGGCGAAGCAACGCCATTCTACTTCCTAAAGACACAGCTGCCAGCCAGCAGCAGAAGAGCAAAAATACATCTGGCCTAAGCTCCATCCCAGGCAATAGATAATAGAGCATGCTACCTGCCAGCAGTTCAACAGTCAGTGCTTTAGTTAGCGCAAGGCTCAGGCGAGGCCAGGATACCAGCTGGGGAGGGTTATAGAGTCCCGAAAACCCTGATGCACACATCCAAAGGAGGGTAAGAATATAAGTAAATTCAATATCTGTAAGTAGTACCGTGCTTTGTAAAGCTGTCCCCAGGGATAGCCATATGCCGAAAGCGAAAACATCCGGCAAAGCTAAAATAAGTATGCATACTTTTGAATATGCTGATTTTACTCTTCCCATGAAGATCAGGTCTAGGCTACTGAGTTGTTGATTACACTAAAGACAATTTGTCAGATAGAAAGCATAGTTCACCCTTCAGATGATTGCTTATGAATCACCCGTGATATACAAGCTCACTATCGTAAAAATTTTCTTTTTTAGATTACTGGCTGCTAATACGCGATTATTTATTACATGCCGCAGCCTTGGCGTTTTATGGTATTTATTATCAAAATTTTATCAATGGAGGAGTTTCATTAGCTAAACACTCACGAAGACTTCTTTTCATTATGAAAATCTAACCTATGAAATATTTTTTTTCTTTGCAATGGTATGTAATAGTACACATCAATGCCATTGCTCGTTCTTCATACCTCATACTTATATTTTTGAAGTACTTATACATATGGAGTAGATTGAGAATTTTCATTTTTATTGCTACACTAGCCAAACATTTTCCAGCAATATTTTAATAAAAGTGACAAATTTTCAACTTCATGAGCTCAAAATATTCAACCATTTTTCAATAAATAATATACCGAAAATTTATTTTTTTTCTAAGAAGTAAAGTCAGTGAAATTGCACTGCGTTTGCTGATGAAAAAATGTACTGAAATTTAAGATTGATGAATTATCACTAGGTAAGAGTAAGTACAGACCTCAGGTATTTATCTAAATAAATACAGTATTTTAATCTAAAACTGTCTTTAGTAAAAATTGTTTGTTCTAATGTACCATTATTTTAAGTTAAAATAATAATATTATATATAGAAAAAATACATTTATTGTGTTGGTAAGTTTAGCCCTCTCGTTTGTCGGCAGTATGTCATTCGTATTCGATCATATGAGATTACAATAAAAGAACATACTCCAGGTAAGTTTGTTCTAAGCACAATCACAGTGCTTTGCTTTAACAGGTAAATGCAAGTCTGAATATCAATACTTAAGATCACGTTCATATTGTATAAAAGTTTCCACTATCTACTTGCGCATTTCAAATGCATGCTAAACCTGCCACCCAAAAAAAGCTACTTTTGTATCTCCCTGCGGCTTAATTGCATAAGGAAGATGCACCATTAAACAAGGTGATATTTGTGGGGCGATAAATTCCTCTGAGCAAGCTTTGCTCAGCTAGTCGGGGGACAGAAAACAGCTTGCAGGCAGGCACCTTCCGGGCATCAGCTCAGAGGGGAAAGGTATTTATTACGAACACTGTCACCCAACACCGGGTGCTCCACACCGGGTGCTCCACACCGGGTGCTCCACACCGGGTGTCGCGGCCGGCTAGGCTGAAGGACACATCTCCTCCCACTGTCATCCAACACTACGTGTCGCGAATGGACCTTTTTAGTGAGATGCACCGAGTATAGGTATTAGATCAACTTTTTTAAAGGCACACACTCCTACTCATCACTTTTCGCACCCACCCTAAACCTTAAGCAGGTCTGAACAAGATCCATTCTGGAGGACAGGGAGAGAAGTGTCATCCAGCCCCTGAAGGACAAACCTTTTCCATATTGTCATCCAGGGTGGAACTTGTAAGTTAAGTGCACTGGTCTCTGTCTGCATCATACGTTTCTTTTAGGCACATCATCTTCCGCCCCACCCTAAATCTTAAGCAGGTCCAGGCAAGATTCTTTCGCGGCCTGCGTGGCGCGGAGTGCAACTCGCGGCCTGCGAGGGGTGAGGGCAAAACAAAATCAGCACCCTAAGCGGTATGCTCAGGAAATAAGCCTCATAGTAGTCGAGCTGGAGTAGCCATAGTCGACTACTATGCCTATCCAAAATGGCCCACGATTGATAGCCGTTGTCGACCACTATGGGTAGTGAAAGTGGTCGACAGTCAATCAGGGAGATGGGCGAGTCTGGTACAAGCAGGAAACCGGAGAAGGTTTGGAGTAAGTCGGCATACCTAAGGTGGCAGTTGATAAGAATGCTAAGCGGCGGGCAAAGGAGAAGATGAAGAGATGGTATCAGGGTGATTTAGGATATTCCGGTGAAACCCCAACCTAAAAGGCCAATTAAAATTATGCACAAAAAAGAGCTCTTTGAGGCCCCCAGGCCCGGCTGGGGCTAAACGCTAAGCATTATCAATTTGCACCATCTGTCATTTCAGACTGCGACCCTCATGGAATGACGAAGCCGCCGGGGATCAGGAAGCTTAACCACCCCTGCAGATGAAGGACTGCATAGCGGTAAAGTGCTCCTCACCGGGTGTTCCACACGGGGTGCTCCACATCGGGTGTGGAACACGGGAGGCAACTCGAGGTCAGCCAGGCGCGGCCAGCCAGGCTGAAGGACTAACCTTCTCCATTTTGTCATCCAGGGTGGACCTTTTTAGCGAAGCGCACTAGCCTCTGTCGGCACCCTGTTTTTCTTTCTAAGCTCATCACCATTCGCCCCACCCTAAACCTTAAGCAAGTCCTGATAAGTTTCTTCCTGAATGACAAAGGGGGGGGATAGGATTGCTCCACACCCGGTGTGGAACACGGGGTGTCCCACACGGGGTGCTCCACACTGGGATCTCGGACAAGATGATAAACATCCTGGGGGTATGTACAAGAGATACCATATGTATTGATACACATACATTGCAATAAAGCTAAACAACAGTAAACCCTCAGCTTGGGGCTATTGTGCAAAAAAAAAAGAGGCCGAAGCCTCTTTCAAAAGATATGTTGCGCGATGAATAATTATGTGATTGTTAAAATAGCACTAAGGCTGCCTACTTTCAGTTCCTTAGTGCCCAGATTGGACCGCAGTTCCAGCTGATAGTTTCCTGCCGCCAGGCCTTCGGGCACCACAAAGGTCACCGTCTTAGGCTCATTGTCCAGGATAAAGTCAGCTCTGCTTTCCTCATCCGTACTGCTGTTGATCAGAAATACCCCCTGTAGCGGATCGGCTGCGTCAAATTTCAGCTTATTCCCCTGCAGGCGGGCAGGCTTACCCGCAGTCAGTGTCTGGTTCTTCTGCTGGCTGGCCATATCCATCAGGGCAGTAGGCACAGGAACATTCACGATAGGAGCTATTTTCTCCACAGGAATTTCCTTCGCGATCTTACCCAGCTTATTTCCGGGCAACAGCCGGAGCTTCACCTTATGCCTGGCAGGGTCAAAAGGAGCATCCTCACTTTCAAACACGCCCTTCACCTTAGGAGAGAGCTTAAAGAGAGAAGTCTCAATACTCTCGCCCCTCAGTAAGAGGAATTCCATGGCTACGAACAATTCCTCCATCACGCCCGTCACTTCCACCCGTGATACACCTACGGGCCGGTGCATCATCATGTCAATAATGTCCTCCAGGTCATTGGTCTTACCTTTGACCGTTTCTGCACGATAATCATTCGGATCAGGTGTCAGATGATTATCCTTAAGAAAGAATTTTAAACTCATTAGAAATAAATATATTATGCCCAACATACCTTTTGTTATGATAAGTAGAGCAGCAATTTATGACACATGCACACAAAATACTCATGCGTATCTGACAGATTAATACTCGGGCATATATTTGCTTTCTATACTTATTTGTGAGTGATATACACAGGTATTCACGCGTATATTACCAGGATTTAAGCATTATAGAATATTATTATAGGGGGAGGGTAAAGAATAGTTGGTGATCGGGAGGCGCATTCACACATATATATGTGCATACACTTAATATGAAGTATATATCTGCACAAAAAAGTATTTCTACAGCAAACAGGGGGTGAGCGTGCGTCTGGCAGGCAAATAGGTGGGCTGGCGTAAAATTATTACACAGAGGCAGGCTGAAGGACAGGCTTCATATTGTAAGCAACTCATTTGTCATCCAATACCGGGTATCGCATACCGGGTGTCGCACACTGCGTGTCGCGAATGGACCTTTTAAGTTTAGAGCAATTAAGTATAGGAACTAAAACAAAGCTTTGTTATAAGTACACACCTCAAAAATCACTTTTCGCCCCCCTCTCAAACCTTTAGCAGTTCCAAGCAAGGTTCTTCGCAGCGTGCAACGCGCAGCCGGCCAGGCGCGGCCAGCTAGGCCGAAGGACAGAGCGACTTGATTACTAAGAAAGGAAGTGACAAAGTAGACTTATAAACTAGGGCACTATAATTTCTATATCTTCAATACCAGAAAAATCTTTACTATTAAAGGTTGCTATCCGGGTGATGCCGTTAGCAAGTGCAATTGCTGCGATCTCATAATCATGCACTTTGAGGCCACGGGGCTGATAGTGCTCCAGCAACGCTTTTAGTTTAAGGAAAGAACGCTCATTTGTAATAATGGCTGACCACCCGCAAAGCGTCTAAAACATTTAGGATAGGCTGATTGCCCCGGGTAGCGGCGCAAAGCAACTCACTTATATTTTTTGAGGTAGTAAAAAGCGTATACTCATTAGCATTCAGAATAACCTGACTTTGGAATTGCCGGGGAGAGTTGTTGTCAATAGCATAGAGAAGCAGGTTAGTATCCAGCAATATTTTACTCATATGCTTCTTTTCTTAGTTTCATCTTATCAAACTTCCCTCCCAGGTCAAAAGTGGGCAGCCCGTCGGTTCTTTTTTTAGTTTTCAAAGAGATAATTAGCTTCTCAAGCTTTTCTACCTCTTCATCACTCAAACTATCTATCTCCTGTTTTATCTTTTCTCTAATATTCATTACTATAGGTTTTATACTCAATATAACGATTTTATGCCAGGCAGGGTACAGCAGGGAAGCTTGTTTGTCTTGATGCAAGATAAACACATCATTTTTTCGCACCCATCTCAAGCTTTAAGCAGGTCCAAGCAAGATTCCTTCGCAGCGTGCAACGCCTAAAGGACAGAAGGAAGAGAACTGTCATCCAACACTGCGTGTCGCGAATGGACCTTTTTAGTGAGATGCAGTAAGTTTAGGTATAAAACAATGCTTTCTTAAAAGTACTCACCCACATCAATACACCGCTCTTCGCCCTATCCAAAATTTTAAGCAGGTCTCAACAAGTTTCTTCGCAGCATGCAACTCGCGGCTAGCTAGGCTGAAGGACATGGAATAGATAAATATAAGTGAGGGATACTAAACCTTATTAAGCAAACAACACTTTATGAAACGTAGTAAACCAAAGCTGACTCAGGGAAGCAAAAACTTCCATTGGGGATTAAAAGCACTGATAAGATCTTCTTTCTTTTGTCTGCTGAGATCTTTGATCTCTTTCTCCCGTTCTATTGCCTGCTGTACATCTGAAAATCGCTCATAATACAGTAGTCTATAGCAATAGTACCTACCCGCAAAGGTATCTCTTTTTCCTCTATTCGCATAGTGCTGTTGGAGCCGCGTGGCCAAATCGTTCGTGAGGCCAGTATACAATACCCTTTTACCAGGATTGGTGATGATATATACAAAATAGTTGCCTTTGAGCATACAGAAAATTCCTAAAAGTGCTTATTGGATAGACAATAGCAAAAATAATGTCATTTTGTACTATATGTCGCATCTTGTAGATGGGGAGGAGGACTGTCCACCAGGAGCCAGCGTGGCACAATCACCTGGGCTGAATGATAATGAGCTAGTTCTTTTTTTCAATGTCATCCAATACCGGGTGTCGCACACTGCGTGTCGCGAAAGGACCTTTTAAGTGAGATGCACCAAGTATAAGTACGAACACAATACTTTGTTAAAAGCACTCACATGTAGTACATTTATCTACGCATCGCTTTTCGCACCCATCTCAAGCTTTAAGCAGGTTCAAGCAAGGTTCTTCGCAGCGTGCAACGCGCGGCCGGCTAGGCTGAATGACAAAAGGGGAAGAGAACTGTCATCCTGGAGCCAACATGGTACAATCACCTGGGCTGAATGATAATGAGCTAGTTCTTTTTTTCAATGTCATCCAGAAGGGACCTTTTAAGTGAGATGCACCAAGTATAAGTACGAACACAATACTTTGTTAAAAGCACTCACATGTAGTACATTTATCTACGCATCGCTCTTCGCACCCCTCTCAAGCTTTAAGCAGGTCCAAGCAAGGTTCTTCGCAGCGTGCAACGCGCGGCCGGCCAGGCGCGGCCAGCTAGGCTGAAGGACAGAAGAGAACTGTCATCTTTAGTAAGATGCAGTAAGTATAGAAGCTAAAACAATGCTATGGTAAAAACACACGTCAATTTTCCCTATGCCTCCTTAATCGTATACCCTAAGCTTTCACCTCTTTCTTCCGAGGGAGCTGCTTTACGATCTTGTGGTACAGCTCATTGGGATTGAAGGGCTTGGTGACAAAGTCATTCATGCCTACCTTATAGACTCGCTCCTGTATCTCCAGCATGGCTGATGCCGTGAGCGCGATGATGGGTAGGTCCGGAAAAACTTTACGGATATGTAAGCTGGCTTCATAGCCATCCATCACCGGCATCTGCAGGTCCATCAGGATGAGGTCATATTGCTCCCCTCCCAGCACCCTGTCTACCGCTTCCTGCCCGTTTTCAGCATGCTCAAACGCGAGCTTCCACTTGTTCAGGAACTGGCGCGCCACAATGACATTCATCTTATTGTCTTCCACCAGCAACACCTTATAGCCTTCCAGGCTGCGGAAGGCTTCCTTGCCCTGTAAAAATACCGACTTATCTTCTACCACCTGGCTACTTGTCCTGAAGTCCAGGCTGAAGTAGAAGAGAGAGCCTCCTCCTTCCTCGCTTTTGAGCTGTATCCGGCTGCCCTGTAGCTCCAGTAGCTTTTTGGTGATCGCCAGGCCCAGTCCGGTGCCACCATAGTTCCGGGTGGTATCCGAGCTTGCCTGGGAGAAGCTGTCAAAAATGTGGTTTTGCTTATCTTCAGGGATACCAATGCCACTGTCCTCTACTTCAAAGGTGAGCTTTACTTTTCCTTCCTCCTGAGCAGCAATTTTTACCCTGACCTCTACGCTGCCCTGCTTCGTAAACTTGATGGCATTGCTTACCAGGTTGTTCATGATCTGGGAAAGGCGGGTAGGATCACCCGTCAGGGTTTCCGGGATGGCTTTGTCCTGACTGATGCGTAGGGCCACTCCCTTTTCCTCCGCTTTGAAAGCCAATGAGTGTTGAATGCCTTTCAGGAGCTGGTTCAGGCTGAAGTCTACATCTTCAAATTCTATCTTACCGGCTTCAATCTTGCTGAAGTCCAGGATGTCATTGATCAGTGCCAGCAGGTTTTCACCGGAAAAGCGCAGCGCATGCAGGTTCTCCAGCTGCTCAGGCTTGGGATCATCCTGCAGCAGCAGGTGAGAAATACCAATAACCGCATTGAGGGGCGTACGGATCTCGTGACTCATGGTAGAAAGGAACTGCGCCTTGGCCATGGAGGCATGCTCGGCCTGCCTTTTTGCCTGTATCAGCTCTTCTTCCTTGTGTATCCGCTCCAGGGTAGCGCTTACCCAGCGGGCAAACAAACGAACAAACTCTTTAGCTTCATCAGAGAAGTCCTCCTCACGAGGGGAAATATCCATAAAGTTGACGATGCCATATATTTTATCGTCAATGCGCAGAGGCGTACCTATATAGCTCTCCATTCTGATTTTGGCATAGGCAGGATGTTCTTTATAAGCTGAAGCTTTCATATCAGATACCGCTACCACATCATTTTGATGATAAGCCAGGCTGCAATAGGTATGATCCAGGGGCATACGCATGCCCTGCATATCAGGAAGACTGTTGGTAGTACGTACAGAGTGGCTGACATGGCAGTAGTTTTCCTCCACCCGGCTGATCACCCCCAGGGGCATGCCCAGGAAATCCGCCACTTCTGACAATGACCTGTCTATCTGGGTTTTAAAATCCAGCTTACTGTGCGAGGCGATAAGGTTTAAAGTTTTTAAACCTTTCTGAAAACGCTTCTGATGCTGTTCCGCTTTCTTGGCTTTACTGATGTCCTGAAACACTCCCTTAAGCTTATAAGGCTTCTGGTTGCGCATTATGGTTTTGCCCAATGTCCTTACCCACATACGCTTCATAGCGGGGATAGACATTTCAAGCTCCAGGTCAAAATTACTTCCCTCCTGCATAGACTTACGCACATGCTCCTCAAACAGCTGGCGGGAGTGCTTACTGAAGAAATTAAGGCCCCGGTACAGGTCAGGGCTGAAATCCGATTTTGCCCCGATCAGTTTTTTAAACTGTGGGGAAAGGCTAAGCTTGCCGGTCTTGATTTCCAGCTCCCAGCTGCCAATACCCGCCAGCTCCTGTGCCTCCTCCAGTTCTTCCTTGACCTTTAGCAGCGCTTCTTCTGCTTTTTTCTGTTCGCTGATATTCTGACTTACCAGCAGCCCTCCTTCAATTTGCCCCTCTTCGTCGCGCAGAGGTACCGTACGATGACTATAGTACTCACCTTCAGACATAACACTGGAATGGACAGACTCTCCCCGGACCGTAGCTTCAAAGATAGGCTTGAAATAATTTTTGATGTTCTCCGGCACTGCTTCTTCCAGATATTTTCCCTCATATGCCTCAGACCTCTTCCCCTGTTTTTGCATAGTAGCTCCATCCGCCAGGATCAAGCGCATATCTTTATCAAAAAGGAAAATGTCGGTATCAGGAATATTAGAGGCCAGACGGCGGTAGTTACGCTCACTGACTTTGAGCTGATCCTGCGCTATATGTTGCGTAGTAATATCGCGGGAAACGGACTGAATGGCTACCACTTCACCTTCAACAATAATTGGAGTCAGGTTGGTCTGCAGCCAGATGTACCGTCCATCTTTTCTGCGCATCCGGTACTCCATCCAATTATCCTTTTTGTCTTTCATGGCGAGGTGAAGATAAGCGTCCTCTATTTTAGGAATATCTTCAACATGGAAGAGCTCATAGGGGTTTGTGCCTATCAATTCTTCTTCGGCATAGCCTAAAATATGCTTCACTGAAGGGGATAAATAGGTGAAAGAGGCATCTGTATGGTGCATACAGATCAAATCCTGAACACTGTTGGCGATAAGCTTATATTTCTCCTTTTCAGCTCTCAGTTCCTCTTCGGCCTTTTTATTGTCTGTGATGTCCAGAGTGGTACCGTATAAACCTACTTTCTCACCCTTTTTATTCTTAAGAGGCTTTACTGTGGTCTTAAGGTAGCGCACAACATTCTTCCGGCTGAGGATGCACTTCTCAAAAGTAAGCTGATCACTATGGTATGCCTGGGCAAAGGAGGCCCTGACTTGCTCACGGTGATTGGGATGAATGAGCTGATAATAGTCCTCAATGTCGGGGGCTTCTTCAGTAAGAGGCCAGTCATAATGCCGGGCCACTTCTTCCGACCAGTCAATTTTGCCAGTCTTCAGATTAGCTGTCCACCAGCCAACACCGGCAAACTCATAAAGCTCTTTTAGATTAACTGCCATCAGGCTGCCCGGAAAGCCAAGTTGCTGGCGGCTATGTTCCAGTGCTGCTTCCAGCTCACTGATTTTTCTGATGGCTTGCGCTAATGTTTTCATATGCGGAGTACCCTAGTATAAGCTCAAATTTACCGCATAGTACCATAGCATAAGCTTGAGATTAGCCCAAAAATGCATTAATGTAATTTTTGAAAGGCTATAAACGTGAAGCGCTTGCGCTGCCATCTCATTAAAATACCGCTAGTGCAATTTTTTTTTTCCAGGCCTAAACAAAGCTCCCACAAATCAGTACTTATTGAAAATGTACGATATCATCGGAGACATCCACGGACAAGCAGATAAGCTGCAGCAGCTTCTGACATTTCTAGACTATCGCCTGGGTGATAACGGCTACCATCACCCTCAGCGCAAAGCAATATTTGTGGGAGATTTTATCAATAAGGGGCCGGCATCAAGGGAAGTACTGGAGACCGTCAGGAACATGGTAGCACAAGGGGCAGCCTATGCTGTGGCGGGCAATCACGAATATTACCTGATCGGTTTCTTCCACAAACATGCTTATGGCGCATACATCCGTGAGCATAGCGAGAACAATACCAGCCAGCACGCACCTACATTCTCTTCCTTCGGACAGGACAGAGAGGCTTTACTAGACTACCTTCGCTGGATGAAGACCTTACCGCTCTTTCTTGAACTGCCGGGAATCCGGGTAGTGCATGCCTACTGGCATCGGCAGAGCATTGACTTTATCAGACGGCACCATCCCCAGGCCTGCCTGGATGACCAAATGCTGCAGGCAATGCTCCCCGGAAGCGAAGTGACGCAGGCGGTGGAGGAGCTACTGATAGGGCTAAAACTTCCCCTCCCCTCCTATTCAGCCAGCCCCGGCTTTAAAGCCAAATGGTGGGAAGTGGGTAAGACACATCAGTACAATGCGCTGGCCATCCGGCCGGACAGCACTTTGGGGAACCCTCACATTAGCTACGGAGACATGGTAGCTGAAACATACCACTATCCGGAAGGTGAAGTCCCCCTTTTTTTTGGCCATTATAACCTGCCCGGCAAGCCGGAGCTGCTGGCACCAAATTATACCTGCCTGGATTTTAAGCTGGAGAACGAGCCGCTGCTGGTAGCCTATCGCTGGGATGGAAAAGCTCAGCTAAGGCATGATAAGCTTGTATATGTATGAGTTGAAGGTTTCAGGTTAAGGGTTTCAATATCCTTCAACTTCAAACTCCACTAACTCAATCCTCCACCTCTACGATCATCTCAATTTCTACAGCAATATTGTTAGGCAAGGAGCCCATACCTACCGCGGCACGTGCATGTTTACCCTTCTCACCAAACACTTCTACGATAAAGTCCGAGAAGCCATTCATCACCTTGGGCTGCTCAATAAAGTCAGTGGTACCATTGACCATCCCATGGACTTTGACCACTCGGCTTACCTTATCCAGATCCCCGATTTCAGCTTTCAGGGCAGAGAGGAGCGTGATCCCTGTATAGCGAGCGGCCTGCTGCCCTTCTTCTATACTTAAATCCTGGCCTAATTTGCCGGTCACATAATTACCCTCAGGCGTTACCGGCCCATGCCCCGCCAGGAATACCAGATTGCCGGTCCTGACCGCTCTTACAAAATTGGCTTCCGGTACCGGCAGGTCATAGAGTTCCACGCCCATATCGGCCAGCTTTTGCTCAATGTCACCTGTCTGGGACACTCCTGTCTGGGACACTCCTGTCTGGGACACACCTGTCCGGGACACACTGGCTTCTTTGACTTCCTCCTGCTGCTGACCGGGCTGGCAGGCACACATTATACATAGCGTAAATAAAGCAGTGATTTGTTGAATTTTTAGCATGAGTTTGAGGTTAGTTTTGCATAAATATAGAAAACTTTCTTATTATCGTCACCCGTTTTCACTATACCCTACTGAGTATGAATTTTGTGGCGCTGGATTTTGAAACCGCCAATCACCGAAGAGAGAGTGTTTGCGAAATTGGTATTGCCATTGTACAGGACGGCATTGTCCGAGAGCAAAAGTCCTGGCTGGTGAGGCCACGCGACAACTGGTTCAACAGCATGAACACCAGAATACATGGTATAGATGCCACTAAAGTAGCTGATGCACCGGAGTTTGACGAGTTATGGCAAAGCGTAAGCGGGTATTTTGAAGGGGCCAATGTCATCGCCCATAATGCCAGTTTTGACCTGAGTGTGTTGCGCCATGTACTCGCTCAGTACGAGCTTCCCTTTCCCGAGCTGAGTTATGCCTGTAGCCTGCAGGTAGCCCGCAGAGCCTGGCGCGGCTTTCCCTCCTACGGACTTAGTGCTCTTTCTCAAAGGTTCGGCATATCCCTCAACCACCACGCCGCCGGCTCAGATGCTGAAGCCTGTGCCCACATCATGCTCAGGGCGATGGAGGCCCACAGCCTCAGCCATTTTGGAGACATAGAAGAGGCTTTTGGCTTACGTATCGGCAAGCTTTACACCCAGGGCTATATCCCGGCAGGACGTATCCGGCCGGAGAAGAAAAAGAAGCCTAGTCTGCACAGCATGCCGCTGGACCTCTCCAGGGTAAGCAAATCACACCCTCTCTACGGAAAGACGGTGGTGTTTACCGGATCACTGAGAAGTATGAGTCGTGCTGAGGCACAAAAAAGCGTCATTGAGGCGGGAGGACATTCTAGCAATTATGTCAACGAAAGAACCCACTATCTGGTACTGAGCGAAAGGGTCTTCCTCAATATAGAGCAGGGGATAAATAACAATAAGGTACAACAGGCAAGGCGCCTGACTTCCGGAGGGAATGGGGTTACGCTAATCTCTGAAAAGGAGTTTCTGAACCTCTTACAGCATGAAGTGTCAGGAGGGTCTTAAGTTTACTGGAGAAGAAGTACGGAAAGCAAATTCTTTTCAGCACTCATAATCCACAGGCAATCAGCCGTTTTCTTCCTCATCTTTCTACTAAAGGAGACATCATATCATTGCAAAACTGGGAGAAAAAACCTTAAGTTTGTATAAAATAGCTACCTAAGCGGATCATGTTGGATAAAAATACAAGAGAGAAGTATACAGTAGTCATAGGACTGGAAGTACATGCGCAATTACTTACAAAAAGTAAAATATTTTCTTCAGACGCCAATCAGTACGGGGCATCGCCTAATACCAATATCAGCGCTATTACTTTGGGACATCCGGGTACGCTGCCTCTCCTTAACAAACAGGTAATAGAATTTGCTATCCGCATGGGCCTGGCCTGTGGCTCGGAGATCACCCGCTATAATATCTTTGACCGAAAAAACTACTTTTACCCTGACCTTCCCAAAGGATATCAGATCATGCAGGATAAGACACCCATTTGTGTAGGAGGGGGCATATACATCCGCGATGAGGAAGAGGAGAAACAGATTAAGCTTCACCACATCCATTTGGAAGAAGATGCCGGAAAATCTATTCACCTGGATAATGAACCCGAAACCCTGGTAGACCTCAACCGTGCAGGGGTGCCGCTGATAGAGATTGTCACTGATCCTGACCTTCGCAGTTCCGACGAAGCTTATGCCATGCTCACCGAGATTCGCAAGCTGGTCCGTTACCTGGATATCTGCGACGGTAATATGGAAGAAGGCTCTATGCGCTGCGATGCCAACGTATCTATCATGCCCAAAGGTGCCAGCGAATACGGAAAAAAGGTAGAGGTGAAAAACATGAACTCAATCCGTAATGTGCAGCGTGCCATTGACCATGAGGTGGAACGGCAGATATTACTGCTGGAGGCAGGTGAAGAGGTTATCTCCGAAACCCGCCTCTTTAATGCTGATAATGGTAAGACTTTCAGTATGCGTACCAAAGAGGAGCTGAACGACTACCGCTATTTTCCTGAGCCCGACCTCAGCCCGGTAGTGGTATCGGAAGCATGGCTGGAGGAGATCAAAGAAAGTATGCCGGCACTGCCGCACGAATTATGGCATAAGTTCGTTGACACCTATGAGCTGCCGCCTTATAATGCCGAAGTGCTGACCGATACGAAAGCGATGGCACGTTATTTTGAAGAGGTGTGCTGCCATACCAGGCATTATAAGGGGGCCTCCAACTGGATGATGGGGCCGGTAAGGTCGTATCTGAATGATGCTTCGCACAGCATAGAGAAGATGCCGGTAAAAGCAGAGAGCCTGGCCGAGCTGGTAGAGATCGTTGCCGCTGATAAGGTTAGCTTTGCGATAGCCTCACAAAAGATATTCCCTTATATGCTGGAAGACTCAAGTGGTAAGTCGCCGCTGAAAATCGCTGAAGAAATGAACCTGCTACATGAGAGCAGCTCGGATCAGATACAGCCTCTGGTGGAAGAGGTACTTGCCGACTTCCCTCAGAAGGTAGAGCAGTACCGTAAAGGGAAAAAGGGGCTCCTGGGCATGTTTATGGGCGAGGTCATGAAGCGCAGCCAGGGTAAAGCGAACCCCAAAGTAGCTAATGCATTATTAAGAAAAGAATTAGATTAAACTAAGTCATTGAACACAAAACCATGAGAATCATAAGATATTGTATCATTATTATATTGGGCACTTATCTTTTTACCGCCTGTTCCCAGAGCAGATCTAACGGGCAGCAGCAGTCTCCGAAAAAGAATGGGCATGTACAGATAGAGGGCAGCATCAACCATCCTTCAGACAAAGGCTATGTGGTGCTGGAAAAAATCGGAGAGAATAATATTGATATTGTAGATACACTGATGGTTTCCAGCGACAGTACCTTCCGTTACAGCCTGGATAATAACGCTCCCGGCTTTTACCGACTCAACCTCTATGATAAGCAGTACGTCAACCTGATTCTGGATGATGAAGATGTAAACATAGTAGCCGATGGAAACCGGCCGGATGGCTTTGTAGAGGTCAGTGGGTCTACCGATACAGACCATTTTTATGAAGTCAATGAGCTTATGCGGGAGTTTCAGCAAAAAGTGAATGAGCTGAATGCTGACTTTATGAAAGCCCGGGCTGATGAGGATGAAGAGGCCATGCAGGATGTAGAATCCCGCTACGCTAAAATAGAAGCAGATAATACAGAAAAGCTCAAGGCCAAGATCAATGAGATGGGGAATTCTATTGCTGCCTTTTATGCAGTTAATTTTCTGGATGCTGAAAAAGAGTTCGCTTATCTGAATGAGCTTGCCGAGAAGTTTAAAGATAACCTACCTGACTCTCGCTATACCGAGCAGTTTGTAGACCAGGTAGAAGAATTGCGCCGACTGTCTATCGGGATGGAGGCACCGGACATTGCGCTGCCCAATCCTCAGGGAGATACGGTGAAGTTATCTTCTCTTCAGGGTAAATATGTGATGATTGATTTCTGGGCCGCCTGGTGTAAGCCCTGTCGTATGGAAAATCCCAATGTGGTTCGTTTGTACAATAAATATAAGGACAAGGGCTTTGAGATCTATGGAGTCTCGCTGGACAGAACCAAAGAGGCCTGGGTGGAAGCCATCAAGAAAGACCAGCTAAGTTGGGTGCATGTTTCCGATCTGAAATACTTTGACTCTGAAGCTGCTTCTCTTTATAATATCAATGCCATCCCGGCTACCATACTGCTGGACAGAGAAGGTAATATTATTGCCAAAAACCTCAGAGGGAAAGCCCTGGAAGACAAGCTGGCAGAGCTTTTTGATGAAGCTTAGTCATTAATAATTTCTTTCAAAGAAATGATCCTGTGCTGAAAGGCCAGGATTTTTTTATGAACAAAAATACAGGAGTATTCTTTGTAATTATGGTCAACTGTACTAATATTATTTGTTAGGTAAAGCATGCAAAAATCAGCTTTATGGTTAAAACATTACACATTTAGCAACGATAAAAATTATTGAAAGCGAGAAATCAGTCTCTTTGAATTTGTATTGGTATGATATTTCTCATTATTTTTTTACTATGAAAGTACTCATGATTGATGATAACGAGCTCGATTTACTTATCAGTCGTAAGCTTATATCCAAACAGGTAAATTCACTTGAGTTCACTGAATACAATAATGCCACTGAGGCGTTACAGCATTTAGCGGGTCAGGAGGAAAATGATTTTGATATTATTCTTCTTGATTTGAATATGCCGGAAATGAACGGCTGGGATTTTTTGGAAGAGTACCGAAAACTTCCCGTTCACAAAGCAAATGTATACATTTTGACCTCCTCTCTAGATACAAGAGATAAACTTCGCTCAAAAGAATATGAGGCAGTGAAAGGTTATTTTGACAAGCCTTTAAAAAGCAATTATATCGCGGAAATCGTGGCTTTTCACCAGATTCATTAATTTTTTTTCCCGCATTTACTTCTACTTTTATTTTCTTAATACTGCTCATTTTGGCAGTTAAGCCATTCTTTCTTTTCTCATCTTGATTGTTTTATTGTTTGCCAGTGATGCAGCACACCAAATGTTTACTATTTTTATTTGTTAAAAAGCCTTTAGACATTACGTGTTTCCCTGGGGAACAAAAATGCACCCACTATAAGGTGAGATTTTTTGTAGAAACCTTAAAAGTGAGGGCAGACAAACTTAACGGAGATACCCACCTTTTCTCGTGAGAGACTTGCTCCTCTTCTGATTTTCTAAAAATATTTTACTGAAATTTTCCCTCTTGCTTTATAGTAGGCATAACACACAAAAGCCTTCATACTTAAATATGAAGGCCTCAAATGCGTTGGTTAAAAAAAATGTGAACCCGCTGGGATTCGAACCCAAGCTCACAACTTATTGAAAATTAGCCTTATACAGCAATCTTTCGCTGCAGGGTAACTGGACCAGTAGACAAAAGATTAATTTCTCTTACCACTGCGGCCATACTTCCAGTTACCTTAGGCTTTACCGAAACAAACTTTTCAACAATATTAATAAATCTATTCTTCTCTTCCTCAGCTTTTAAAAGTTGTTTCTTGAGATCCTCTATTTGCGCTTTGTAGATATCTTCAACTTCATTTTTAATTTTTGCTAAAACATCTACATCGATTTTCTCAGAATGGTTAGATGATACTGCGATTAATTTTTCATCCACTAAATCATCTTCCTTAACCATTTTTTTACCCTTGCCAGTTAAGAGCCAATACAAATCAACATTACAGATTTCAGAAATCTGAACCAAGGTATCAATACCTACCTTAATGCGCTCTGATTCATACTGACTAATCGTACTGGAAGTCTTACCAAGTTGTTTAGCCAACTCAGTGGCGGAAATGGAAGCAGCTTTTCTAGCTTCACTAATTCTACTACCAATGTTAGTCATAATTACTCTATTTTATTTTAAATAAAATATTATTTGATTATTTCAGTAATAATTAAATATTTGCTTAAAATTAATATATTGAAGTATTAATAATAATTTTTAGTAAAAATAATAAAAGCTATGCCGGATACAAGTGCCAAGCTTAAAAAAGATTCTTTTTTTATAAGTATTACTAAATGGAAGAAGGATGGGATAAAACAGCTTTCAATGAGAAAAGCAGTCAATCTATCACAATTAATAGAGAATTTTTTAACGGATCACTTTGGAGAAGAGCTTGAAACCTTTCGTCCATTGAAAGAAAAGGAAAGAAGCTAATAATTAAGTATACCGAAAGTCTATGACGCAAGAAAGCACTCCCAATTGATGAAAGTGCTTTCTGGTACTTTAAAACTTTAATTAGTCTCAAACCACAAGATTTTAAGACCTAATTATCCACAATAAAACACCTTAAGAATGAAAATCATTAAGCCACCTTAATCATTCATGACGATATAGAACTCTCTAAAATTAGCGACTCGCAGCCGGTTTAAAATTGCTTGTAACTGATTTTGAGGAAAGTCCGCATTGGCGGTATTTATACTGCGGAATTTGCTCCCAAGATAGCAAAAAATTCCGAGAAGAGAATCTTATTGTCCGAATAGCAACAAAGCTATTTTTTTCAGGATTGACTTAGTTTTCCATTAAGCCCAAACTATGTTTTCAACATAAGTTCTCTACCCTTTATACTTTCTTACTTTAAAACTTTAATAAGTTAACTAACGCAAGCTATGCCTAATAAAAAATTTGAACTTGCTCCCTACGATACCGATAATGCTACCTACATGCAGGTGATCAGATTTCTGAATGGAAAAGTGATACCGGGATACAGCAAAAAAGTAGGCTTTGATGAAAATGTAGATCCTACCAATACGCTGACCAACTTCATTTTGAGAATGTATGTAAAAGGCTATCTGAGGCCTAGTGACAGGATTACACCGGTTAAGGAAATCGAATATAAGCTGAATCAACCACCCTATACAACTATTGTCACCTGCACCTATAAAATGCCTTATTTAAACCCTGAATATTTACAAGATAAAAGGCTCAGTAAATGGCTTAGCGCATTCTATGATGCCATAGAAAGAGGTCAACCCATAGAGCATATAGAGCGAAACTTTCATCGACAGGGAAGAACTTCTGAAGTGGATAAACTGGATTCCAATCTGCATGCCTTTCTGAATCCCAGGCATCTGTTACAGTACTGCATAGAGCTCATAGAAAAGAATGAATATCCGATAGGACACGTTATTCATTTCTACCAGAACTGTAAAAACAAGTACTTCAGCAGGATTGATACCCGAAAGTTTGACAATGAGATGTTCAACCGCACTCAGAACCTGGCTGAAGAAGCAGCCCTGAAATTCAAATTCTGATACTATGCACTACCTGGATGTTTACATACAATCAGTAAGGATCAAAAACAGAGTTCGGCTACAACCTTTAGCTGACCAGCATATTCCTCTACTTTTTGTGTCAGCATCCAGGAAGTCTCGCTTACAGTGGCCGGTGGGTACCATCTTCAAAGTAGATTTGGTATTAGTCAAAAAGGAGAAGATTAAGAATTTCTATCGCTTGAGAAAAGGACAGAAGCTGGAAAGAGCCATTGAGTACTTTGATCATAACCTACAGCTGCAGCAAAATGAATCTTCCAAACTAGAGCAAACATGAACAACCCTAGCATGAAATATATCTGGCTGGAAATCCTTCCTGAAACTGATACTGAAGGTAGGTATAATCCCAGGCTCCTTGCCTGCCATACCTGCAATGAATACGACTTCTTATTGGCATTGAACAAACTTTTGGAAGTTCATGATGTCAACATTTGCGAATTAGTCAATGAGTATGCCTGTGACAGTGTAGAGCATATGTTGAGCAATGACCTATTGAAAAGAGGTGCTTATATGCCTTTTACCAGTAATAAGCTTTCCCACCGTTACTACCTCACCAAGTTTATCACCTATGCAGCCTGGAAAGCCAAGGGCTTCTTACAAATCAATGATCAACAGGTGCGTAAAATCTACTTTTGAATGACAAAACTCTACGAAAAGGCAGCGGATTCGCTTTTCTCGCTTCCTCCTATTTTGATTGGATTCTTTGCCATCTTTGGTTATTTGATTTTTGAATCCCAAGCGCTGATCAGTGGCCTGCTCCCTGCTGAGATGGGTGATCTATCCAGGGAGGTTGCCGCTGGCTTTCTGGCGGTAGCCATACATCTGATGATTTTGCTCACTGCCACCAATAGTAAACTGGTAAGTCATGCATTTACTATTTTCTATGCATTTTGCTCCTATGGTATCACTGCCCTTTTCTTTGATGCCTTTGAATTTTCGGGTAAAAGTAACAGGGCTATCTTTTCAGCGCACCTATTTTCAGTCCTTATTGCCAGCATCAATTACCTGGTAGTATATCTTTTGGTAGGTAAGTATTATGAAGTAAAAGACAATCGCTCAGCAGTAGAAAAACTACAAGATGCTAACGAACTGCTTTCGCAAAGGGAGGAAACCATCCGACTTCTCAACGAAACGCTTACGTACAAGGAACGGCAGCTAACGAACTCCCAACAGGAAGCAACCAAGTCCAACGAGTCAGTTACCAAGCTCAACGAAGCATTACAAAGGGTGAACCAGGAATTTACAGAATCTAAGGAAGCAGCTACCACTTACTATCAGAAACTCAGCGAAGCCCAAGAACAGAAACAAAGCCTTGAAAAAGAACTCCACCAAACTCAACGAAGCTTAAAGGATAAGCAAGACAAAATATTCAGAGCATATGAGAAATTGTACTGCCCTCACTGTGAATCATCATTTACTAATGTAAATGCGCATAACGTCCATAAAAGAAATTGCAAATGAAAAAATCATCACTAGGAAGCTTACTATTTTGACTTCATTTTCCTATTTATCATAGCATTCGCTATTTGATACTTTCATAAGCCATTTGCAAATGATTCTCTGAAATTTGCTCTCGGGTTTTTGTTGCAAATTGTTCAGTAAAATAGAGAACCCGTCCATCATGTGAGTCTATTAAGCAGTATAGATATAAAGGATTAGTATATTGTACTACCCCAGTAGGTATAACAATCGGATATACAAACCCCTTTTTGTGATTAGTAATGATATCAATCGCATTCTTGTCATTTGATGATTGGTATTGATATCCATACATTTCTTTCAGACTTCCATCATTGATTACTGACTGTAAACTAGAAGTAATAACTTTGTCATAAAGTAATAAGCTTCTGTCTTGTAATTGCGGAGAACGATTAGAAATTTCTTTTTTAAACCTCGAGTTTTTGTCAATACCATTGTTGGTATAATCAAATAACTGATTTTTAAGATGTTGTATCATAAATGTCATTGATATCTCCGGTACATCAACTAAAGGTATTGCAGAACGAACTATGGCCTTCTTAGGTTTACCACCCCAAACAATCATAGCATATGAGGTAATATTATTAGGACCCAATGGGCCACCAATTTTACTGCTAGCATTACCCGTTCCAGTGCTCATTCTGTAATTAGCGACAGAAATTTTTTCTAAGATACAATACTCTGGATTTTTGCTTTTTTTTATTTGCTCTGCCCTTTCAGGACTTACAAATTCAAAACTCTGAGAGACATCCCATTCTCTTTCAATAACTGTTTTTAACATTGAGTTATACTTCGTAACGCTCTCTTTGTAAGATTTTAACTCATCTGGATTATCTTTTAGTTTTTTAAGTTCCTTGGTATCTTCCGTCTGAAGAACGACAGCTAAAGTTGTTTCGGATACCTTTTCAACGTATTTACCATTCATTGGAACGTACTGAGCAAACACCTTAAAATTGCTTACAACTATTGATAACAAAACGAATAAGAAGAACTTTTTCATTAATTGTGAATTTAGTATTACAGTGAAAAATGCAAATAAGTATTTAATTACTTTTATTTTTCATTAATCAATTCACAATAACATACCGTGTAATTTTTGGTGGATATAACCAGTGAGAATTAAGAGTAAGTACTCTACTATTAAATTTTAATTCCTATTTCAATCTTTTTACATTTTCCTTTTTCAAAACTAAGCTCCTAATCAACAACACCCCTCCCAATATTGCTCCTCCAATAAGCAATGGCTTAGGAATATCCCCAAAGCCTGCTGCCATGACTGAAGAATCTTCAATGCTGGGAGTATTTCGTACTCTATTGGCAATACGGGCTTCTCTGGCTTGCTGTACTGAATAAGTACTTCCGGAATTACTCCTTACTGAATCCCGAATGATCACTCCTTGCTCGTTGGTCATATAGCTTTTTGGTGCATAAGGATCATAATTTCGCAAACGAGGATCATAGTCACTGGATCTGTTGAGTGTTCCTAATTGCTGAAAATCATGTTGATCTATCATTGAATGTAGAGTTTGTAATTGGATGAATTAGTTGTCATTACGCTTAGCCATTTTCTTGAGAAGGACCAATCCCAAAAGCCCAGCCCCAATATAGATTGCTTTTTTGGAATCTATATCTCCAAACGCAGCCATCATAGGATTTGAGGTAGGTCTACCCCCTTCTACTTCTAATTGACTGTACTGCATCATTAGACTCAAGGTAGATGAATCACCATTGCTTTGCTGGTATTGAGCAATGATATTTTGCAGCTCAGTGTATTGAGTTTGGGTAAGTACAAAGCCTTGTTCCTCTACTTGTTTGGCAATTTCTTTAAACTCATTCAGATAATAGGTAGCCTGCATCCTTTGGCTATTTTCTTCCGGACTTTCTGCCCGGGTTGCCCTCTGTCCAGATTGTCCGGTAGTGACTTGTCGGGGAGCATTAGAATCATGCTCTACCCCACTTCTGCCTGTGGTCTTGGTCACTGTACTCGTGCTATTTCTACTTCCACCACTTGAAGAGGTACTACCACTAGCAGCATTTCTGCTGGAAGATGAACTATTGTTTGAACTTGTAGCAGGCGCAGAAGCAGTCCTATCCTGAGCCTGATTGACTACTTGGACTGCTCGGGAAGTAGCATTTCTCAAACGGTCCAGAAAGGAAGAACTGGTAGCACTTGACCTGCTGGTAGAAGAACTTCCGGAACGAGAGCTGTTGCTGGCAGAAGTTCTGCTTGTAGAACTACCAGCGGATCGGGCATTGGTATAGGCAGTGGACCTGGTAGTCCCTAGGTTATCCTGATTTTGATTGAACTCTAGCTGATCTATCATATGTACAATATTTACTGGGTTGTTGGTGGTTGCTCATGGTTGGAATAGGCTCATGGGCTAATCTTACGTTATTAACAAGCTAACTTTGTGTTATTCCAAGAGCTGCTCAACTCATAGTCAGCGATATCTTCCAGGCTTCGGGGAGAAAGGGAGTAGGTATTAAAAAAGGCGGAAACTATTTCAGAATCAAGCAGTTCGTATCTTTTTTGCTCAATACCTTGCACCCGCTTCATCTTCCTTTTCAGCGTGGCCTCACTAATTCCCAAACGGTCAGCCAACTCCTTTCTACTTACAAATCTTCGCAAATATATCCTCATCATGCTTTTATGGTTTTTGCTTTTTTTAAGAAATATAGAGAGCTCAAGCATTAAAAATTTGTCAAAATCCCCAAAAAGTCGACATGGTACACCTTAGTACTTCATAGTTGGTCAGGCAGTTGGATGAAAGCCAGAAAGCTCCCAGTTTTGGGACATAACAAGCCCAATACAGGTGCTATGAACAAGTCAAATTTTGCATTATTATCGGCAGGTTTGGTTGCTGCCGGAGGTTACTACCTCTACCAACTCAAAGCAACCGGAGAGGCACTGGAAACCGTCACTGACATCAAGCTCCATAGCCTAAGCATGGATCGTGCTGTACTCAAAGCCCATGTGAGGCTGATCAATAAAGGCACGACTACGCTTAGGATTGAAAACCCCAATGTGGAGGTGTTTTATGTCCTTCCTAAAGGAAGCCAAAAATCAATTCTAGTCACCAAACCTCAGGATCAAACCATAGTGGTAAAACCTGGCGGAAGTAGTGAATTTGACCTGTACCTGGAGACCTTATCCAAAGCAGAGTTACTCTCTATTGTCGGGCATAGCAAAGCTTTACAGCTGATCACCTCAGGCTTGACCTTCTTAATGAAGACTAAAGCTAAAGTGAACTACTTCATTCCTATTGAGGAAGAAGAACCCATAGTGCTCAAACTATTCAAATAGCTCATGCAGTCAGCCAAAAGACAAATTCTTCCCGGGACGCAGTACGATAAGTACTTTTCTAAAGCCAAAGGCCTAAGACAAATTATTGTCAAATCCGGAGGCAGTGTAGAGGAAACCGTAGCGCTTTGCAAAAAAGTAGTGGCGGAAACTTTATCAGAGACTAAAAAGATAGCTCCAGTTTTGAAGGGAGAGACTCATGAGCAAACTGCTAAAAACATATGGGAGTTTATTGTGACCTATGTCCAGTATCAGTTGGATAACCGGGCAGAAGATGTAGGGGCAGTAGAAAGAGTGAGAACTCCAGCCCGTACCTGGCATGACCGTAAGATGGGAGCAGACTGTGAGGACTATTCTATTTTCATTAGTTCAGTATTGACCAATCTGGGCATTCCACACTCTTTCAGGATTACCAAATACAATGGTAAATCCCACTGGCAGCATATCTATGTAGTGATTCCACAAGAAAATCAAGCAGGTTATATCACCTGTGATCCAGTGGTAGACTACCGCTTCAACTATGAGGTGCCCTATAGTCAGAAGAGAGATTATGAGATGCCTATTTCCTTAAGCAAAGCAGGTTTATCAGGCATATCCACTAACACCCTTTGCTGTGCGGCAGGCATTGATGCTGCTGAATTTAGTGATGATAATCATCTGGCAGGTTTGCCAGCAATGAGACTGCCTCTATATCCTAAAAGAACGCTTAGTGGGTTCAATGCAAGCATGCTGAAAGCATATGCTACGCCAAAAAACATAGCCATTACTGCAGGGGCAGGTATGCTGCTTTATCTCTATTTCAAAAGAAAATAATATTTCAATATGAGCAATATAGATCAATTAGAGTTTGCTACCAGCTTTTCAGGCTTGTCAGGTTCCTCCAAAGCTTCCCATGTGGCCGAGTGGTGGAAAATCATTTACCCTCAGGGGAATTATGCAACTCCGGAATCCCTGGCAGATCGTACCAAGTCAAGTTTGGAATATGTAAGCAGGCAAAAGCAGGCTGATCATCCACTGTATAAATATGCCGGATTATTGGCTAAAGGTTGGACTACGGCAAGAGCAGCCATTGTGGCTGATATCAAAGCCAATTGGGTTTATATCACAGGAAAATCAAGTAGTGCCCCTTTACCCAATGGAGGCAATGTACAAGCCACTTCTGCCCCTAATATGAATAGTGCTCCAGTGAATTCATCCAACTCCACTACATCCGTGCCTGCAGTACCTACAAGCACAGAGGTTGCAATTGCTGAAGAGGAAGGATTCAAGAAGTATCTCACTACTAAGAACATGATTATTGGTGGCGTGGCTACAGCAGCCATTCTCTATTTCGTGCTAAAATAATCACTCATGAGTATTGACAGTAAAGAATTTCAATCCTTAGGGAGAATAGCCAGATCTTCAGCGGACATTATCTCTGACATAGACGCTGAAATTGATACCTGGGCGAATAGCGAGGCAGCCAATAGCAATACCAACAGTGGTGGGAATTGGTTGGATACAGTTACCAAAGCCACCACCACAGCAGCTGATCTGTTTAGCAAGTATACCCAATCCAAAACGCCTACAGTAACCCAAAATCAGATACCCAGTTCTGCTACACCCTCATGGTTGCTGCCGGTGGGCCTGGGAGCAGCAGCGCTTATTCTCATCATCGCTTTTAACAGCAAGAAAAACTAATCATGCAAATACAACTATTATCAGGAATAACTGAGGCTAAAGGTTTGCGGGAATACAGCACCACTGCTGTAAACGCTGGTCCTAATCAAGTGAAGAGGTTAGGAGTACTCATCGGACTCAAAATAGATTGGAATAAAACTGCCGATAAATTGCGGTGGGGCTATTTGAAAACAGAGAGTCTTAGAGGCCGAGGGCTAAATGATAGGCAAATCAGCAATCTTAAAAGCAGACTTGCCCAAGCGGAAGCAGAGTACACTAAGCTGGGAGGTCATCGTAAAGACTTTGCTAAAGCCATTGTGGAAGGATTTGGTAACCGGGACCAGGCAGTGAAAGCGGCCGTCGCTACGGTGGATTATGATACACTTGGTGAGATCTCCATTAGAGCAGAAGAAAGAATACTGCTTACTTCACCCGCTCAACTACTTGCTGATCTTAAAGCTGGTATCAAAAGCTCTTTTTCAGGATTAGGCAATACAGAAAGCAATTCTAATGCGGATGCTTTTGCCAAAGCAGGAAGTACACTTTCCAAAATTTCAGAGATTGCTTCAGGAGTTTCAAGCATCACCGGATCTCTTGCTACCATCTCCCAAACAGAGGATAAGGTCAATGCCAGCATTGATGAAGCACCTGCTACACAACAAGCAGGCATGGGTTCCTGGATGGATACCCACAGAAAGAAACTTCTGGCAGGAGGAGCACTGCTGTTTGCGGGGCTTTTCATTACCCAGATGAAGCATGCCGATGGTGATCCGGGAAATAAATCTCGCCCAAGAACCAGAAACTCTGGTACTAAGAAAACTACCAAACCGAAGAAAAGACCAGTTAAGAAAAAGTCTACTTCCTCTTTAGGCATAATACCACTTCAATAATTCACTCAATCAAATATCTAAATCAATTCATTTCCATGAGAAAAAAGAGAAAAACCGCTGCTGTAGCTACCAGAAGTGCTAAGAAAATAGGCAGCCGTTTGGGCAATACCGCTCTTCTGTTGCTGCCTGCGATTGCGGGTGGTGCTGTGGGTGCCGGTATCGGACGTAACAGCTTTTTAGCTGGATTCGCTTTGCTGGCTTCGGCCAATCACTTCAAATGGCCGGAATGGACCAAAACCATGGCCGTAGGTATGGCAGTCAATGGGGTGTCAACCACCAAACCCGTTACAGAGTCGCAAAAGGTAGCAGAAGCAACTACAGATAGCGCTACTGTTTCAGGTTTCCTTCCTTCAGGTCTGATAGAGGACAACTTCAAAGAACGGGGAGAGCAATACTTGAAAAACATCATGCTCAATGCCTACATAGACAAAATTCCTATGGTCAATAAAATGGTAGGACTGGCAGGCATTGAATCAGAAAGCATGTTTGCTCCCAACAAATCCGCTAAGATCAACCTGAAGCCTCATCAGCGACAGGAACTTAATCGCCTGATTGCTGAGATGAGCAGTGTATCCGGTATTGATCAGACTGAATTTGCTGATCGCACTACTGAGCTCAGCAGTATGGGAAGCATTGATCAGTATGCTTTTGAAGAATCATCGGTTAGAGCCTTTGATCGCAGAAGAGCCTCATAAGTAAAAACTCAATCAATAATCAATTAACATCTAAATCAGAATCAAAAAAATGGGATTGCTAACTCAAATTAAAACCTCTCGTGAGCACTTCATTGAGCAAGCGAAAGCTTCACAAAACCCCGACATTAGAAAAATTGCTGAGGCGGTGGCTGCTGGTCGCTCCCGACTGGCTGACTTTGCTGCATACTCTATTGTAGATGGCAGCAGTAAAACCATGATCCGCTTCTTTGAATCTCAGGATAAAGAAGAGATCGGTATCAAGAACATTGCTACAGCACGATTAGAGAAGGGCGAAGTATTTATGGCAACGTCTATTGCCATTCTTGCCAAGACCAGTGTAGAGGCTACTTATGATGCGGAAGCCATGTCCAAACTCAAATTCGGTATGGTAGATGACATCCCTGGTCTTGCCAATGGTGAGTGGGAGTTTGAGGTGAACAACTCTATCATTGTTCCCAAATCTTCCATGCAGATGTTTGTGACTACGGGCTTCAATGTTCCGCTGGGAATTTGTCCGCTGACCAATCCAAAAATCCTGGAGGATAATGTGCCGCTGTCCTTGACCATAGAAACCAAGATTGCGCTTCCGGCCAAGACCGCTTTGAAAGCTATTCTTTACGGAACAGTCGCAGTACCTGCTTAATACTCTGGTAAAAAGGCGGATAAATACACCGTCTTTTTACCCTACTACAAATTCAATTATGCAACAAGAGCAATTAGAAAACTATAAAGTAGCCTATAAGACCTTCAAGTTTGCAGCTACTGAAGAGGGCCTTGCCAGGGAGGCCAATTTTGAGCTGGATAAAAACACAGTTTTTGTTACCGGCTTCCAGTTGGGTTCAGACAACAAAAGTAAGCTCAACTTTAGAGGATCACTGGGCCTGCGCATAGGAGGGGATACGCTATTGGAAAATGGCACACCCTGCCAGTTGTTTGTCTCTTCAGTAGGCGTAGCAGTAGAAAAGCGCTTCTTTCCGCTGGGAGAAGTTAAGCCAGGCAACTACAAAGTAGAGCTCAACTTCCAGGATGAAGACAATGCCATTGCTCCTTTTGAAGCTGGGTATACCGTCTATATCACTTTTGCCTATTTACTTCCGAAAGACAATTTGTAATGCTGAGACACAAAGTACTGCATAGAACCTTAGCCGGAGGCCAGGAAAAGGAAACTAAAAGAAGGTTGCTTGCCAAACGTATTCGGGTAGAAAGCAAAGGAGCTTACAAAGTGGCTACTATGGATATTGATGGCTGCAAAGTAGTGGGTGCTTACATTATTCCGATGGTTTACGTAGATCAGCCCATCAAGACATTTAGAAGATTCTATGGGGTAGGGGCAGCAGGGCAAAACTCAGCATCATTTATCAATTCACTTAATCAGGAACTGATCCAGAGTAAGATCGGACAGGTATCTGTGAGTGCAGGATTGAATGAGCATATCTATATCGCTCAACCGATAGAAGCAGGTTTACCACTGCTTTCCTATGGAGGTCTATCCGGTGGGTTTAAATCACCCTTGACAGTCTCAGTAACTGATCCTCAAACGGGAGCTGCTATGGACTATTATCTCTTTGAAAGTTTGAATGATAATTTGGGACAAACCACCATTGAAATCGCATAAAATGATACCCTTTTTAGGTGAACTATCGCTGCAATCCAGAGATACATCGGATCTCTTTTACCAACACCAGGTAGAAGCCGCTTTCATTACTAATGAAGTAGAAGATAATCAGCTCATGGATGTTCCCTGCATCAACGGTTTTGATACGGATACAAATCTGGATTATCCACTGGTGCAAAGCCTTCCCGATCTGGAAATGATACCGCTGGAACTGGAAGCAGGTAACCAGGAAGTAAAAATCATGTACCGGGATGCGGAGCAATTTGATGCTCAATACGAAGTCATTGTCTACCTCTTGATTGAAGAAGAATAAGATGGATGCTACACTACTCAAAGAACTCATTGCGCAGCGGATTACTGAAAAAGGCTATTCAGTCCAAAAGAGCCAGATTGTGTACCGGGATATTGCTCTACCAGCTAAAGCAACCAAATCATTCAATGCTTACAACCAATTATGGATGCTCATTGATGATGTTCCAGGAATCAAAATAGAAAGCAGCTATGGGATGTACAACCTCTCCAACATTGTAGCTGATGAACAGCAACACGAACACACCGACCAGATCACCATTGAAAACCTGACAACCCAAGCGACACAGGTCAAAATGTATCAGATCATTCTAAAAAAATGAAGTCACCACTACTAAACATTAAAAACTCATGACTACCCAGGAAAACCTTACCCTTCAAAAATATTCACATGTGGTGGAGGACATCATGAACAACCGCTCTACCTCTCAGATGCTAAGAAAAAACTACCTCATAGAAAATGGAGTGGAAAAAGTAGCCGAAGACACCATTTATGGATTGCGCCAGATGGTAGCAAAAAAGAAAGCTGAATTAAGACGCAAGGGGCTATCAGGGATTGATGCCCAGGATATTACCGCACCTAATACAGAAATAGCAGGAAACTTATCCGTGACCCATGGTGGTGGCTACAACGCTCAGCAACCCATGACCACATCTTCCACCGGTCCCACATACGCTGATGAAAGACCTGCGCCCAATTACATGCAGGCTCCTATCTCGGATATGCAGGCCCATGTGCAAAATGCTGAGCTAAGAGCGGAAATCCGCTTTTTAAAGCATCAACTCTCAAGTACTGAAAAAGAGCTTAGTAAGCTTCAAAATGAAGGACTGGGCAATACCAACCTAAATACCGAGCATATCTTTTTAAAACGAGATTTTTCCGACCTGCAAAAGCAATATGATGAGGCCAGAAAGAAGCTGGAAAGCTTAGAGCCTGAGTATGAAGATCTCAAAGAAGACGCTAAAACATGGGCCAAGCTGGAAAAAGCAGCAACGCTAATTACTTCTCAGCCGCAGATGTTCGTCTCGGTCTTATCAGCCATCAATCCGGTAGCAGGTAGAAATGCGGCCAGTGCTTTAGCTGGCATGTCGGGAGAACAACAACAATTGCCGGCAGGATCACAGACTGCTATGCAGATCGCTCAAGCCATAGACCAGGCTTTCAACCAGGATGAGCAACGACAGCTGGCCCAAATCATCAACCACTGTGCAAGCAGAAAAGAACTTGTCGCAGAGCTTGCCTATATGCTGCAACGCCGATTAGAAGAGATTGCCGCCAAAGCAGAAAAGCTTACTGCTGAAGGCTCAGAAAACGCTGAAATGATTTAGAGATCCTGAAAAGAGCCCCTGTGGGACAGCCCCTGTGGGACAGCCGCCACGGAGTGGTTCAGGATGACGGAAAAAACGAGTAAAAGTAAAAACAATGGCAGATTTTAAAATGGAAATCCTTGTAGATGCGAAAAGCAAGGAAGAAGCGCTCAAACTCAAAGGTATCATTCTGGAAATGTATCAGGATTATGGTACCGAAGGCTTAATGGGCTTGTACCAGTTGGGCAAAAGCCCGGCAGGAAAGATGTTCACGAGCAAGTTTAAAAAGAAGAAAAAGTAAGCCGCTATGCTCCCGCTCATCGCTTCACAATTGGCAACCAAAGACAATATGGATAGTCTGGGAGAGGCTTTATCTACTGTGGGTAAGATTGGACTGGGTATGCTGGTAGCAGGGGGAACCTTCATGCTTTTACGCTCTGGTTACCGTCAGCTGACAGCTGACTTACAGGACGATAAAGCCACTGAAATGGGCACCCCTGCTTATTATGCCGCCCAGATTGGTAAAGCCATTCATACCGGAGATGTGTGGTGGGGATGGCTGCAGGATGATGATGAAGAGTACCTCTACAACATCCTGCGGGAAATTCCTTCCGGAACATGGGAAGGCGTGGAGATTGCCTTTAGGCAGCTCTTCAACAATAAAAGCTTGACGAGCGAGCTCTTGCGTGCCCTTTCTACTTATGAGTACACTAAAGCACTTTCCATCATCAACAGCAAAAAGAGTAATGGCTAGATATAGACAAAAATTAACCTCTGGAAAAATCATCATGTATGCCGCTGGCGCCGGAGCTATTCTGGGTACAGGCTATGTGGGTTACAACTTCCTGCGAGACCTCAATTTTGGCTCAGGCAAGACTAGTGAAGATTTTCCTAATGGCAGTGGCTCTACTGCTCCTAACGGAAATAGCGGAGTAGTTGGACCGAATGCTACTTCTTCTTTGCCCAAACCCACCTATCATGATGCTTTTCCACTGGAAGTAGGAGACAGGAACTGGTATGTGCAGCAAATGCAGTTGGCCCTCATCAATCATGGAGGCAAAGCCAAAGACTTGATTGAACAGAGTGGAGGTGCTGATGGCGCTTTCGGTCAGGGTACTTTGGATGCATTGGTGGATGCCCGATACATTGGCGTTCTGGATCAGTATTTAGGAGCCAGAGTCACGGATGTCACCTATGAGCGAATCCTTAACAAAGGTTCGCTATCAGGACTTTCTGGTCTGGGCTATGCTCCTAAAGTGGCGATTACTACCCAACAGACCTTTATGATTAATGCTGACTCCATTAACCAGGCTGATCCCCAGGCCTATCCGGTACAACAGAGCATATTACTCGGCTACCTGATGGATGAAAGCAAAGGCTTATCCAAGATCCAAACCGAGCAAGGGGATATTTTCTATACCGTTTCTTCAGGCATTAAAGTAATCTAAATCATGAGCTTTGAAACAGCATATAACCATCTGATGCAATTTGAAGGCAATTATGCCCATGTAAAAGGAGATATGGGAGGCGAAACCTATAAAGGCATTGCTCGTCGCTATCATCCGCATTGGAGTGGATGGGCAACTATTGATGAATACAAAATTAAGCACGGACCACTTAAAAGGAATCATTACATCCCTGATCCGGAGCTGGACCAAAAAGTAAAAGCATTTTATCTGGCTAACTACTGGCATGAGATTTACTGCAGCAAAATCGCGGATGAACGAGTGGCCCACCTCATGTTTGACTTCTATGTGCATAGCGGTCATGTAGGCATGAAAATAGTCCAGCGTTGTGTGAATCAACTCTTAGACCGGGATGTACTCAAAATTGATGGTATTGTTGGTAAAATAACACTCAATTGGATCAATAAAATACCAGGAGAGTTACTCCATGATCTCATCAAAGAACGGAGGCGGGACTTCCTGGAAGGACTAGCTTCTCGGCCAGGTCAAAGTAAGTTTTTAAAAGGCTGGATGAGACGTGTTGATTCATTTCCTACCCTCACTGATGAAGCTGGATCATGGGTATAAAACAAATGCTTACCAGCCTCTTTTCAGGAGGACTCGCTGAAATCCGCCAATTGGTAGATGAAGTCACTACCAGCAAGGAAGAAAAACTCAGGCTGCAAAACGAGATTGATAAGATCTTTTATGGATTGCAGTCTCAGTTGTTTGAAGCAGATCTGAAGCGCTTTCAGGAATCTCATGAGACTTTCAGAAAAGACGGGCAAATGCAGAAGGTATATGCACTAACTTTTCTAATTGCTTATGTGGGTTTATCGGTCGTGATGCTTTTGATCATCACCCGCATGACTAACCTACAGGATTATGCGATATCACTGATATCCACCATCTGGGGAGGGATGTCGGTCAAAGTCAATACCATTACTGACTTCTTCTTTGGCTCTTCTTCGGGAAGTCAACACAAAGATGATAGAATCCTAAAAAAATAAGTTTACCGAATGAGTTTTACTGCCCAGCTATCAACTTACTCCAAAGTGAATTCTTTATTGCGAAAGCTAAGAAGCAAGGGCTATAGGATATTTGATCGGCCCCTGGAGTTAAACCTCATTGCTGAGCGTAGCAATACTGTGCGCTCAGAAGTCATGGATGATAGCCTGCATATGCTTTACAAGAATCTGGAAGATAAGTGGGTACTCAAAAGCTATCAGGTAACCACCGATCCAAGTGCCTACTACATTGACAACCCGATTGTACCGCAAGGCTATGGATTCATCAAAAAAGGACAATGGCTGAATGCTTATTCACTCGGCTATCATAAAGGAAGACCAGCACTCGTGCAGGTAAAACCCATTACAGTCATTAGAAACTATGCCTTGAAAGGCATTTTTAAAACCTATACTGGCACTGAAGAAACAGGAATCTTTGGCAATAACATCCATGATATGAAGGGTAGTATGATCAATGCCTCAGCAGGTTGTGTGGTCTTTGCCCAAGACAATGACTATCAACAGTTTTTAAACCAATGCCAGGTGCATCGGAATCGCTATGGCAATGCATTTACCTTAAGCCTGCTGGATTTTAGAGACAATAACAAGACCCGCAATACCATGATCGCGGCAAGTCTATTAGGTCTGGGAGGACTAGCAACCATACTTTTGAAAAAATGAAGAAAAGCGATAAAGTAAGTTTAATTAGTGGCCTTGCTGCCATTGCAGGGGTGTCTGTCCATGAATACCTAAAAAAGAAAAAGCTCATCAGTAAGCAGGTGAAGACTATCTATACAGTAACGCCTATCTCATTACTGTCAGCACTCATTGCCAATAGTGTAATCTCAGAAGATGCTCCCCGGACTTATGATGATTACTTGCAGGAGATAGCTCAAAAGAACGTCAGATAATGGAAAGATATGTACAGCTTAACCAAGGAGAAAACGGCACTTACTTCATAGGAGATAGTAAGACCGGAATCATCTATGCGGCTACCGGTCCATTGACTGAACTTAAGAAAAGATATCCTATTCAATTAGGTTTGGGTACACTGGGAATCATTCCAGTAATTGTAGGAGCGGTGGCCGCAGTAACACCTGCCGTGATTGGTGCGGTGAATGCTTCCAAGAACCGCAAAGCAGCTGAAAAGGAAGCTGCCCGACAACAGGATATGTTGCAGCAACAAGCCTATATGCAAACTTCAACTCAGGCCAACCAACAGCAAATGATGATGATGCTGGGAGGCTTAGGTTTAGCAGGACTCTTAATGTTTATGCTTCTTAAATAACACTCTTATGACAAATCAAGCTTATCACTACTCTTCTCAGCACAACCGTAACTACCAGCAACATGCAGAAAGGCAACAAAGACTCAAAGCGATTGAGTTTTCAGGAGAAGATGACTTCAAAATTAAAGCCTACACCAAATCAGAGTTAGCCGATATGTATGGCGTGCACGTCAATACCCTATCCAAATGGATAGACAGGCATTTACCTGCTTTTGAAGAATTGGGCTATACCAAAACCCTAAAGATGCTTGACCCTGCTATGATTAAGCTTTTCATCAGTATTTTTTCTACGCCGTAGTTGTAGTTAAAGTTATCCTTAGTTTAAATTCTATATTCAAAATGCTAAGAGTAACCCTAAACTTAATACTTTAGGCAAAGCTAATGAGGATTGGCATTGATTTGTATTATCATAATATTTTATTTTCAAACTTTTCGATATACAATGCTAGATGCAAATCAAAAAATAAGTTAATCTCTAGCTATCATAATTTTTTGAAAGCTATATCTTAGGATAAAATATGTAAAACTAGTAAATAAGTATCAATGGTTGTTGGCAAACATCAAAAACTCAATCATATTCATAAGTTTTAAATTATG
This sequence comes from Catalinimonas alkaloidigena, assembly GCF_029504655.1. NCBI lineage: Bacteria > Pseudomonadati > Bacteroidota > Cytophagia > Cytophagales > Catalimonadaceae > Catalinimonas > Catalinimonas alkaloidigena. The sequence continues at coordinate 6,010,557 of NZ_JAQFIL010000001.1, forward strand.
ACAAGTAAAAATCTCTAAATACGAGGATGGTACAGGCGACCACAATACAATTGGTTTCTTCAATGAATGGGCAAAATATTCGCTCACTATTGAAAGCGGAATGTTTCTAGACACATACGCAATTGTGGAATTGGAAGATGGGGAAGTCAAGAACATTAGGCCTAATCGACTCAAGTTCATTGACAATTTTTGATTGAGTATTGTAGGTAACGAGCTTCATAAGCAATACCAATCGAAAAGTGAAATATAGAAGAATCTAACATACTTTCTTTGGTAAAAAAAAGGGGGAAAGTAAGCTAAATCGTATATTCTGGAATAAAAAAAAGAGGTTTGTGTCTATCATATAGCAATTAAATAGGCCAATAAAATAAAGAAATCCATCTAATATGAGTAGTTACTTTTTCCTTGAAGCTGAAAAGAATGCGAAGAATGCAGTTCTAATTGATAAACTAAAAAATTTTTCAGAGTCAAATCAGACTTTGATATACGTTTTAGATAAACCATTAACTGATCAGAAATATTCATACAAGTATTCTGATGCATTAATCTTGCTTTCCTCGAGAAGAAAAATTGCCATTATCAATTATGGGAGCGAAGAAGATCAATATGAAGATTTTGTTGAAGACGTAATAGAAGATATTGGCTCAATTGCCGATAAATACCAATACAAAGAAGTTGTGGGCAGACCCCGTGTTTGGAGAAAATCCTTGTTGGAAACAGAAATATCAATTGATGACATTACTGATATAAATATTTTTTTTGACCACCTCGTAGTAATAGACGAAACTGATAATAAGAAGCTTGATTTACTTATTTCACTTTTTATTGGAAGCATCAATGATATAGACCGTGTAAAAGATACTATCCCTTCGACTCTTCTTGATAAAGTAAAACAAAAGATTCAGCTTTTCGATGGAGATCAAACTAGATTTATTTATCAGAATCCAGATAAAAAAAAGATTCGTATTCAAGGGTTGTCAGGTACAGGAAAAACCGAACTCCTTCTCCATAAGCTTAAAGACCTGTACATAAATGATATAGACTCAAAAATATTTTTTACCTGTCATAACAAAATTTTAGCTGATGATTTAAGAAAACGGATTCCTGATTTTTTCAACTTTATGAAAGTTGAACAACAAATTGAGTGGAATAGTAGACTTTGGTGTACTAATGCATGGGGCTCTAGTTCAAATTCTAATTCAGGTGCATATCGCTATATTTGTGCGTTTTACAACATACCTTTTTACAGGTTCTCATATCAAATGTCTTTTAGTAAGGCGTGTCAACTCGCGATCGATGACATTAAAGAAAAATACAACGATAACCTCCCTTTTGCTTTAACTTATATGTTCATTGATGAGAGTCAGGACTTTGATGATACATTTTTTGAACTATGTGATTTAGTTACTGAAAAGAATGTCTACATAGCGGGAGATATTTTTCAAAGCATATTTGAAGAGAACATTTCAAGCACTATAGAGCCTGACTTTTTATTAGGTAAATGTTATAGGACAGACCCAAAAACACTAATGTTTGCTCACGGTTTAGGAATGGGGCTTTTTGAAGAAACTAAACTAAGATGGTTAGAAGAAAAGGAATGGAAAGATTGCGGTTACAATGTAGCAATCAAAAATTCCAAATATCACCTTAGCAGAGAACCTTTGAAAAGGTTCGAAGATCTAGATGAAGATTTCGAAAGTATAAAGATTGTAGAAATCCAAAAGAATTTTTCTGATACTGTAATTGAGACGATAAATGAAATTAGACTACAAAATGAAACAGTCAAACCTGAAGACATTGGCATAATTCTCTTAGATAGTACTCGTGATATTTATCGTTTTGCAGATATAGTTGAAGTCAAAATTCAAAAAAAGTTTGGTTGGAATGTCAACAAAGCATATGAATCAAAAGAAAATAAGCCTGACACACTCCTTATAAGTAATCGGAACAATGTAAAAGGACTTGAGTTTCCATTTGTTATATGCGTCACGAAGAAAATAACGGATAGTCCTAGCTATAGAAATTCTCTCTATACTATGCTTACAAGATCATTCATCAAATCATTTTTTGTTACCCAACCAAGGACAATGTCAGGTCTAACAGAAGACATGTATAAAGGATTAAAACATATTGTTTTAAAAAAAGAGATGGTTATTCAAGAACCATCTGATGAAGAAAAGGAAATTATCCAAACCAGATTTAAGTATAGTCTAAAAAAGCTATCTCATTATGATTTAATGATGGAAATATTTAAAGAACTAAAAGTAGACAAAGATTATCAAGAAACTCTTTTACAAGCCACTCAACAAATGGATATGATTGAGAGCGATCAAAGCATTCTTAAAGCATTCGTAAGAGACAATCTGAAGTATTTAAAGGGAAAATAAATGAAACTAATCGAGAGAGAGATATTTCCGTTTAAAGAAAATGAGTTTTTTCAGCCTTTAAGAGATAAGATCGATTTTGCTCGAATTATTATCTATTCAGCAAGGTATCTTTTATTAAACTTCCCGACAGATGATATTGAGTGTAATTCAAAGATAAAACTTTGTATTGACAAAATGAGTCGCCTCTTCTTCTATAAAGAGAAAAGGTACTTTAGCGTTTCTTTCCCATTTTCAGTTCAAACTGATGGAACTGAAATAACTGACATGAGCACTTTATCAGGCAAATCAATTAATAGCAAATCGCTTTCAAGTGTCGTATCAATTTTAGAAGACCCTGCCTTTAAATTAAATCCTTCTCTCACTGATTATTACATAGATTCTGACACTGCCGAATCTATTGGTATAAGTATTTTAGAAGAAGTTTTTCAATCTGAGCCAGGCTATATTCGATATGATAATGATCCAGAAAATGAAGACGGAAAAATACACCCACTAAATCATTTAGATGTTAACTACTCTTCATACGGAACTTACAAAATTGGATTAGATAATGAAATTGAGACTGTATTTTTTGATGATATATTAAACATTAGGACAGATTGCTCATTTCTAAAATAAAATATCCCCACCAATAAACCTACTTACTAGCACCTATAAAATGATATTGTTTGAAAAACATATTTCAGAATCAATTGAGATTTTCATGGAGTCTTCTCCCTCAGGATCTTTAATTGCCATAACTGTCCTGTCCGTTAATACTAATCGTTTCTAATGTATTTTTGAAGTCTTCACATACTTATAAAGCGTAGGCTTAGAAATATTCATCATCTGGCAAATTTCTTTCACTGATATGTTGTCATCTTTGTATAACTGCATCAGGAGCTTTTGCTTATCTTTAGTCAAGGCCTTGGGTCTACCTCCCATTTTACCGCGGGAACGTGCGGCCTGCAAGCCAGCCATCGTTCTTTCACGGATCAGGTTGCGCTCAAATTCTGCCAATGCACCAAACATATGAAATACCAGTTTACCGGTAGAAGAACTTGTATCAATAGATTCTTGAAGACTTACTAACCCTATCCCTCTTTCTTCCAGGTATCCGGACCAGTTGATAAGGTCTTTGAGCGAACGGCCCAGACGATCCAATCTCCAAACTACCAATGAATCTCCTTCACGAAGTTGCTCTTTAACCTTTTCCAGACCAGGACGAAGTACAACAGATCCACTAATGGTATCAACTATGATTTTTTCACAACCTGCATTGGCAAGTGCATCTTTCTGAAGGTGTAAGTTTTGGTCTACAGTTGAGACTCTAGCGTATCCTATTTTCATGATCCAGGGGTAAATAAACCCTAATTTAGAGAAATTAACTTTACCTAGATTTTTTAACACATTTTCTTTACTATATTGGAAGGCAAAATGAATAAATAAGGAGGGTGAAAGTACTTACGCTTAGTGGTAAACTTAACCTTCATTTATTTTACACTATAGCTAATTAGTCAATTTGAGCAGTTCATTAAAAATAAAGTAAAGCGCCTGGTATCATATGCTCAAGTAGATTGATATTCTTGCAAGGGTTAGTAGAGTAGTAATATGAAGTTAAAAGAGATACAACAAATTTGCGAAACTAGAATGTTGATAGGTTTCTTAGGTGAAAAACAACAAGCGTCATGGTGGAATTCTTCTTTCTTGTCATCCTCAAGCAAAATGTTTCTTTCACATATTTTTCCAAATTCAATAGTATTAGCACAGTATAGTAGTGTTTGCAAAACAGCATCGATAGTACATGATGAGCATATTGGGATTGGTAAACACTATCATCTATATCGCCTTCCAGATTCCATTGAAAAGGCACTTTTCAAGTTTATTCAAGACAAAAGTTTTGGCGAGAATTTTTCTCAATATACAGCTAGTAAGGATTCAGCCTTTTCTCGGCTTCAAGAATTAGGTGTAGAACAGATTCAAAAAGCAGAGGGGCCTGTGGCAGTTGGTGATTACTCAGATAAGAGTTTGGGTGCTTTGATTAATATATCCAGATCTCATTATAATGATGCTCTTACAGTAGGGTATAAAACTTTTCCATATATGAGATGCTAATAATGAGTGATAAGAAAAAATTCTATACTACACAGTTACAAGCAGGACTTGGTCTAATTGAGGAAACAAAGTCTTTACTATCAATTTATGAGCCTGGGTTGACCTCTTCCCAACTACATGAAAAAGCACTTGAGTCTGGCCTCTTCCCAATGGTTTCTGCAAGACGATTAAGAAATATAATTACAGAGTGCTTTACTCCAAGATATATAAAGCCTGATTCGGCTAAATATCTCAAACCAATAAGTCAAGTATTACCAGCTTCTACCTTTAACCAATTTCTATTGGTATTCACTTCTTTAGCAAACCAAATATTATTTGATTTCATCATAGAAGTATATTGGAATAAATATTCCGGAGGACGAGATACGCTATCCACTTCTAATGCCAAGGACTTTGTCACCAATGCAGTAAATGAAGGGAAAACACAATCAGTTTGGTCTGAAACTACGATACGAAGAGTTTCTTCCTACTTGATAGGATGTTGTGCAGACTATGGCTTGCTTTCCTCAAATCGCTCATCGGAAAGGCAGATCCAATCAATTAGGCTACAGGAACACACTTTACTTTTTTTTTCTTACTGGTTTCACCTCCATGGCATGGGTGATAATAGCATTATAAATCATAGCATTTGGAAGATTTTCGGTTTGGAGCCAGGGGATGTAAGAGAGGAATTGAAACGGATTTCTAAAAAAGGCTGGCTAATTGTACAGACAGCCGGGGATGTTACAAGGATAAGCTGGAGTTTTAACAATTTAGAAGAAGTCACAAATGTCATCATTGAAAGCTGATTTTAACGAATTAATAGAACGAATAAGAGTTGGCCGCGAATTTGGTCATGCCAGTTTTGAACCAATATTTTATCTCGTTTTTGCTCCACAGCAAATCCTGGAGGTAAAGCGCCAAATGCCCGCGTGGATGGCCAAGCTTAAAAATGAGGGTTGGAAAGTAAAAAACTTCTCTATAGCATCTAAAATTGATCAGATAGTTAAAAAAGCCCCACTTCGTAAAATCTGGCTAGCTGCAGATTCAAAGTCGCCATTACATTGGGACAAAACAAATAAGGCCTTAGCCAATGCACTCAATAATGGAGCATTGCAAAAAGAACTGGAAATGGTTTTAGAGGACTTGGAAGGTGACTCACGAAATATACTTTTGGTCACTGATATAGAAGCGCTGCACCCCTATATGCGTATTGGGGCTATAGAAAGTCAGCTTCAGGGTAAATTTAGTGTGCCGACTATATTCTTTTATCCTGGTACAAGGACCGGTAAAACCAGATTAAAGTTTCTAGGATTTTATCCGGAAGACGGTAACTACAGATCAGTTCATGTTGGAGGTTAATAAAACGCAGGGATATTCTATGGAAATTAAAACTTTATTTGACTCTAGTAAAAATATCTATCGCACCATTGAGAAAGTTATTACCTATGGTGTGTCCCAAGAAACGCGACTGAAAGCGGAGATATCGGAATACGTAGTTACAGAGAGCATTGAAGAGCAATTTGAAAAACTGCTTAGTAAAATGCAGGCTGCGATGGAAGCAGGTGGAGAAAACGAGGTGGGAGTTTGGGTCTCTGGATTTTATGGATCTGGAAAAAGCTCTTTCACAAAGTACCTTGGACTTGCTTTTGACGACAACGTAAAGATTGATGGTATTCCATTCATACAACATTTACAAGACCGTCTAACGAAATCAACCACGAAGGCATTACTAAATGCTGTTGCTAAAAAGTTTCCTGCAGCCGTACTCATGCTTGATCTGGCCAGCGAACAAGTAGCAGGTTCCACCATGGAAGAGGTTTCAACTGTACTCTATTATAAAGTACTCCAATGGGCTGGTTACTCACGAAATTTAAAGGTGGCTGCGTTTGAACGAAAACTAAAAAAGGAAGAGCGTTATGAGGAATTTCTGAATATTTTTCGTGAACAGACTGATGGACAGGAATGGGATGATTATCGGAATGATGAATTAGTAGTAGACAGTCTCATCCCTGAGATTGCCCATCAAATGTATCCCACCCTATTTAAAACTTCTTCTTCTTTTACAACTGAAGCAAGTGAGGTAATTCGCTTTGAAAATGATCGAGTAGGTGAAATGCTTGAAATAGCCCGAGAAGCAACGGGTAAAGAATATATTATCTTCATCGTTGACGAAGTTGGCCAATATGTTGGGTCACGCCAAAACCTTATTCTTAACCTGGATGGCTTGGCTAAAAACCTGAAAAATATTGGAAATGGAAAGGTTTGGATTATTGGAACTGCACAGCAGACATTAACAGAAGATGATCCTAGAGCATCTCTGAATTCACCAGAACTTTACAAACTAAAGGATAGATTCCCTATTCAGATTGATCTTGAGGCAAATGATATCAAAGAGATTTGTTACACCAGGCTTTTAGGAAAATCGCCAGAAGGTGAAAACACTCTTGGAGGTCTTTTTGATAAGCATGGCCAAATGCTACGTCATAATACTAAACTCGTGGATGCCAGAGTATATGGTGCTGATTTTGACCGTAAAACTTTTATTGATCTATATCCATTTCTACCAGCGCATTTTGATATCCTGCTGCACCTTCTGGGGGCACTAGCAAAGAGTACTGGCGGAATTGGCTTGCGTTCAGCAATCAAAGTCATTCAGGATATTCTTGTTGAAGGTTCAGATGGGAATACCCCTATAGCAAATCAATCGGTTGGATGGATAGCAACAACGGTTACCCTATATGATACACTTGAAAAAGATATAAGCAGGGCCTTTCCATCTCTTCATCAATCTGTTGGTAAAGTAAAAATACGTTTTCCTGACAAGCCCTTGCATCAGGACATCGGTAAAACTGTATGTGTTCTTCAAATTCTAGGAAACCTGCCCGTTTCAATTCAAAATGTGACCAGTTTAATGCATTCTGGTATAAGTGAAAGCTCTTCATTTGATGAAGTAAAGGCAGCTATTGAAGATCTAATTAGTGACCCAATTGTACCTTTTGGAGAACAGGACGAGCAACTACGCTTTTTCAGTGAAAAACTAAACGATATAGAACAGGAACGTGCGACGATTCTATTGCGAGGTGTAGAAATTCGCCGCATTCAAAATGAAGCTTTGAGAGAAGCATATTCTCCACTCCCCAGTACACAGTTAAACGGCACACTAAATGTTCAAACTGGGCTAAAAGCTCAGGCATCCAGCGGGCTACATGTTTCTCTAGCTGGTGAACGCAATACGATACAAACCATCGTTGAGGTTATTGATCCCAAAGAATATGATATAGCCAAAGTCCGACTGACAGATGAAAGTAGGCAGAAGTCTGCTCAATACTATGTTTTCTTATTTGGACGCTCTACTCCTGAAATGGATGAGTTGACCAATGAGATTTACCGTAGCCGTGAGATTGTTGGAAAATACCGAAGTGAGCCAGACCAGGAAGTGAAAGATTACTGCAATGGTCAAATTGATCGAGCTCACCGTCTGATGAATGAGTTGGAGCGCCTCATTAAGCGCAGTTTGGTGCAGGGGTCCTTCATTTTTAGAGGTGAAGTTACTGCAGTTGAGAGCTTGAATAATGAATTAGCTGAAGCATCACGCAAACATTTAGCAGGTGTTGCCGAGCAGGTATTTGACCGATATTCTGAAGCACCTACTAGGGCAGGAACCGATCTTGCAGAGAAGTTTTTACGTCTCGGGAATCTTACAGGTGTTACGGTACAGACAGACCCTTTAAACCTCGTTCAAACCCAAGGTGGTAGACCATCAATAAATACAGACCATAAAGCTATCACCAGCATTCGGGACATAATTGAGCGCCAGGGTGCAATTGAAGGTAAAAGGCTTATTGATATTTTTACAGATGCTCCTTTCGGCTGGTCACAAGATACATTGAGATATTTAGTGGCAGCAATGTTAATAGCTGGTGAAATTAAACTAAAAGTAGCTGGTCGAGAAGTTACTGTCAACGGGCAGCAAGCTATAGATGCTTTGAAAACCAATAACAGTTTCAAAACCGTAGGCATCTCCCTTAGAGATGAGCGCCCAGGAATGGAAGTTTTGGCTAATGCAGCTGAACGACTTACTGAGCTAAGTGTAAGCGGCGACATAGTTGTTCCACTTGAGGATGAAATAAGTAAAGCTACCACCAAGCTTTTTCCACAATTACAGCATGCCTATGGGCCTTTGGCTGAAAAATTAAAGTCTTTAGGACTACCTGGTGCAGACCGCCTGGAAACACTGAGCCAGGATATTAAAGATATTCTTTTTAATGACGCATCTGATGCTGCACAACGGTTGGGTGGAGAGGATTCTGTTCTTTATGCTAATTTAAAATGGGCATCTGAACTTAGACAATCATTGGAATATGGCCTGGAGGATACACTTCGCCAACTGCAAAAGCACAGAAGTGAAATAGATACCTTTCCAAATAGCGGTACGCCAGGTGTGTTAAAAAATGAATTAGCTGATGAATTGGGACAGCTCAAAGAGCGCTTATCCCGACCTGACTTTTTCAATTACAGTACTGACTTTGCATCATCTCTTACCCACTTCAAAGCAAGGGTAAGAGATGCTGTAATAGAAATGTCTGAGGAACAGCAAAATCGGATCAAAGATGGGGAACAAGAATTAGTCCGTATTGATGAATGGAAGGAACTTACTGCTCAGGAACAAAATGAGCTATTGGCTGATGTGGAAGCATTGGCAAGTGATGCTACTGAAGACCTGTCCGGACTTAGGGAGCTAGTGAATCAAGATTATGCTATTCAAAGCCAATTACAAGATCTGAAGGTACGAGTGCAGCGAATCGGTCACCAACGCTTGCAAGAAAAACTCAAAGAGGAACAAGAAAAAGCGAAAAAAGAAGGAAAGAAAATAGCTCGCCACTTAAATTCTCAAAAAAGGATTACCAAGCTAGAAGATCTTGATGAATTGATACGTGAGCTTCAGCAGATACGTGGCGAACTGCAATACGCTAATGAATTTGAAGTGACTTTCGACATTAGAGAAAATAAAACGGAGGAAGCTTAATATGGCATTTGATCAAAGTACTCGTAACCGTCTTCAAAAATTTGTTTCCGAATCAAGGTCTATTCTAACCGAGGAGTTTACCCGACAGTTGCAGGCAACTTATGGAATGGACCCCAAAAATGGAAGTATTGCCGATATAGATACTTTAAAATTCCTAGATAATCAGGGTAGAGAGACTGCTACCATTCTCCAAGAGACGGTGGCTCACTATATGGCTTCCATCTCTGGAAAATCCGAGAAGGAAAGAACCAAACAAGCTTTAGAACGCATCGTCAGGGAACAGGCATTTACGGTGCTCAATCGTCTGTGTGCTTTGCGGATGGCCGAAGCCCGAGGCTTTTTAATAGAATCTATTACCAAAGGCTACAATTCAAAAGGCTTTCAACTTTATCATAGAGTTGCAGGCACTTCATTGGGTGAAACCGGTACTGCTTACAGCCAATTTCTTTTTAGTTTATTTGATGAGTTTAGCCTTGACCTGGCGGTACTTTTTGACCGCCATAGTTCGCAGGGACGACTTTTCCCGCGTGAAACCGCATTGCTTTCCCTACTTGAGCAGATCAACCATTATGAGATTGAGCAGCTCTGGGCTGAGGATGAAACGATCGGTTGGATATACCAATACTTTAATTCTCAAGAGGAACGCAAAAAAATGCGGGCAGAATCTCAGACACCCCGCAACAGCCGGGAACTGGCAGTGCGTAATCAATTTTTTACACCCCGCTATGTCGTAGAGTTTCTTACAGATAACACCCTGGCGCGAATCTGGTACGAGATGACTCAGGGAAAGACCGGCCTAATGGACACCTGCCGTTACCTGGTGCGGAGACCAAACGAAATATTTTTAATTGAGGATGAAACCGCTCCTGAAGACGATACAGAAGTAAATGAAAGCCTATCTCAGGAAGAGTTATTAAAGCAGCCGGTGTATATTCCCTTTCGGGCATTAAAGGATCCACGAGAAATTCGCATGCTTGACCCTGCCTGCGGATCTATGCATTTTGGGCTGTATGCCTTTGATCTTTTTGAAAAAATTTATGAAGAGGCCTGGCAACTAGAAACAGAACTAGGAGCTGATGCTTTTAAACGTCCCATAGCAATGGAGTCTCTACAAACTTCTTTTACGAGTTTTGAAGTATTTCAAAAAGCTATTCCAAAACTGATCATTGAGCATAATATACATGGGGTGGATATTGACCCCCGTGCGGTGCAAATAGCCGGTCTCTCCCTTTGGCAAAGGGCGCAACGAGCTTGGCATCAATTGGGCATTAAACCTAACGAGAGGCCGACCATCAAAAAATCTCATATCGTATGCGCGGAACCCATGCCCGGGGAGAAGGAAATGCTGCGAGAGTTTACCGCTAAATTAGACCCTCCCATTCTAGGACAGTTTGTAGAAGCTATTTTTGAAAAAATGGAACTAGCAGGTGAAGCGGGAACGCTTCTGAAGATTGAGGAGGAAATAGCAACCACTATCAGTAAAGCAAAAGAAGAATTTAATAAGGAAATCTTGCGCCAAAAGCAGGAACAGGGGTACTTGCCCGGTATGGCACCTCCTAGACAAGCACGCCTCTTTGACTTTGATGATTTGACCGATGATACCGGCTTCTGGGATACCGCAGAAGAGCGTATTTTGAAGGCTTTGCGTGATTATGCTGACCAGGCGGAATCTGGTGATGGTCAAAAAAGACTTTTTGCAGAAGATACAGTTAAAGGATTTGCTTTTATTGACCTGTGCCAGAAGAGGTTTGATGTGATAATAATGAACCCTCCGTTTGCAGAGGCAAGTATGAGAACAGAGAAATACATAGATCAACATTATTCCAAACCGTCATCTAGAGCTGTCTATGCTCCTTTTATTCTTAGAGCATCAAATATGTTAAATTATACAGGCAAAGTAGGCGCCCTATCTGCTAGAGGAGCCTATTTTCTAAGTACATATGATAGTTGGCGTAAAAATATCTTAAAACATAATAAGGTATCTTATTTTATAGATCTTGGATTTGGAGTTTTTGAAGGTCCAGTTGTAGAAACAGCTGCTTTAGTACTTACTAGAAATATTCTTTCAGAGGAAACCGATACTATTTTTATTAAGCTTTTAGATATTACTGAAAGAGAGCCTATACTAACTTCCTCAATTAATTTTAATTCGAAAAATAGAATATTTATAAAAAATACTAATGATTTTAAGCTAATTCCAACTGCTCCATTCGCATATTGGTACCCAAATGATTTCTTTAAATTTTTCAAAAACTGGAAAAGCTTAAAATCACAATCATTTACTGCATGTCAAGGAATGTCTACAACCGATGATTTCCGGTATTTGAGGTTAAATCAAGAAACAACCAACGATGAAGATATAGGGGATTTTCCAGTAATTGCAAAGGGGGGGGAATATGCTACTTATTATTCTAATTTAGATATGCGAGTAAACTGGACCGAGGATGGAAAAGAATTGAGAGCGAACAAAAAGTCTGTATTAAGAAACTACAGATACTATTTTAACCCTGGAATTACATGGACTGAAGGTACAACATCTTGTTTTTCTGCTAGGTTTCTCCCACCAGGCTCAGCAATTAGCGGTTCGGGTCAAGGGATTTATTGCCTGATAGATGACGAAAATCAAGAGCTAATTTTTGGTTTATTGGCTTACCTAAATTCTAGACTTGCTCATGCCTTTATTGAGGCAATGGTTAGCTCTGGAGACTTTTCTCAAGCAGGTGGAGTAGTTAGACACTATACAACAGATCTTATTGGTAGAATTCCAATTCCAGATAATTCAAGTTTGAAGCTGCTTGCGAAGAGCGGAATGAAGATTTTTGATATTCAACGAAAAATATCAAATCTACATTCTTTAGAAGGATGGGATCTCGATAAGGTACTTAAGGATATTGTAAGTTCTTCTTTAGAGTCATTATGTCAGAATAATTGGAAGAAAATTGGCTTTCTTGCTGGAGAAGCGATATGTGAAGTTAATAAAATTGATCAGCTTATTGCTGATATTTCTGCTATAGACTTACCTTGGCTTGATACATTGTCAGGCCCCCTTTTGTCTTGTGAAAAAGAAGGCAACAATGATACCTACATATTACAAGCATTATGTTTGTCTGACAAGGAACTTGCAGATCAAGTTTTTACACAATTACCACTACGTCGGATAAAGAAACTTGGATTTTATATAAATAGAAGGCTCGAGAATATTGCCTTGTTAACTGGTTCTTCAATAGCGGAAATAAGTAAACATTTACACCTAGACTCAAACAACCCTATCTCTAGGCAAAATTACTCTTACATATTAATTACAGAGTTAATTACAGGCTCTAATGAAAAAATTAATTGTGGAGTTATAGGTGAATCCGATAACAATAGTTGCACGATATCAAACATTGTTAAAAATAGAATAGCAAATTTTGAAGGAGATTCAGAGCAATTAGAAAAATATTTAGTTGAGCCTTTTGGGTGTGAATTTTTTTCGCAGATATTCAAAAATGTCGATAAATACTTTTCTTTTCATTTCGCAAAAAGCTCTGCAAATCGTAGATATGCACCTACATTGCTTCCTCTTCAAACACCATCTGACTCCTACACCTTGTGGGTATATTACCACCGCTTAACCGAACAAACTCTTTATACCTGCGTCAATGATTTTGTAGAACCTAAGCTGAAAACGGTTACTGAAGAACTTAGTAACCTTCGCAACAAATCTCCCCGCAGCAGTGCTGAAGAAAAGGAACTGGCCAAGCTCATTGATCTGGAGTCAGAACTCAAAGATTTCCGAGATGAATTGCTACGCATTACCAAGTTTTGGAAGCCAAACTTGAATGATGGGGTGCAAATTACCGCAGCCCCCTTATGGAAACTGTTCCAACACAAGCAGTGGCAGAAAAAGCTGAAAGAAACCTGGGAAAAATTAGAAGATGGGGAATACGATTGGGCCCATCTTGCCTGTAGCATATGGCCGGAGCGGGTACTGCGCAAATGTCATCAAGACCGCAGCTTTGCCATCGCCCATGATGTGGAAGACGATTTCTGGGAAGAGGTGGAAGTACCAATAATCCGTCGGGGAAAAGATACGGGAGAAACAAAATTTGAATGGCAGCCCAAAAACCTGTCAGAAAATGAATTGCGTGATTTGATTCAGCAAAAATTAGTGGATTTAGTATAATGGATATCAAGTCATTTATCAAAAAAGAAGTATTAACGCCACGGCTACAGAAAAAACAAGTGCTGGTCGTATATGATCCGGATCACCGCTATCGTGATCTTTGTCTGGAAATGGCAGATGAAAAAAGGGTAATCGTAGATGCAAGTGAATCCAGTATCACCAGCCGGGAAGAGGCCATGAATGCTCTCAATGCCCTAGGTCGGAATGAAATAGAACAACTGCTTGTCTACGTACCTAAAGCGAAGCCTATAGAAGAGGAAGAGAAGCAAAAAGATCCTTTCGCTATCTATCTGGTATGTGGAGCAGTTTTTCCCGATGGGGATGGTGACAGCTATCTAAGCTTATGTTTAAAAGCGAAACCAGATTATCCAACACAGGTAAGAGCTGTTTTTGAAGAGAATGTAAGTCCTGAGTTTGCGGTAGTAGATGCTATCGGTGGCGGGCTTAGCTGGCCCAACTTAAGGGCTTTACTCCGGGTAGAATCTACCAGGGACATTTTATTTGCTCTACTTTGCCCCAATGAGAAACAACAAAAGGCTCTTAAAGAAAACGAAAGCTGGGTTTCAGAAGCGAAAGAACTTCTAAAGATAAGTATCGGACTTGGCCTGAAAACAAGAGGAAAAACATGGTCCTCTATCGCAGACGAGCTCTGGCGTTTCGTCCTGTTCAGTGAGTTTGTCTTTGATTTACCCCAGGACTTACCGAATAGCCTAGTTGAAGTGCCTCATGCTAGTGATGCTGCCAGGCCACTTATTGAAGATATTTGCGAGCGACTCCGAAGTGATAGACGTACCCAAAATAACTATATCCAAAGGGCAGAGTCTGTAGAAGTTGAGCTGAATCTGGCAGATGTCTGCAAAGATATGAAAGATCTAGGGGTACGAGATACATTTCCTTTTGAGGAGCGAACCTTTTTACGGCAGGCCATTTCGTTTCTGCTGGAGGATAAGGTTGATCAAACACGCGAGATACTTGCTCGGCATGCGGAGTCCGTATGGACTGGGAAAGGTGAAAGTCAAGTACAATGGGATTTCCTACATTCCTCCTTAGTATTAATAGAAAGCTGTCAGGATAATGAGCGTGCACTGAGCAACAGAGCTCGTTCTATGGAAGAGTTGATTGACTTTTATGTTGGTCATTTGAGAGAGGTAGACCAACGACATCGAGAGTTTGAGCAGTCTGTAAGCAATTATGTCTGGCAGGATGTTCAAGGGCTGATGACTCCTGTGCAGGAATATGTTAGAAAGCAGTATGGGAAACTGATTGAGAAAGTTCAATTTATCTTTACTAAGCATTTTCAGCAAACCGGATGGCCAATAACTGGCCGAATGGCAAATGTGGAGGTTTTTGATAAGATAGTTGCCCCAAAGCTTGAAATCAGCGGGAATAAGGTAGCATTTATCATGGTAGATGCTTTACGCTATGAATTGGGAGTTGCCTTAGAAAAGCAACTATCTGAGGATGCAAAGACAGAAATTACTCCTACACTTGTCCAATTACCAGGCATCACTCCAGTGGGAATGGCAAGTCTACTTCCTGGAGCATCATCAGATTTTCGTCTGACAAAAAAAGATTCAGGTTTTGTACCCCAAGTTAATGGTCAGATTGTGGGTAATGTGACACAGCGGATGGAGGTGATTCGGAAAAAATATGGGAATCGTTTTCAGGAAGGTCGTCTAGAAGAGTTTGTCCGTAAGCGCTTTGATATCAGTCCTGATACTGATCTGCTGGTTTTACGGTCCGTAGAAATTGACTCCCACTTTGAAAACAACCCAGATACTGCACCTGCCGAAATTACGAATGCTCTTAAACGTATTCGTGTAGCAATACATAAATTAAAAGGGGCTGGATTTGCTGAAGTAGTCATTGCTACGGACCATGGTTTTTTCATGAATACCCATGCTGGACCAGGAGATACTTGTTCAAAGCTTTCCGGTGAATGGATCAATATTCATGAGCGCTCCTTATTGGGAGACGGTCCATCTGACTCAAAGCATTTCTATTTGAGTGCTGAGGAGGCTGGAATAAATTGCGACTTCAAAAATTTTGCTGGCCCGCTAAGTCTTGCGTCTTATAAAAGTGGTTTACTTTATTATCATGGAGGATGCTCACTCCAAGAATGTATTTTACCTGTGATCCAATTGCATTTAAATGACGATGGTTCTCCAGATGTGAGCGATGTGAAAATTGAGCTATCTTATAAAAACGGTGCTAAGCGAATTACGACCAGGCTTCCAGTGATAGAAGTATCTGCACATTCACAAAACTTGTTCTCGGTAGATAAAGACTTTGAGATTCTATTAGAAGCGTACGACAAAAAAGGGAATGTTATAGGAGAAGCGAAGGCAGGGGGTGTTGTCAATCCTGCAACTGGGACAATTATCCTAAAACCAGGTAGTAAGGAAAAAGTAACGCTCAAGATGAGTATGGAATTTGAAGGAAAGTTCAAGATTAAAGCCCTCAACCCTACAACTATGTCGACCTACGATCAACTCGAACTAGAAACGGATTATACAGTGTAGCTATGGATGCATTAGATCAAAAATTAACTACAGCTTTTGATGGTAAAGTTGTTCGTAAAGACCTGCTTCATCGCATTAAAAAGGGTACTAACGTTCCTACTTTTGTGCTTGAATTTCTGCTGGCTCGGTATTGTGCAAGTGATGATGCAGCTGAGATTCAAGCGGGGCTTGAGGCAGTCCTGGATACATTGAATGATAATTATGTGCGTCCCAATGAGGCGAACAAAGCTCAGTCAAAAGTTGCGACCAAAGGCAAATACCGTTTTATTGACAAGGTCCATGTCAATTATGTGGAAAAAGACCGCCGCCATTGGGCTGCTTTAGAAAATTTTGATTCTAGAAAGGTTGCTATTAGCGAAAAGTTCTATCGCGATCATGACCGATTGTTACAAGGAGGTCTATGGGCTGAGGTCACAATAGCCTTTAATGAAATCGAGGATGATGATTATGCGTTTTACATTGAAGATTTGAGACCGATTCAGCTTAGCCGTTTTGATTTTGACAGATATTGTGAAGGAAGAGCTGAGTTTAGCCGAAACGAATGGATGGATATTATTTTACGGTCAGTTGGATTAGAGCCTACGCTTCTTTCACACCGCTTAAAGCTTCACTTCATCGCGCGATTATTTACACTGGTAGAACCCAACTTCAATTTTATTGAGCTAGGCCCTCGTGGTACTGGAAAATCATACTTTTTTAGTGAATTTTCACCATATTCGACACTTATTAGCGGGGGTCAAGCCACTAAAGCAACCTTGTTTTACAATAACCAACGGAAAAAGATTGGACTTGTAGGTTTCTGGGATACAGTTGCTTTTGACGAAGTTGGTGGAATCAAGGTGAAAGACCAGGATACCATCCAGATCATGAAAGATTTCATGGCGAATGGAAGGTTCTCCAGAGGAGTTGAGGTAATAGCAGACGCTTCTATGGCTTTTGTTGGTAACCTTGATTTATCTGTAGAACAGATCGTCAATTCTGAGGTTTACGATCTTTTCCAGCCTCTTCCAAAGGAATTTGATTTGGCAGTGATGGACCGCTTTGCCCTTTATCTCCCTGGCTGGGAGATGCCTAAGAATAGCAGTGAGTATTTGACAAAGAATTATGGTTTTATCACTGACTATTTGGCTGAGGCATTTCATTATCAATTAAAGCATACCAATCGTTATGAAGAGGTTAGTAAACGTATCCAACTGGGGGCTTCTGTTGAAGGACGTGATGAGAAGGGGATCAAAAAAGCAGTAGCCGCTTTCTTAAAAATTCTTCATCCTGCAGGAATGGCATCAGATGAAGAATTTGAAGAATATGTTGCCTATGCAGTAGAATGCAGACGCCGCGTCAAAGAGCAGATGAATAAGAGAAAGTCAGATGATGAGTTTGCAAAAATTGACTTATCATATTTTAATAAAGCTGGTGAAGAGGTAAAAATTTACTGCCCTGAATCAAAATCTGCTGGAGCTACGCAATCCCCTATTCGGAAAAATATACATGATGAATCACAGGTAGTTGAAAATAAGGTTGAGAAAAAAGAAGTACAACGAGAAACTGTTAGTGCTATTGAAAACGAAGTTGAATTTGTACCGGAACAAGTAGAAAACGAACTAGAGGAAGTCCAAGAGCTAAAAGAACAGCACTATACTATACATTACGGAGCTACGGGATATAGTTATGAATCTATAATATCGCCTTATCTGGTCGGTGCTAAAGCGGTAGAAATTGAAGATCCCTATATACGAGTAACACATCAAATTCAAAACTTTGTACGTTTCTGCGAGGCTATTATTAAAACGACTTCAATACGGAAGATTACGCTCTGTACCACTTATGATGACCAAACCGATATGAAAGAGCTTTCTGAACGTCTTACAGATGTAAAGCAAAGCTTACTAGAATTGGATATTGAGTTGGACATTAAGATTAATGAACATCTCCATGACAGAGAGATCCGAATAGATAACGGCTGGACAATCAAAATTGGCCGAGGTTTAGATTTTTACCAAAAGCCTGACACTTGGTATAGCATAGGAAATTACGATTTAAACTTGAGGAAGTGCTTAGAAACAAAAGTGGATATTTTTTATAGAGAATAACCTATCTGCAAATTCTATAACATTAAACTATTACAATTATGGAAGTAAACTTTTGGAAACTCTCTCAAGGAAAGGATTTCTTTAAAGCGGGTGATATTTTGGACTCTATCAGTAATGGTATCGTTTATGTGCATAAAGACACCAAAGCTAAGGGCAGGTCAATTACCCCTCAGGCAAAGAATTTTGTAGAAGCGCCTGTAGGTGACTATTTTTATCTCACCCATGGTAACTACGGCATATATTGTTTAGGCCAGTTTACTGGTCCAGCAAATCTATTTTCTGCCAAGGGGGAGGGCTGGTTGGACCGTCCCTTTCGGTACATCAAATCCAGTTTAGAAATAAATTACTATGAAGGTAGACAAAAGCATTGGACCCCGAATGATAACAGTACCTTCATAAAAGTACCAGCAGCAGAGATATCCCTTTTTGAAGAGTATATTCTTCAGCCTCATTTTGATTTTAAACTGGCTGATTTCGGCCTATAAATTCCTATTTTATTTTTTAACATATTTAAAACAACACTAAACTACTTTTAAGTTTATCCTTCCCTTTTTACTGCCCTGAACCCAAGCTCGTATTTAACAGCTATTTGTAATTGCCAGTAAACGCCAACCAACTTTTTGTAAATTATCCGCTTGCAAGAATTTAAATAATATACCATATTAAACTCCCCCAATCCACAATACCTAATTTCACCTCCGTTACCTTGTCCCCTTAAAAAAAGGGAATGCCAGAATTGGAAGTCTTTTCAGGGGTACAAGCAAACGCTAAACCCGAAATAGAAGCGATGATCCGCAGGAAAGATGCTGCGGGAGCCCCATATAGTGAAGAAGAAAAAACGCTGCTAAGAACATATGAAGGTGCCGGTGGCATTTCTGATGCTGAGGATGAATATGCAGGGGCAGCAGATGAGTTTTATACACCGGATTTCCTTATTAAAATCATGTGGGATCTGGCCAAACACTATGGCTTTCCGGATAACGGTAAGACACTTGAGCCCTCATGTGGTACAGGGAGAATATTTGACCATGCACCGGATCAGGCAAAATTGTATGGTTTAGAAATTAACCCCATCTCCTTTAGGATTGCCCAAATATTGCACCCCAAAGCAACCCTTTACAACCAGTACTTTGAAACCCTGTTCCTGGAAGCACCTCGTTATACTACTAAGGCAAGTAACCCCTGGATCGGAACCGACTTTGATCTGATCATTGGAAATCCTCCATATGGTACTCATTTAGGGCCGTATGCAAGTTACTTCAACACTAAACCCAGGCATCACACCATTGAGAATTTCTTCCTGTACTACGGTCTAAAACTGCTAAAAGAAGGTGGCCTTATCGTATTCCTGACTTCTTCCAACTTCCTGCGCAATGGAGATAAGTATAAGGAGATCAAACAAGCTATGGGTAAGGTAGCAGATTTGGTGGATGCTTACCGATTACCGGCAGTATTTAGAAATTCCAGCGTACCCACTGACATTCTAGTGCTTAAAAAACTATAGTCATGAGCAAAAAAAGAGAAACGACCATTATCCAGCTACGTCAAAAAGTGCGTGATCTGCTGTTGAATCTTGATCCGGTAAGCTATCCGGGCATTGCTACTATTCTTAATCGTGCAGACGGATACCGACAGATGGAAAACATGCTGCTCAATTATGCAGCTACCAACCAAATCAGCTTGTCAGCGGCAATCAACCAACTGGAAATGGAGCTCTCATGAAACAGTCTCCCAGCTTCTACCGGGCAAGGATTCAAATCATAGAGGATTACATCAATGAGTTACCTATTGACCGAAATGCAAAGAATGATGTACGTTCACTGCTCAAGCAAGGCTACATCTCTCCGGAGTTTTATGCTCAGGATAATCCTTTCGTCTTACCAGCTGCTGAAAGTGAAGAAGCACTCATTAATGACTATCTCTTTGCTAATCTGGTTTCTGAAGATCCATTGAGCTTTGAAGAGAAGGCCAGTTACTCCACCTGGTTTGCCATGCATCCTGAAAAGCAGTTGGGAGAAGAGAAAGTGACTTCATCCTTTCACTTTCCTCTGCAGATCAAGGGTAAAAAAGCGGATATCCCCCGATTGATCAGAGCACAGCTAAATAAGCAGTCCACAGAACAAGCCACACCACCAACCGACACCAAGCAGAAAAAACTACTGGCTGTAGTGAAAGCTAAAGCCATCATCATCAAAATGAATATGCTCAAAATGAAGAATACGAATAGGACCACTCAAACTACTCTCTCAGGACTTGCTGGTTTAGCAGGACTCTCCGGTCATCAACTCCATGCTACTTTGGGAGCATTGCCTACCAGTACTTTAGGAAAGCTAGATGATTATACCCTGGGAAGACTGGTTAAGCCTGAGCGAAAAGAAGAAGGCAAACGCAGCTTTGAGGAAGTGATCAAAATGTATAATCAGGGCATTAGTGAAGATGAAATCAAAGTATGGGTGTGGTATCGCAGATCTCTGGGCTCTCCCATGACCAGCTGGAAGAAATACTTTCTGGACAATAATACCAGTGCGGATAGAGATAATGTTGCGTACGCCAACGCTGCTACTTCGATACTGGACAATCAATGGCACAAAATAGCAACTGTTCCCACTGGTTCAATTCTGGGAAAACCTACCAGATTTGAGCATGAATACAACCAAAAAGTATATCTGGTACTCACCAATCCACAGGGCCAAAAAATCATTGTGCAGAAGGATCATTGTACCATCAAAGCTACCACTCAGCAGGTCAGTGAAGAAAGCCTTACTGGCTTTGTCCAAAAAGGATTGCTTTTCTACTCCAATGGAGAATTATTGCCCTTACCCATTTATGCCTATGGCAATATGTATGAAAGGGCGAAGCAGTTAGAAGAAGACAAAGAAGAAATTATCTCAAGGTTTGGGGAAGCAGTATATGCCAAGCACCAAAACATCATTGCTGAGCGTACACCCAAGCCTATTTCTATTCAGCATGTAGATCCCAATGAACGGCCTAAGATTCTTGCTTTCTCTGAATTTTCTAAATCCTTCATGATTGAAAACTTAGCTGAGGAAACCGGCTATGAAATCGCCGATAGTTATAAGGACTCCCAAACTGCTAAAATCTCTCTTAGAGATGCTTTCTGGCATTATTTGCAGACTTTAGAAAGAACGGATTTTGGCAACCTGTCTGCGCATCAAATCTATTATTATTATGTGCTGGGCAGAAGCATGAACCGCATGGATAAAGCCGAGCAGCAGATGATCATGCAGTATGGTCCGGAAGAAGGGGAAAAGCTTTTCTCCCGATTCCTGCACGAAGGCTTACCACTGGAAGACAAGCAAAAGATAGACTTTGAATGGAACAGGCTATACAATGGTACTGCGGATATCATGTATCACCGCATCCCGGTAGGCTTTGAGTGCAGCAAAACCTTTGGCAAAAACCATGGTACACTGCAGTTCACCCCTCCCCAAAGAGAAGCCATTGCTTTCATGCAGGCCGCTGGTTCCGGAATAGTCGCTTATGATGTAGGCGTAGGTAAAACCATGTCTGCCATTATTACTATGGCGAATAACCTTTATGAAGGAAGGGTTAAACGTCCGGTGGTAGTGGTTCCCAATCCCACCTATGAAAAGTGGAAAAGAGAAATCATTGGCTATACCGATAAAAAAAGCAAGCAGTTTGTGCCGGGAGTGCTCTCTCATACCGCTATTACCATCAATGACTGGTATAACCTGGGTACCCAAATCAGAAAGGGATTAAATCTTGAGCAAGAAGTACCGGAGAACAGCATTACCCTGCTTACCTACGAAGGTTTTATCCAGCTAGGCTATTCAGAAAATCTGCAAAGAGAATTCTTTGATGAGCTCAACGACATCGTAATGATGAAAGATGTGGGCAAAACCAATAGGGATTGGTCCAAGATGAAAAAGAAGAACCAGAAAACGGTGGGTCAGGCGCAGAAAGGAACCCGGGTAGATGTAGACAGTTTAGGCTTTGACTTTATCGTAGTGGATGAAGCCCATAACTTCAAGAATGTCTTTACCAATACACCTACGGATGATGAAGGTAATAAGCGTTTCAAAATGGAATCGCAAGCCTCAGACCGAGCCATCAAGATGTTCTTTATGACCAACTACATTCAGCGTAAGTTTGGTCGTAATGTGATGCTCTTAACCGCTACGCCTTTCACCAACTCACCGCTGGAAGTATTCTCTATGTTGTCCATGGTTGCTTATGACAAGATGGTGCAGATGGGATTAAAAAATATTGGCTCCTTTCTGGAAACCTTTGTGCTACAGGAAATGGAATATGCCAACAGCTATGATGGCACCATCCAGCAGAAATATGTGGTGAAACGATTCAACAACCGATTGCTGCTCCAAAAGCTCATTCACAACCATATCAGCTACAAAACTGGTGAAGACGCAGGGGTATTGAGACCTATCAAAGTCAATCTTCCCAAACTCTACCGTACTACCCCTTCCGGAGAAGTACAGCGCTTAAAAGGGGATGAGCAGATCCTTACCTACCTTACCATGACTGAAGACCAGTATGCGGTGCAAAATCAGGTGATCAAACTGGCTATGGACAAAAGTAGGGGAGGAAGCATACTGGAAAGCATGGGTCAATCCTTAAGCAATGCCATCAGTCCCTACTTTACCAAACTCTACAATGGTTTGCCCCCCAAAGACTATATTGAGTTTGTCAAAAACTCACCCAAGATTGACTATACCTGCCAGTGTATTGCATCAGTAAAGCAGTATCATGAGGATAAAGGAGAGCCAGTATCAGGCCAGGTGATATATATGAACCGGGGGAAAGACTATTTCCCTATGCTCAAAAAATACCTCATTGAAGAAGTAGGCTATCAGCAGAACGTCAAACACAACAGAAAAACTTTTGACGAAGTAGAGATCATTACTTCCGGTATATCCGGAACACGAAAGGAAGCTATCAAAGATGCTTTCCAGGCCAACATTGTCAAAGTAATTATCGGAACCAGCACTATTACCGAAGGTATTGATTTGCAAAATCATGGTACTGTGCTCTATATCCTGCTTCCCGATTGGAATCCTACCAGCATCAGACAGGTAGAAGGAAGAATCCACCGGCAGAAAAACCGCTTTGGCTATGTGCGTATTGTGATGCCCCTAGTCAATGATTCCATGGATGTGTTTGTCTTTCAAAAGCTGGAAGAGAAGTCCAGCAGGATCAATGACATCTGGTATCGTAGTGATAGAGGCAATGTACTGGATCAGGAGTCGCTTGATCCGGAAGAGGTAAAGTTTGCCCTGTACACCAATATCGGTGAGCTGGTCAAAATGGAGTTGGACAAGCAGGAAAAAGAGAATACCCGCAAAAAAGAAGTGCTGGAATCTGAGCATAAAACCTTGCTTACCCTGAAAGGTAGAATCAAGACCTACCAGAATTTCAGAGACAGTCTGCCTCGTAAAATGGAAGAATTGATCAACCGTGTCAATGATTATTTCTTCGGTATAAGCAAGAACTACGAGCAACAATACTACTGGCGCATCAAAGATGAAAAGCAGCGTAAAGCGTTGTTAGAACGTGTTCAGGATGTAGTCAAAGATGTGCAGGAGTTTCTTGCTTCTTCAGATAGAGATGATAAAGACCTGATCAGGGTAGGAAAGCGACTGCTTAATCTTTTAGGAGATATCAATTCTTCTGACTGGCAGTTCAATACTGACTTTTCCGAATTCAGAGCCATTGTTCCCCAGGTCCGAAAAGCTGAAACTACCACCCTTGCCAAACGAAGTATGAGCATCCATGATGATCTTTCTCCGATTTTGGAAGAGATGGAAGCTGAAATTCAGAAGGTGGAAGAAGAACGGCAGTTTTTACGCTCAGAGGAAAACCTGAGCAAACTGGAAGCCATTGTACGAGAAAAGAAAGCCAAACTGCAGATCAGGCCAGGAACTATCACTGAACGAGCTCAGGAATTTGCATCCCTCAACTATTTGCTGGACTACTCTCAGGCAGATACCATGAATCAAGGTCATACTTTACTGCCTAATGAAGTAGACGCTTTCGCTGACGAAATCAATAAGCTCCAACAGCATAAGCAGATTAGTATGGTTAGGGAAGTAGATGAAGAAGAACGAGAAGTATTATCAGTTGCTGCTGGCAAGCTCAAAGCCAAGGCAAAAGCTGTTATTATTAAGATGAAGATGTTGAAAATGAAGAGGGCTGCTTGAAATATATTCTTATATACTACACTATATCACTTAGCCCATAAATAATTTATCAAAAAATGGAGCATGTCTTGTTTCTACCGCTCTAATAAGTTGCTCAAAAGTTATGACTTCAATATGCATATTTAAATCAGGATAGATTTTAAAAAGAGTTCCGAAGGGAGTTTTTCGATATCCTCTACCTTTATTGTATTCTTCTAAGCGAGGAGGAATAACATCTACAATAACATAGCCATATTTAGGGGTATTAGTATGGACAATTACATGCCTACCTTTATAATTTTTTTTATCCTGTCCATACAAAAAGTCATCAAAATATTTTTCAATTAGTTCCGAAAATTCCCATCTATAATCATTTTTAGATTTTTGATGTGCAGTTTCTCCCGGTCTTTTAAATTCAAAAATCACCATTGATTGTAATTCTCCAGACGGAGAAGAAGCAAAACTAATGGGATTTTCAAACATCTCTGGCTTTTCATCTAGCATAAGTAAGTCTGGCTCACTTCTACTTTTCTTTTGGCTAACTCTAGTAATGGGCTTATCTGAAGCAATAAAACTATAGGTAGCAAAACGTTCATCAAGAATCCATAAATTATGAGAGTCATAATCAATCTCATTTTGAGTAACTCCCATTGGAAATATTAAGTTGTGGATATCTTCTTCGAGTTTATAACTACCATTCGTATCAGCTTCTAAAAATTTTTTGAAAATGTCTATAATCGCCCTCCTCCTGAACATATAATCTGCTAGGCTATCAATATCAGAAGAAGTTTTTTCAGCAAGTTCTTTTTTGATTACCTGAATTGTTTCCTCGTTAATCTCTTTTTTATTAATAAATTCTTGTATGTTTTTTTCAATTCTTTTCCTATCATGATATGAAATTTTAAAGAGATATTCTTCTTTTTTTTCGTCAGAAAGGTTTGGAGGAATGGAACTTAATATCTCGGGTTTATTAGCATACCTTCTATATTGCGGAGCCTCCTTAAGAATATATTCTTTTAAAATTATATTACTTTTTTCCTGTGTCTCCTTAACATAGGAATTATATTCATTTGTTAAGATCTGAGCAAGACTATTTTCTATCTCCTCATAAGTAATTGATTCAGATGAAAAAATTCCTAAATCCCTTTCATAGGGTATCGCAAATCCATTTCTTGAGCTATAAACTTTTTTATTCAGAAAATCAGAAACTAGATATACATCCAAAAAATAATTTCGCCCATTATTGTCAGAAATTGGATACATAAAAAGGCTATTTGATTTAGCCAAATTCCTACCACTACCGACTACTCGTGAGTTAGCACAGAAGTAGGAATAATGATTTTTCCTATTATTTGCTTTCTCAGTTTTTGTTATGTAGCACTTGAATTCATATTCACCAATATTAAATGACCTCTCTCTTTCTTTTTTTAAATTTTCATATTTTTCATTTACCACTGAAAGTTCACTACTATCTATGTCAAATATTTCAATACGTGGTAAATCTCCACTCAAATAGTAGATCAAACAGTGATTCATTAATTCTTCAGCAATGAATTCAGTAGTTCTAGCAGATGAATTTTTGATAGAATGATTATATAAATTTCTTAGATGAACAATGGTTTTTTTTTCCTTTCTATCACTTTTACCTATCTCCTTGTTATGAATCTCCTTTTCGGGATCAAAATCAAACCTGATCATTTTCCATTCATTATTTTCAAAATAATGACTTTCAATTTCAATTTTTTCAAAGGCAGCAAGAATGGTAAATCTACCTACACCTTTACAACCAAATTCTTTATTTTTATGAGAATAAGCAGTATCAAATGACTCTAAGTTCACAGAGGTAAACCCCTCTCCATTATCAATTATCTTAATTGATTCAATAGTTTTTTGGTTGTCAAATAATTCTGGATTAGTAGGATGGTCGCCCCTTTCTATTTGGATTTGAATTTTCTTCTTAGAGCCGTTATTTATTTGCATCAAACTAATTATAGAATTGACCACACATTCAAATAGGGGAAGAAAAGTATCATTAGGCCTTAAATCTATTTCACTTACTATGTTCTTTACAGGTAGTTTCATGACAAACGGTCAGGTAGGTTCTCAATAAATAACAAAGGAATTCAGTTTTATTAATACATTTTTACAAAAGACTATAATAGTTTATTTCATGTAGCTATTTAAGATTCTTTCTGATATTTTTTTTGATCATGTTCCAGAAGTACATGTTAGTGTGATTTCAAATATGACCAATTACACAATTAAATTTCTGCTAGCGAGTATTTTTGAGAATAGTATTATTATTCTCTTTAAAGTTATTCCAAAACTACTCATCTCCATTTTGACAACTAGTGCTTTTGTAAATAGCCTTCTAAATTAAAATGAACTGATAAGCTATATTTTACAAGCAACTATAGTATGAAAATAAGCAAAAGTGACTACAATAATCTCTTTAATGCTAATGTAGTTAACAAAATGCCTTCTGAACTAAAAGAAGCTCATAACTTCTATAAGGAGTCCATACAGTTCTATGAGGAAGTGCCGGAGGTTAAAGAAGCCATAGATTTATATCTGGAAAATGTTTCAGATTGGATGGAGAAAGCTAAGAGTAAGCCCAAGCAGAACAGCGGTAAAGAGAAAAAATCTACTACCAGCAAAAGCAGCAGTACCGCTAAAAAAACTAGCTCAGCTGCAAAGAAAAGAAGCAATCCGGCCAAAAAGAAGTCAACTCCCAGAAAATCTACCACAAAAAAGCCTGCCTCAAAGAGTAAAGCTACAGCTGCCAAAAGGGCAAAAACAAGCCAGAAAGAGACTGGGAGAAAAGAGAATGCAAAGGCAGTCAATAAAATCAGTGCTGAGGTCCGCTTTGCTAAACGTGCTAAATCCCTACATGAGAAAGTAGCCACCAAAACTCAGATTGCCGCCTTTGTAAAAGCTTTGCAAAGAGCCATTCTCAATAAAGAGATTCGGAAGAACAGTCCTCATGCTGATTTTATCATGGATATGCAGCGAATGCTGGTCAACTTCCACAATGGCATGAGCAAATCTCAGGAGAAATTTAACCTTCCTGCAACACTACTTAAAAAAGCAGTAGATCTCTCTGATGATGAAAGGGTAAGAGATTCGGTGAGGCTGGTCAACCGCTACATTGGCTTGATCAACACTGATAAGGTTGCTTCCATGAAGCGTTTACTGGAAGCCATTGAGAAAGCGATCAAGCAGGGCAAGATCAAAAAAGATGATGACTACTATTCTGTCATCAACAGTATCACCAAAAAGCTGAAGAATCATACAAGTAATCACACCGTGCTGGATGCCACGCAAACCGAATTGGCTGGACTACAGGATGTACTCAAAAAATATAATATTCTTCCCTCCAGACCTGCTCAGCCTAAAGCGAGGAAAGCCAGCGCTGTAAAAAAAAAGTAAGTACAAGATCAGTAAAAGCTAAGCCCAGAAAGAAAATGCTCATTCAAACTCCTGTGGTTGCTAAAAAGGTTGCTCCAACCACCAAAAGCAAAGCTGCTGTTTTACCAGGCTTTCAATCTGTGGACCAGCTCAAGAAATCGGAGAATACCTTTAAACTCAAAGGAGACATTGGGAAGCTCTTGGGTGATCTTGAAAAGTATATGCTGGCACTCACCATAGAAGGTGACCAGGGAGCAGGTAAGACCAGATTCACCTATCAACTGGCAAATGCCTTTGCAGGCTCAGGTTTTGATGTAGGGGTGTTTTCTTTAGAAATGGGAGATAAATCTGATGTCGTACGCAAGATGATCAATAGCTACATTTCTAAACCCAACAGAACAAAAGTACAACTGACAGGAGAAGCCAGTGAAGGGATACAAACCATCCGTAAGTATGCCAAAAACTTTGATGTCGTGATCATTGACTCCTGGAACAAGCTGGATACCGATTCCAGTGAATTTGATAAGCTGAGAAAAGACTTTCCCGATACGATTTGGGTGGTGATCTTCCAGCGTACTACCCAAGGCACGATCCGGGGAGGAACAGCTCCTTTATATGATGCAGGCATTAACCTGGAAGCTGTCAAGTCTGATACTGGCTTTGAGCATAACTATGTACAGGCTACCAAAAACCGTTATGGAGAGACCTTCATCCCTTACTCTATTGCTACTAAGAAAATCATCCAGCCCCAGCAGGAAAAAGAAAACAAACCTACTCAAGAACTAGTATGAGCCTATTTACTGAAGTCCTAAGCAAACTCAAGCCTAAGAACTGGCAGAACGGCAATCATTTCTTTGTGCTGGATTCTCATTATGTAGAGTTTGCCTATCAAGCTACTGTGAACTACCCCTGTGGAGCTATAGTCATCTTTCAGGGTAAGTTCTACCAGCGCAATCAGGTGGTTACTGACTACAATCCGGGTATTGCTCCCACCAATAGCAACTACTGGATTGCTGCTAATCCGGGAAGAGACATAGGAGATCATCTTTCTTTACTAGACTTACAAACTGCTCATCCCAATCCTGCTCCGGGAAGTATTGCAACTGTGGAAGACGAAGATGCTTTTTACAAGTGGGACAATGACAATGGAGAATGGGTGCCTATTTCCGGCGGTGGTGGTTCTGACTTGCTGGTATTGTTTGATTCCGACCTGGACACGGTTAGCCCTCCACTGATGTTCAAAGGGTTGATTGAGAATATACAAATCAATCTCCCTGTCAACTTAGCAAGCTACTCTTTTCAGGCAAGGCTCAACGGTGGTAGCAGTAGTGTATTGGCCGATATTAATGCCCTGCAAAGCTGGATTAATACCAATGTAGTGGCCGATGATACCCTTTGGATATTGGAGATTATTGTTAGCTATTCAGTTGGGGAAACAGGTGAGGCAATTGTATTGATGCAGTACGAAAAAACGAGTGTGTAATGATGCTGGTAGTCTCAAAAAGTAAGCAAGCCAGACAGGATAGGGTAAATGTGGATTCAATGGTGTCCTTTGATGGGATAGATCAGTATGCCGATGCTGGTGTGAATCCGAATGTGATTAATGCTATTGATGTAGATACCGTTTATAGCGTATCTTTTTTTCTTCAGTTTACCGACCAAGCGACTGCTAATAGAATATTTTCCATTTCTAATGCATCGGTAGATGGTTCAGTAGATTGTTATATACAAAAACATGATACTGAGAATCTCTACCGTATTGGTTGTTTCTTTCAAAAACTGGATAGCGGAGCGTATAGAGTTAGTCGCAGCGATTATATTCTACGCCCCAATGCATTGTATCATATCGTTGTAAGAAAGCTTAACAATGGCTTTCGTGATTCGCCTGGAAATACGACAACCTTAGATTTTATAGTGAATACTATACCATATCCAGTCGCAAGTGTTTCAGGAGTTCAGGGATTAGATGTAACAGCACACCGATATGATTCTAGGTTATATATTGGGGCACTTGTAAACTCTAATGGAGTATCTCCTGTATTTCCTGGATTAATTAATCATCTGGTTTTTTGTAACAGAGCAGTCACAATCAATGAAGCATCCCAAATGCATAGCAAAGGTGGCATTGTTCCCCGTTCGCTTCATTCCGCAGTAGTGGCGCACTACCCATGCACACACAGCGAAGGTGATGTGCTGGTAGATGTGGTAGAGCAGTATAATTATGCGAAGCCACTGAGCAATATTTACATTAATTATGGTAGCAATAATGATGGTAGTGGAGAGTGGACAAAAAGCAATGGTGCAAGTGTAAATTTGTTGGCGACCTATATTACAATCGGTAATAGTGCCACTACTAGCAAAAGAATTTATACTCCTACCAATGGACTAAGCAAATACAGGTATATAGCAAATATCAGAACAGCTAGAGCAACAGGTGTTTTTGAGGTATATCAGGATAATATTTTGATTGCTGCAAGTAATGGCTTTGGCAACATTAATAATGGCAATTTAACTCAAAACGTAAGTTTTGATTTTGAAGTCGCTGGAAGCTTTGAAATACGTTACAGGCAGACAGATCAGGGAGCAGGTTCTTCTAGCGACCTTTTCCATGACACACTGAAAAACACTAAGGCATTGACTCCATACCATGCCTATCTGCAAGGCTTTGCTGACAGTGAGCATACAGGTGCAGCGCAAACTGCCTGGAAGGATTTTTACAGCAAATTGCCCGTAGCAAACTATGGCGTTCACTTTGCCAGCAATGGTAGCGAATGGACAGGTACGCATATCAACAATACGCCCCTGGTAGGTAACTCTTGGAGTACGATGATTGAGTTTACTCCAACTACACAAAACTCTTATCCCAATGACAATTACTCTTTTAGGTTTGGCTTTGATACAGTGCTACAATTCAGGATTAGAGGTAACCAATATGCTCAAAAATTATTATTACAGCATTTAAATAATGTGGTACAAGATGACTTTTTAACTGGCACTATCACTTTAAATCAGGTACATAAAATCATCCTTACCTATGATGTAGATAGCAGAGAGCTGACTTGTTATCATGGTAATGCAGTCAGGGTATTTTCTAATGTTCCTCCTATATCAGCTACAAATGGCTATTACCAAGTCAACGAATCAAGATATTCAATTTCTGCTTATGCTTTGTTTCGCAACGTATGGTATAATAAATCCTTATCGGTAAAGGAAGTAGCTGAACTACAATCAGGCAAAGAGCTGGATAGTGCTTTTATGGATTATGCCTTTACGGACTTTGAAGGTGTGCAAAACAGAATTGGTAGTCAGCCTACTTGGCCTTTGAGCTATACCGGAGGAACCGGACAAATCATTGATAGAGAGTTACAACCTCCCTTTACCAACAAATCCCTGCAAATACAGGCTACAAGCAAAGCGCAAAGGATATTGCTTGATTCGTTGACTGAATCCTGGAGTGGAGAAATGCACTTCTTTCTGTACTTAGATAGTGTGCCTTCCGGAGCGGAGCGATACCTGTTTACCTCACAACATAATAGCAGCCAGACGCACTTTTACATTGAGAATGGCAACCGACTAAAGTTTGAGAATAAATATGGCCCTGGTCTAATCCGTATGCGTTCTGATGTGATCAGTATTCAAAAAGGATGGAATCATTTCGGAATCAGGTGCGGAAGTGTGGCAAATTCCAATAGTTTTAAATTCTATCATCAAGGCCGATATGTTGGCAATAATGTAGTGACCAATAACTACAACTCCATTTACAGTGATTTTTTCCCTAAATACATTAGTCGTCAGTACCTTTTTACCGCATGGAGTAGTAGCAATAATACCTTTCCTGCTAATACGCAAATAGATTGCCGTTTGGTGGCTTTCTATGCCAACAGAAGCACTTTTACCAAAAGTGATAAAGAAATCCTGGAAGCCTATAACAATGGGCTATTTCAGGGATTGAACAAAGCGCATACTGTCCTATATGGAGATTACAACAATGTACATACCCTCAGTGATGCCAATAGCAACTTTACCACTGGTCATAGCTGGGCAACGGGTGAAGGATGGTACATAACTGGTGATACTTTACAATTTACCGGAGCAGGGGGAGGCCGTAACAGTTCGGTAGCAGTGAATGGCATTGGCGATGGTGTAAGTCATTATGGTAAAAAAATAATGATTACGGTCAATGTATCGGCAATTGCCAGACCTAGCGGTGGTAATGGAATCGGTTTAGCACTTGGCAGTACCTCTAACAAGAAATACATCAATAGTGTGGGTTCGCATACCTATGAACTAACCTATGAAGGGGGAGGTCAGGGCAGGCTATTTATATCTAATGATAATGGAGCTGACAGCTATACCATTACTTCTATTATGGTCTGGTGGTACAATGTAAAAGACATTGGTAATGCCCGTAGTTGTGTGCTGGAAAACTATACGCCCAACGATGAATCTCCTATCATCCCCATTGACCGATTACAATCAGGTGAGTTGGACACGAAGTATAGCCCTTATCCAACCGTTTTTGGTAGCCGTACAGCCAGAATTAGCTGGAATACCGATGTAGATGAGACAAAGTTTTCAGTATCGTTCTGGTACTATGCAACAGGCTATAACGGTAGTACAGGTGCTAATAACCTCTTCTTTGCTGGATTGGCAGGTGGAGGCTATGTTACGGTCAAATACCAAAAACCAAGCGAGCCGCTATATTTTGTTTGGACACATACCGGAGATGGCAACAATAATGCGGAAAGAACAAGCATTGATGTAGGTGATGCACGTGTAGGCAACTGGACACATATAGCATTGACTATTGAGCAAAATGTAGAAGGTAAGATCAACAGGCATGGGTATCAGGTGTCAAGTGCTGACAATGTATTCTTAGCTGGAGCTATCAGCTACATTGGCTTTTTTGGTAGTGCCGATGGCAATGAAAATCCCGCACCCGCTTTTGTACGCAATCTGCAAGTGTACAATGGTCACGTGCTGACAACCGCAGAGATCAATGAACTCAGGGCATTAGGCTACAATGCGATTAATCCTCCTATACACTTAGTCAACAAGCTTAGTCTGCATGCCCCATGCATGCAAAAGTCCGGTGTGCCAATGGATTTGATCAGTGGCAAACGTGCTTATATGGAGGAAAGTAGATTACAATGGGCTACTATTCCTGGATAGAAAAATTCACTTTAAAATTAAGATAATGAGCTATGATTACTTATAAGATTAATGACCTGGATGTCAATGTATTTGCAGATTTTGTGGATGATGAAACGGATTGGCGCATTGAGTACCTGGATGCCGATGGATTGCTAAACCGCTACAAGATTAAAGGTTACCCCATACCCTTCAATAAAAGAATCAAGGTAAGCTATTCTTATGCCCTCATCAGGCTGAGTAATGGAGAAGTGCTAAAAAGCTATGCTGATGCTTACGATGAGCCTAATGTCTCTACCTTTTACCATACAGTTCTTCCCTCAACTGTCAGCTATGGCTATTTTGCTGCTTTTCAAAGCCTGAATGGTTTATGTGCCAGGCTACCTGAATTAGCAGGCAATAATCAACATCCACATAAAGGTTATAGGCCCTTCAATATGGTAGGTGAATTTGTGCAGCCGGTACAATTCAGCACTGAAATTACCAATGAAACCCAATCATATCAGGAAATTGAAGGACAACAGCAGCTGGTTGCTAACCGTGATGGCACTATTTCAGTGACTGTTATCAATGGAGTGGGGCCATATGAATACAAGCTGGATGATAATAGCTATCAGTCTAATGATGTATTTGAGAACCTTACTGCCGGAGATTACACCATCTATGTACGGGATAATGTAGGTACTGAGCGATATGCCCAGCTCACAGTAAAACTACAGGATTTAGAAAGTGAAGCCATTCAGATATGATCATACTTCAGGTGATAGAAGCCACTAACGCCCTGATGGAAACCAGCAAGGAGCAGGGGTTTCTGGTGTTTTTCCTTTGCTTTTTGTTGGTGGTGCTTGGTGGCTTGATTTGGTGGTACATGCAAAAGCTAGAAACCAAAAACCAGGCAATACAGGATTGCTACAAAGATCAGGTAAAGGTAGAAGTCTCTGTCCAACAGTATGCAAAACAAGTGGATGAAAGACTAAAAGATATCAACATGGCTATGAGAAATAATGACACTCATCTATTAAGACAGTTGATTGCAGACTTAGGATTTTCGGTAAGGAATAATCACAGCAAAAATGAATAAGGGATTGATTTTAGGAATAATCGTGATCGCTATCGTGTGGGTAACGATCACACTAGCGCTAAAAAAACAGGAAGAGCAACAGATACAGATCAGACGCATTGAAATGCATGTCCAGGAGCAGGATTCACTTATCTCATCTTTAGTTAGTGCCAATGGTAAACTTCAAACTACAATTATCCAGCGGGATTCTCTCTTGCATCATCAAAAGCATCTTATTCACAGCTATGAACGGGCCATGGATAGTTTGTCTGTTATCATGCAGTATCTTGAGCGTAGTGACTTGTCAAAACGCTATCGCTCAAGACAGTGATAGCCTGATCATTGAAAGAGTAGCGATTCCTCCATACCTCTCCGGACAGATCAAGAAAAGTGATATCCTGATTGACAGAGCCACTTATCATTTCCTATTAAAGGATCTGGACAAATATGATAAGTTCAAAAGTAGATTTGCAGCCCTGCAGCAGCAAAATGATAGCTTGTTTGCTAAATTAAGGTTCCAGATAGCCCAGTTAGATCAGCTTTACCAAAAAGCGGATCTTCTACAAAACAAGCTGTTAAATAATCAAATAGAATTGATTCGTACCGAAGAGTCTCTCCAAGACTACAAGGTGAAGTATGACGAATATCTGGATGAAGTTGGAGCTCAGGAAGAGAAGATCAGGTATCGGACTCGCTATATTTTCAGAAATAAACAGGAAAGAAGGTGGTTCTGGATCACCTGGGGGATTTTTACATTGGTGCCTGCTGGTGTTGTGATACTTACACGATAGGTATGCTTGTTGAAGCTTGTAATTAAATTATTTTAATATTTTCATCATTGCTACCAAAAGTGCTAACACACCCGAAAGAAACCATATAATTGGCATCCATTTAGCAAATAGATGCCTCTTTATTTCAAGAAGTTCAAACTTTGATTCAATAAGGGCTACCAGTGTTTCATAATTTGAATAGGCCATTTTAGCAAGACCTATCTTTTTACCACTTTTCAAAATTAAACATACCCTAAAATGGTAACCAGATAATTGATCTGAGCTTTCCTCCAACATAAACCCTTCAACATCTGAGTAAGTAATGTCTAATCTTCTCATGGAGAAGTAACCTCTTAATTTCAATTTATCATGTTCAAATGTAATTGTTGAGAATGCATAATCAATTCCCCATAAAAAACCCGCTCCCATCAAAAATATGAATGATCCACTTATTCCCACTATGGCATCAAAGTAAGGACTTAAAAATAGCATCAAAGACATTAAAATGAATGCAATTGATATTCCCAATAACAGGGTTGGGGTTTTTGGTTTTATTTTCTATTCTATGAGCTGTAACATTAAAAATTAACCTACCCTTTTGAAGAAGTTTGAAGGTATCTCTTCTACTTCAATCTTCATCTTAGAATGAGATTCATTTCCGCCAGTTCCTGCCCGATCTGATGAATCCCATCTAATATCTTCCTTTGTTGCTTGGGAGAAGGCGTTTTTTTGCCTTTAGCATACTGAGAAAGCAATGAGGCATTTACGCCAATACGTTGGGCAAGCAGATTCGCATTGATGATTTTGTACTCCTGAAAAAAGTGCTGCCAGTCTATTTCAAACTGTATGTTTGAAGCATCAGCAATATACCCTTCTTCCTCAAAGTAAAAGTTCACAGCCTCAACCGTGTTGCCTAACAAATCAGCCACTGACTTTCCAGTGGTATAAATAGGATAGTCCTTAGCATATGCAGAAAATCCCGTATTGGTCTTTTCTACTACTATCGGTATTTTTTTTCTTAGTTTTTTCATTTTAATCCGGCGTCTTTTAAGATTTTCTTTTCTAATCCTTTACCCATCTCCTGGCTTCCATGATTAGGAAAAATGATAATACCCTCTTTTGTAGGGTGCTTCATTTTTACATGAGAGCCTTTCTGAGATATAGGGTACCATCCGTCTTTCTTAAGAATTCTAAATAATTCTGAACACTTCATTCACGTAAATTTAACAAAAAAAGGTAAATAATAATTTACCTTTTTTTCTGATATTTTTTATAGATCAATATTTGAGGTCTCATTGGCAATCCTCTTTTCAGAAATATCAACGTAATATGATAATGTGGTTTTCGTACTACTATGACCATACATACTACTCACCACCTCCAGGCTTACGTTTTTATCAAGAAGCAAATTGCCAAAGGTTTTTCTGGCCACATGAGAAGTCAAATTCTTCTCAATTCCACAGATAACCGCTATTTCTTTCAGATATGCATTATACTTTCCATTTGATATTCTCTCAATTTGACCACCTAATTTCACTAATACCTCTTGAGTAGCTTTGAAAAAAGGTATCCTACATGAGCTTTCCTCCACCTTTTGACGACTTGCAAATATCCACAATTTGCCGTCGACACCTGGTCTTATCCATGTTTGATTGAAATTCATAAGTTCGGTATAGGCAAAACCAGTATAACACTGAAATAGAAATAGATGAGCTATTTTTTGAAGTCTCCAACTCGCAAACTTATGATTTTTGATAAGGTCTAACTCATAAGCGGAAAGATAAACCTTCTTTTTATGATTCAACTTTTGGCAACGATAAGAGCTAAGTGGGTTATATTCTATCCACTCTTTTCGCACAGCAAAATGCAGTACAGTCTTTACAAACCTGACAATCTTGTTCACATGGCTTTGAGAGTGCCTAACCTCTACCCTGAGATAATTTTCCAGATTGGATAGGAAAGGAACATTAATTTCCACAAGTTGCCTGTCACGATCATTGATCCAATTGAGATACTTGATCACATTTTTACAACGGATTTCCATTGTCTTGATGGTACCCTGGGAAAGCTGTTCTTTTTTTCGCTCGTCAATGTAGCGAAACATTGCTATTTTAAGACTGACTGTACTCAAAATAGCACCGGTATAAATGTCTTTGATGATTTTGGCATTTATCGCCTGTCCCCTCCTTTCCAGATCGTTATAAATACCCTGAATCTCGGCTCTGATATTCACTAGCTTTTCATTATACGAAGCTGCCAGTTTATCATTTCCTTTTACAAACCCATTGCCTCCTGCCTGCCAACTGTCAGGCTTGATAAATATTCCGGTAGAGAGGTTTACAGGTTTTTTACCTTGAACGGTAATTTTGGCGTATATCGGTGCCAGGCCGCTACCGTTTAGCTTGCTTCCTGCAAGCCAAAAGCAGAGTCTCATTTTATATAGTCTTTCATCAAGGAGAACGAAGAAATGTAATGATTAACACACCTAAGGTAAACACAGGAAAAAGCCCGATTTCACCTGAGTATATTTACCGGTAGATCAAATCGTAAAAAGGTAGATGGAATGGTAGATCAATTTCCGGTAACCTATAACAACAAAAAAGCCTGAGAATTGGCATTTTCAGGCTTTAAAGCTAATTTTCATTAAGAAAAGTGAACCCGCTGGGATTCGAACCCAGGACCCACGCCTTAAAAGGGCGTTGCTCTACCAGCTGAGCTACGGATTCTTATTAGAATTTTGATTTTTTGGAGCGTTTCTCCGTAATTGCGTTGCAAAGGTAAGAGGCATATATGAAAATCCAAAACCAATTCAGAAAAATTATCCTCCTTTTTGAACTGCTCTTTATCAGCGTACTTTGGGGAGCGAATAGTTATGCGCAATCAGCTGAAAATAGCCTCGCACAGGCAGACTCTCTTTTTGCTGATCAGCAATATACAGAATCATTTAAGCTCTACGAGCAACTCTATACTGAAGCAAATATGGCTTCTCCTGCTATGTTGCTCAAAATGGCTTTCATTCAGGAAGGTTTGAATGAGTACAGTGAGGCACTCTATTATCTAAGTGAATATTACCTGATGACATCTGATGATGCGGCGGTTGCAAAGATTAGTAAACTTTCTTCAGAGCATAACTTAAGAGGTTATGAATTTACGGACTTTGATCTGATTCAGACTTTTTTCAAAAAAAATCAGTATGTTTTTATTTATGTTATCCTGGCATTGGCGCTAGTAGGACTGGCTTACTTTGTCTTTAGAAGAAATAAAATTAAGGAAAAGCCATATGGTTTTGGCATTACCTATGTGTTATTGTTAGCACTCTTATTTTACCTTTCAAACTTTCCTCTGGCACCTGAGCATGCCATCATTACGGATAGCAATACCTACATCATGACAGGGCCTTCAGCCGGAGCAGAGGTGCTTAGAGTAAGCGAAAAAGGACATAAGGTAAAAGTGGCAGGACAGGAAGATGTATGGACTAAAATTGAATGGAATGGTGAAACTGCTTTTGTCAGAGAAGATAACCTTCGTCTGCTTAAGCAGTAGTAAGGATTCTGGAGCAGTTTTTTTATTACCTTATCTGTTTTTTGAACTTTATTTTTTTTATTACTTTTCTATATATAGATCATACACATTATTCACTAATTATAACTGAATGATAGAAACTTTCTCAACTGCCAAAAAGAAAGAAAAGGCTGTGTTGGTGGCATTAATCAATCAATCACAGCCTGAGTATAAGGTAGAAGAGTACCTGGACGAACTGGCGTTTTTGGCAGAGACTTCAGGTGCTATTACAAAAAAGAAATTTACACAAAAGCTTGACAAGCCTGACGTTACCTATTTTGTAGGTAAAGGTAAACTGGATGAAATCAAAACCTATGTACAGGCCAATGAAATAGACATGGTCATTTTTGATGATGACCTTTCTCCTTCGCAAGTGCGTAACCTTGAAAATAAGCTGAAGTGTAAAATTCTGGACAGGAGTTTATTGATTCTTAATATATTTTCTATCAGGGCTAAAACTGCCCAGGCTAAAGCACAGGTAGAACTGGCTCAGTACCAATATTTACTTCCTCGCCTCACCAAAATGTGGACGCACCTTTCCAAACAAAAAGGAGGTATAGGGATGAGAGGACCGGGTGAAAAAGAACTGGAGACCGACCGTCGTATCGTACGGGATAAGATTGCACTTTTTAACAAGAAACTTGAAAAAATTGATAAGCAAAACGCTACTCGCCGCAAAGCACGCCAACAGGTGGTACGGGTGGCGCTGGTGGGTTATACCAATGTAGGCAAATCCACGCTGATGCGGCTGCTTTCTAAATCAGATGTATTCGCTGAGAACAAACTTTTTGCTACTGTGGATTCTACAGTGCGAAAGGTAGTGATCGGAAGAATTCCTTTTCTGCTAACTGATACGGTTGGGTTTATCCGGAAACTTCCTCACGCACTGATAGAATGCTTTAAATCTACACTGGATGAGATCCGTGAGGCAGATGTACTGCTGCACGTAGTAGATGCTTTCCACCCTTCTTTTGAGGAGCAGATTAGTGTGGTGAAGAACACCTTAACTGAAATAGGAGTAAGTGACAAGCCTGCACTGCTGGTCTTTAATAAGGTAGATAAGCTGATGAAAGAAGCTGACTTAGCTGATGACAATGGACATGATCTTGCTGAAAATGGTCTGGTCACTGAAGATGTAGAGATTGATTACCATCCTCCTTTAACCCTGGAGCAGCTAGAAGCTACTTATATGGGAAATGGAAATGAAGATGCGATTTTTATCTCCGCGGTTGACAGGCTTAATATTGATAAGCTAAGAAAATCTATTTATGACAAGGTAGCGGATAAGTACTTCACGATTTATCCCAACTATGTACAAAATGGAATGTACTACTAAGAAAGTTATTGACTAAAAAGACCATAAAGGCTATCCTTAAAAGATAGTCTTTTTTTGCTTAGTAACTTCCCATATACTTCCGGATAGCCCATTCTGTGCTGATCAGCAGTAAAAGCACAAAAAACAGCCATTTTAAATTGATGATAGGTAGAAAAGCTTCGCTGGTATAAATTTTACCTCTGGCTTCCTGGCTCTGTAGCTGCGAAGCCATATTTTCCAAACTCTCCTGCTTGAAAAATACTCCTCCAGAATTAGCAGAAATATCCCTTAGCAGTTGATGGTTTGCGGTCAGGTTCAGCGTTTCTATTTGCAGACTTCTGACAGTAAACTCTCCATTGCTTACCATCTGTTCACCATCAATCTGAGCAGTCGCTCTGTATTGGTATATACCTTCGGGCAGATTACTGATTCTGTACTGCGTATTACTTTCGTTGGTGATGTAACTGTATTTGCGTGTTTCTCCAGACTCATCAGTAAGCGTCAGAGCGATATTAAATCCATAAATCTCTTCATAAATTTCATTATAAATTTCAGTCTCAAACACTACGGCTTCTGTATCGTCAAAAACATCCTGCTCTGGATATACTCTAAACCTTCTTTTGTCTTCTTTAGCAGATAAGTACTGGCTTAGCTTACTAACAAGTGCATCAAAGGCCTGCGTATTTTCGTATTTGGCATACTCTTGCAAACGCCACTGCCACAAGCCTTCCGCTAACATCACTGCTGACTTACGTTCGTCTACTTCTCCTACTACCAATAAAGGTTTACTAGTCTCCACCGAACCTACTTTCTGATACAGAAGCACGTTAGCATTATTTTTCAATTCTACCCTTCCAAAGGGCACTGAAAGTGGTAAAAACTCTTCAATAATTGCCTGGGTTTCACCTTCAATCTGGAAACCGGTAAAACCGTTGTTGTACACTGCCTTTACCTCATCAACATCATTATTCACACTGGCAATATTCAGGATCGTATTATTTTCACTTAATGAAAAAAGATCGGTCTGATTGCCGACAATGAACCAGCTGGCACTGGCTTCGTTGATGTATTTTCTTACTAAAGCATTATCCAGATTCCTGCCGGGCAGCTGATGAAAAATGACCAGGTCATATTTGATGTCAGCCAACTCACGTTCACTAACTTCATCTACACTCAAAATCACGCTGCGCAGTTCGTAATTTTTATTGTCTTCAATCGCCAGTTTCAAAGCTTTGATATCTGGATGTGGTGCCTGAGCTAATAATAAAATATTTTCTTTTCCTTCAATAACTTCTACATATGCCTGGCTGGTATTATTCTGCGTTGTAAACTCACCATCTAGTGATTGTACTTCTACCTCATAACGCTGCATACCTTCTTGTGATGCATCCAGCAAAAACTCAATTGAGCTAACATCTCTGGCCTGATCAAAGCTGAGTGTTTGACTGCTTATCACATTGCCTCTGTTTTTTACACTCACATTAACTGTTTCTCCCTCAAAGCCGGTGTTGACTATTTCTGCTACCAGTGGAAATTTATTCCCCTGATAAGCGATTTTGTTATAAAAGAGATTTCTGACATTAATATCCTGCTTTGGAATCGTATCTCCCAAACCCACCGTATTGATACGAAAACTGTAGGGGCGATAGGTTGGCGACACTCCTTCATTGTAGATACCATCAGAAAAGAGTACCACAGAGGCCAGGTTACGCCCTTCATACTCAGAGGATATACTGCTTAGCAGTTCGCTCAGATCACTGCTGTTATGTCTAAAATTAAGTGAATCTAGATTTTGCGATCCCTCAAAAGTCCGATACTCCAGGGTATAATCATTATCCATCAAATCGGCTGAAACGCTTTCCAGACTTTGCTTAAATGTCTGCAGAGCACTACTATCCTGCACTGCGGAAATGGAGCTCGAGTTATCAACCGCAAATACTACAATGGGTTCTTCCAGTGTATTTTTGATCTGCTTAATAAATGGACCAACCAGCAACAAGCACAATAAACTTACTAATACAAAGCGTAATCCGGTCAACAGATAATTAATTTGCTTATCCCATGACTGATGACGAAAGCCTTTATTCTTGAGGTATAACAGCGCCGCATATGCCGCACCCACCAGCATACTGGGGATGATAAGCCAGGGAGAGTTATCAAAGAGAAGCTGTACTTGTTGCATAATGAATATTATTGTTCTACTAGGTGAGCATGCCGCCATCAACTTGCAGCACCTGTCCCGTCATATAGGCAGATCTGTCTGAAGCCAGAAAAACTGCACAGTCCGCTACATCTTCAGGAGTTCCTCCTCGCTTAAGGGGAATGGCATCTCTCCAGCTTTGTACTGTTTTCTCGTCTAACTTTGCTGTCATTTCTGTTTCTATAAATCCTGGTGCGATAGCATTAGAACGGATATTTCTTGAGCCTAATTCCAGGGCTACT
Organism: Catalinimonas alkaloidigena; assembly: GCF_029504655.1. Lineage (NCBI taxonomy): Bacteria > Pseudomonadati > Bacteroidota > Cytophagia > Cytophagales > Catalimonadaceae > Catalinimonas > Catalinimonas alkaloidigena. Next base: position 6,052,706 of record NZ_JAQFIL010000001.1, read on the forward strand.
GATTTGGTAAAGCCAATGATACCTGCTTTGGAAGCTGCGTAGTTGGCCTGTCCCGCATTACCTTTAATACCTACTACCGATGTCATATTGATGATAGAACCGCTCTTTTGTTTCATAAAAGTACGTGTAGCTGCCTTCACTGTATTGAATACAGACTTCAGGTTTACGTTGATCACTTTATCCCACATTTCTTCATTCATCCTCATCAACAGGTTATCCTGGGTAATACCGGCATTATTGACCAGAACATCCAGTGATCCAAAATCAGCGACTACATTATTAATTAATTCTTCAGCGGCAGCAAAGTCTGAAGCATCTGAACGATAACCTTTAGCATTTACGCCCAGCCCTTTCAGTTCATTTTCTAGCGCTTCTCCCTGCTCTATACTAGAGAGGTACGTAAATGCTATATTTGCTCCTTCTTCAGCAAACCTTAGTGCTACTGCTTTTCCAATACCTTTTGAAGCACCGGTAATAAGTGCATTTTTTCCTGATAACAGTTTCATAGCCATTTTATTATATGATGCGTTTTTGCAAACTTAATTAATTCTTTAGCTAATCACATTCAATTTAAAGGTACAGGAAGTAATAGCAATAAAAAAAGCCATCAAAAAGATGGCTTAGCGTGTAATAACATGAAATATAACTATCAGAGAATTTCTTCCAGCAGGTGCATTAGTTCTTCCATATAACGCTTATCAGTATCATCAAAGTTTTTCATTTTATGGCTATTGATATTAAAGATCAAAGCTACTTCTCCTTTATGAAAGGCAGGAAGTGCAATCTCAGATTTATCAAGCTCTGAACAAGGAACGTAGCCGGCAAACTGCTCCACATCGTCAACGATGATCGTACATTCTTTGGAAAGCGCTGTACCACACACTCCTTCTCCCAGCGCTATCCGGGAAACTGCAGCAGGTCCCTGGAATGGACCGAGTACAAGCTCATCATTTTTCACCAAATAGAAGCCTGTCCAGTCAAAGCCCATGGTATGGTGGATTACGGCGACGATGTTTCCAAGATTAGCTGTAAGGTCATCTTCATTAGAGACGATGTCACGAATTTGTTGAAGCAACATTTTGTATTTTTGCTGCTTGGTCTGGTGTGTGGGAGTAGTTACATTTTCTAAAATAACCATCTTTTATAACATTAATGATAAGACATATTATATATACAAGCACATATGTATATGTAACTTTTTATGTAAAAACGAAATCTCTTTAACAAAGTAGTGAAAATAATGTTTATTTGCAATTTTTTATTAAAAAAATCAAAAAACATTGATTCTATGAAAAAATCTCAAAAAGGTCTTTAAAACAAGCCTTCGTTTTGCAGGTTTTAAAAAATAAATATGGCAAATGAAGATAATAAATATTTATTTAATCATCATCTTAATCAGCATGTCCAAACCTGCACTATCTCAGGGCATCCAGATTCCCGGACCATATCACTGGAAAAACAGGATTATATTACTTTTTTCTTCAAATCATGGAGATAAGTACCAACAGCAGTTAGAAGTATTTAATACTGAGAGCGCAGGTATGAAAGATCGTGATTTAGTAGTTTTTTATATCAAAGATAATATCGTAGAATCTCCTAAAGGAAAAACGTATAATGAAAAAGAAGCTGAACGATTAAGAGAACAGTTTCAAATAGTGGAAAACGCTTTTTCTGTCATACTTATTGGCAAAGACGGAACACAAAAGTTAAAACAAGATGAAGTCCTGAGTACGGATAAACTCTTTGCAGTGATTGATGCCATGCCTATGAGAAGAAGAGAAATGCGCCAAGATGGAAATTATTAGTTACGCAAATTATTCATTTCTTTGATATCAATTTCCAGAGCTCCAACTGCCAATTCGGCTTTTACCTTAAGAGGCACTTTATTCAAATCATCAGATATCCACGCTTTTACCGGTTCTTTACCATTAAAGAAATCATTTTTAGGAATAATAGGTGCGATCACAATAGATTTAAAAGTACCCAGCTTTGTTTTAAGCTCTTCTCTGCCTAGAAATTTGACTTCCAGATCATAGACTTCATCATCAAAGAAACCATTTAACTTGATGACATCCCCTTCGTTGTATTTATCGTAATCTATGGTACGAAGGAAATAATATCCCCCTACGATATCCAATATATTATCCGGCACCTTAAATTCTTCCTTTTCTTTTAGTTTACGGGTTTCTTTATCAAGGCGAAGGACTGTAGCCACATCTCTGGCATGATTGAAATTAATAATCTCGTTTTTTCGGTATTTATTTTCTTCAATATGGAGGTAGGCTTTCTGAGGCAGTATAGATGCGGTATCAACGTAAACGCCCCAATTGTCCCGTACTTTTACCATCCAGTCTACCACCCCCGTGGTAGTACCATGTACGTCTATTTTGTAACAAGGTCTGCCATTCACCATATAATGCTTATCACTGATCTGCATGACAGCTTCAGCTGCATTAATAAATTTCCAGTGTACCCTGAACTTAAGTACCTCACCTGCTCCAAAACTACTGTTATCTACATACCGATAATGGTCCTGCCCTGAAGATGAGGTTAAAATAAATATAACACATGGTAGTATTAAGGAAACAAATCTTTTCATACGCACTTTTACATAAACAATAAACACGCCATCATTTTCTATTTACGTAAGGTCTATATTCATATGTTTTACAAAAAATTTACCATGTACGTTCATGTACATCTACTGCACGGTAACGAACATAATGAATAACGTAAAACTTAGCTGAATCATTATTAACGCATATGGCATACTTGTTGGCTATGGGCTAATACAACATTAACCCAACTTCTCATTGACGTTTTAGTTAAAATTGAACATGTCATTAAGGGCCGGAATCTATTCCGGCTTTTTTTACGCACCATATTTTTTCTTCAGATATTCTAGAAAAACCTTAATATCTCCCTCAAACTGCTCTTTGAATTCTTCTTCCAGAGAAGATACCGTAGCCTGATACCTTACATAACGTTTAAAAAAAGTGTTATTAGGCAATTCATCCTGCCCCGATAATTTGGAAACCAGCATACGATACCTCTCGCTCCTGAAACCCAATGCCCTGGCATCGGTCAGGATAGAACGTATTTCCCTTTCCTTTAGTACCTGCTTGTCTTCCAAGCGCATATTTGGAGAAAAAGAACGATAAAGGCTATCCAAACGGTGTACTCCTTCAAGCATATGCTCAGCAAAGAGTTTACGATCATATTGGTAATTAACGTACTGCAAAAATGGCTCGGACTTGTCGCCATACTTACTCTTTAAAAATAGCTCAGCCCCTTTATCCCCTACAAATGAAGCCAGGTTTTCATTGAATTTCAGGTCATTTTTCACAAATAGTGTGGCGTGTGTAAGTTCATGCACTATGGTATTTGCAAGTTCTCCTTCTGACCTGAAAAGTAAACCCGACATGATTGGATCATCCAGTATACCCAAAGTGCTCCAGGCACTTACAGTACGTATACCTGTATCATAGCCTTCTGCTTCCCATTTTGCTTTTTCTTTCAAAGCTTTATTGTAGTCAAAAAAACCTTTGTAGGAGAAGCTTCCAAGTATAGGGAACTCCCATTTTTTATCTTCCATTGAAAAAGGTTCACAGGCGGTGACTACCCATAATACAGGCTTTCCTTTTTGGTCAAACACACTTTTATAGCTATCCGAATCATTTACTCCCAGCGACTCAATCGCAAACTCACGAATATCCTGCGTAAGCAGTATCTTTTGCTTCAAAGAGTCTGCTACCGCAGGATCATTTAAAACTTCCTCTATCGGTCTCGCATTCCAAATAATTTTAAGCTGCCCCTCAGCCTGGCCCAAGCCATATACGACCAATTCATATTGCCACACCAACATTATCAACAGTAAAAAGGCTACTACACCAAATATTTTCTTCCACATAAATGATATCGTAATTTAGATGGCACCATAAGTAAATTTCTCATGTTTAGGTTCAAAATCCGATCAAAAAGAAACCTACATAATACTTTAACCAAGTATTGTTTTTATACTTAAAATAAGTATATTTGCAAATGTTAGTTCTGACCAAATTAACAAAGTAAACTTGTGAAAAGTACACTAAAAATAGTACCTTCATTTTATATTAAAGTAGAGATTTTATGAGCGATCAATCTGAGAAATTAAAGGCTTTACAGCTTACTATAGACAAACTAGATAAGACTTATGGCAAGGGCACAGTGATGAAGCTTAGCGATGAGCGTGTCGTGGACGTTCCCGCCATTTCAACGGGCTCATTAGGGCTGGATATTGCCTTAGGTATCGGGGGGATCCCCAGAGGGAGAGTTACTGAAATTTATGGTCCTGAGTCCTCAGGAAAAACCACACTGGCTATGCACTGCATAGCTGAGGCACAAAAGCAGGGAGGCATCGCTGCCATTGTAGATGCTGAGCATGCATTTGATAAAACTTACGCTGAGAAGCTAGGTATTGATACAGAAAACCTGTTGATCTCTCAACCTGATAATGGTGAGCAGGCTTTGGAAATTGCTGAACACCTTATCCGTTCAGGCGCTATAGATATTATTGTAATTGACTCCGTAGCAGCCTTAGTACCTCGTGGAGAGTTGGAAGGTGATATGGGAGATAGCAAAATGGGCTTACAGGCACGCTTGATGTCCCAGGCTTTACGAAAACTTACCGGTGCAATCAACAAGACTAAGTGCTCTTGTATCTTCATAAACCAGTTACGAGAAAAGATTGGGGTTATGTTCGGTAATCCTGAAACTACAACTGGTGGTAATGCTCTCAAGTTTTATGCTTCTGTACGCCTGGATATACGAAGAATAGGTCAGATCAAAGAGGGAGCAGACAATGTAATGGGAAACCGTACCCGTGTGAAAGTAGTAAAAAACAAGGTAGCTCCTCCATTTAAGGTTGTAGAGTTTGATATCATGTACGGGGAGGGCGTTTCTAAAGTAGGAGAGATACTTGATTTGGGAGTGGAAATGGATATTGTAAAAAAATCTGGTTCATGGTTCTCTTACGGAAGTGAGAAACTAGGTCAGGGTAGAGACGCTGTAAAAAATATTCTGCTTGATAACCCTGAACTCATGGGCGAAATAGAAAGAAAAATCAGGGCGACAATCAGTGGTATTAGCCTAGAGGAAGAGCCGAAAGAAAAAAGCAAGGAGCCTGATGAAGCAGAGTTGAGTACTGATGGGAAAGAAAGTTGAGAACAAATATTTTAAAAATTATGCAAAGCCGCTGACTAGGAAGCGGCTTTTTTATTCTATAAGCTTTTGAATCAAGGACTGAGGAACTTCATGCTTACCAGCAAATTTCACGAATTTGACCTCTAATCCATAGCGTTGAAATTTACCATTCAACTGTTCCATACTTCCTTCTTTAATATAAGGATCCTGGTCACCGTATGAGTAATAGCAAGGCTTATTTGAAAATATCTTTTTGGAGGCTGCTGAGTCAATGTCTTCAGGAAATGAGCCTGCACACATAATCAGCTTGTCAAAGCTAATCTGGGAAGAAACTATCCACCGAATCAGCGTAGAAACACCCTGAGAGAAGCCTAATAATGTTACTGAGCTTGGATGCGATTTTCTTTCATGTAAAACAGTATGATAGACCTGATTTAAATAAGAAAGATAGTTAGTAATTGCCATATGTCGGTTTTCCTTAGTCATCCAAGATGCTCCAACTCTACCGCTTGTACTTTGCAGGTAAAAAAGAGAAAGCCCTTGGGGAGCAACTACCAACGCTTTGTCTTCTAAAAAGCTGAATTTTTTAATAAAATAATGTGCGAGCTGGCCATAGCCATGTAGTACAAACCATAAATGATCAGCAGTAGTATTTTCATTAGAACAATATGTTGACTGAAAATTAAAGTCAACCGTACGTATCCGAGATGATGACATAAAAAAAGCCTCTTATGTAAAAGAGGCTAAGATAATAATATTATTAGGTAGTGCTTATCGCTTAAAGCCCAAAACAGACCCTCCACAATGGTTTTTAGATCCTTCAAAAGTAAAAGTAATGTAGTAAATACCAGTAGCATTACAAGGATAGATAATCCCCTTATTGAAGTTTCCGTTGGCATAACTGGTTCCTACTTGCTTACGGTTGGAATCGTACAAGTTCAGCACAATACCATCTGTGCCTTCACCTTCCGCACAGATACTAATAAAATATTGAGTGCCTTTAGCAAATACGTATGAGTACTCAATCTTTTCTTTAGCTCCACCTTCACCGTTTATTTCGTAACTTTTTACAAAGTTAAACCCCTCTGCAAGTTGAGGAATACATGCTTCAGTATGCTTTGCAGGATCACACTGAGCTTGCACCACTATATCCAACATGAGTATCAACGAAACTATGCCAAACAGGGATATTAAAGTTTTCATATAACTCACTAATATTTTAATTAATAATATAATCTCTGATTTGAGCAGTAGTTGCCGCAATCTTTTTCACATCTTCCTGAGTAATATTAATAGAGCTAGTACTTTTGTTAGTAATAGTAACTATTCCATTCACCTCTTCTAAAGTAGACTCAGCATAAGTCTGAGTAATTTGTATGTTCTCAAACTGTACTTGTAATTGAGCAACCTGCTCAGTCAGATCACCGATATTTGGATCGTTGTCACTATAGAAAGACAACAGCAACATGATACTCTCAAGGATAATTTTTTGTTCACCTATTCTCTCAATCAATTCCTGGTTATTAGGATTTTTTTCTGACACCTGACATAGGATATGTAGCGCCTCAATCCAGCCACCAGTTAACAATAGTACACTCAGATTAGAGCGCTGCTGATTTTGTAAGTAAGAATTAATGCTATTAAAGTTCTTAGTGGTAATCAGCAATAAAGAGTCCAGGTTTCTACTATTGGTAGCTAATCTTTTGATCGTACCGAAATTAAAAAACTGGCCTATGCTTAATCCATCAGACAGGTCACGTATCGAGTTTAAATAAAAGATTGCATCCTGATTCTGTTCGTAAATATTGGTATATCCCAAATCTGTACCATATACTCCCAAATTAAGTGCCTTTTTGAAATTACTGTTGTAGGCGGATATTTTATCGGTTTCATTCAAAAACTTCTTATTGTAATTCGTTCCTGATTCTTTTAACAATACGGAGATCTCTAAAGGTGAAGGGATTTGCTGAAGAATACTCTCCAGTACATCATCAGAAATAACAGGAGCTTCGTTGGAAGCATTATCCAGGCTATCCAGGAAAGCCTGCTCGTTTAGCTTGGGATCAGAATCACAAGACCAGGTAGCAAACGAGAATATTCCTAAGGACAAAAGCAGCAGTCTTTTCATGAATATCTTCAAAGTTTTAGATTGACAAATGTAGGCTGTGTGCGGATACACCCAAACCCAAATTATAGTGATTTATTACGTATGAATTATTTCTAAATCAAAACAGATTATTTACTTAGGGTAGGAATTTTAAGGTTGCCGATACGCTCCATAAGTTTGGCAAACAATTCGTAATACAAAGTGATATACAACACAATTGTCATCAACCAGATTACAGCGATATTAAAGTAATAAGTATCCATTAACTTACCTGCAAACTGTTTCTTGGGGGCAAAGAAGTGAGTTCTATAATTAAAGAAGCCAGTATTTACCATAGGCTCATTAAAAACAGGGTCTATACGTTGTAATAGTTTACCTTCATACTCTATGATACGGTCGGAAACATTGATATTACGCACCAAATCAGCTAAGCTCTCATTAAAGTACCTATTTTTATAGTCATTCAAATCATACTCAATGCCTGGTTGGCTTTCAAAGTAGTACACTAACTTTTCCTGCTTCTCTACTGCCTTATTAAAGCTCTGCATATAGTGCTTCTTCATTCCTTCAAAATAGGCATTTACCTTATTGATGTTAGCTTGACTTAAACCCTCAAGCGTAAACAATGAATTTAGATCAGTATCCTCTAGCCCTTCTTTATAAGCTTCTTTTGTAAGTTCAGTTTTTAATATATGTAAATCTTTTAGAACGAGACTCCGAACTGAATCACGCTCATCCCCCACGTGCTCTACTACAAACTGTAGCTTACTTTCCAGTTCAGGAATCAAATACGCAGATTTAAAATCTGCCTGGCGTTCTTGTTTCTCAAGCTCATAATAAGGTCTCTCGTAAGAATTCTCTTGAAACTGGTACACTGCCATTGCTTCGTAAGCCCAGCGTGAAGCCATCATATCTGCCACGATGGGGACCTCTCCCTTAGAGCTGATCATACTATTCAGTTTATCAAAATTGAATAACAATCCGCATAAGATAAGTTGAGGAATCAGCAGTAATGGAATCAGTATGTAAACGGTGACGGCAGAATTAAAAGATGCAGAAACATTTAATCCCAGAATACATGCAAAGCAGGAAACTGAAAATAAAACCAGCCAGAAACTCAGCGTCATTTCTTTAATTTCCAGAATAGAATTACCAATAATCACAAAAGTAAGTGTCTGGACTGCAGAGAGAGCAAAAAGAATTAATACTTTAGATGACAGGTAACTATTCCAACTTAAATTCAGAAAAGATTCCCGCTTGAGTATTTTGCGATCTCGGATAATCTCCTCCGCACTTACTGTTAGCCCCATAAACAAGGCTACTACAATAGACATCAACAAATAAGCAGGAATATTCTCATTAAAACGAAATGAATAAACTAGGCTGCCTGCATCTTTATACTTAATGATTAGTGATAAGAAAAGCGCTAACACTGGAGCTTCCAGAAAATTAATCAGCATGTATTGTTTGTTACTTACTTTCGATAAGGTATCGCGAATAGTAAAAAGTACAGTTTGCTTGATTCTGGAAGGAATACTTAATGACTTAGGTGGAGCATCTTTTTCTTCGGCAACACTTTCAATATTAAAGCTCTCCTGATACATTTCATGCCATTGTGGAGGAGAGACTTTTCGTTTGTTGGTAAACTGACCGTATTCATCTACTACCTTAGCTTCAATGATGTTGAATACCTGCTCAGGGTTTACATTACCACATTCATGGCACTGCCCCCGTTCTGCGTCTACCTGGTTAGAAGCTCTTTTAAAATAGGTCACTGCTTCCACAGGATTACCATAAAATATAGGATAGCCTCCGGTGTCCAATAAATACATCTTGTCAAACATCTTATATATGTCTGACGAAGGTTGATGGATAACAACAAAGATAAGCTTCCCCTTGAGGGTAAGTTCTTTCAGAAGGTCAATAACATTTTCAGAATCGCGTGAAGACAGACCAGAGGTGGGTTCGTCTACAAACATTACAGCAGGCTCACGAATAAGCTCTAGTGCAATATTCAACCTTTTCCGCTGACCACCGCTTATCGTCTTGTCAAGCACACTTCCTACCTTCAGATCTTTACGATGCTCGAGTCCCAGGCTTTCCAGTGTAGCTAGTACAAGCTTATGGATTTCTTCCTCTTTCTTATTTGCAAAACAAAGCTTTGCGTTATAGTAGAGATTTTCATAAACCGTAAGTTCTTCAATCAGCAAGTCATCCTGAGATACATAGCCGATCACCCCCTGAATCTGATCTTTTTGCAGATGAATATTAAACCCATTGATAGTAACTTCTCCATCTGAAGGTGTTTCTATACCAGCTAGTACATTAAGCAAAGTGGTTTTACCTGCACCACTAGCCCCCATGATCCCTATTAATTTGCCTGGCCCTTCAGCAATATTGATATCTCTAAGGCCAATGGCATTGTTAGGGAAACGAAACTCAAGATTCTTAGCATTGAAAGAAATCTTGGTAGTAGATACTTCAGAAATAAAGTTCCTGATCAGGTCACTATAGTAAAGAGCAGAACCCGTAGGAGCCTTGATCGTGCTACCATTGGAAAACAAATAAGACTGATTGGGTTTCATAATGAAACCATTCAATACTACATCGTCCTGCCCTAGATATTTGACAAAATAAAGGTCAACACTATTTACCCTCAGAAAAATAATCTCTCCGCTAATATCCGTATGAATATGCTTGGCCGCTGTGATATTCTCTGTCGTAGCACTTGCTACCAAGATATCTTCAAAATCGTTTCGGCTCTCAGGGAGATTTAAGGCGAAGCCCTCAATCAGCTTAAACTCATCTTTTACAATATTAAAAGCACGGGATACGGTATCAATAATATCAATTCGTTGATCCGTAAAGTTACCATCAGAACCTACCAACTCCAGTAACTTAACCAAAACGACTACTTTCTGCTTTTGTGTAAGAGTTTTGTTAATCTTCTTACATATCGCCAATGTCTTTACAGAATCTTTAACTGAGGTAAGTTTCTTCTTCCTTACCTGTACTTCCTCTCCTTCTTCTTCTTCTTTGCCATATTCGGCAAACTGATCATAAAGCTCAACATATTCTTTTATTGAGTCATGATCTAGCTCTTGTTTAAAGAAGTTGATAACAAAATTACGCTCAGTGTCTGTAACTCCTCCATCCTGCTTGGTGATAATAGCAAAAAGCTGGGTTAATGCTTTAAGTATTTCCTCGCTCATGTTATTCTACTGGTTCTGATATAGATATACTTTTAATGTGGCTTTTCTCTAAAAGGAAAAAAGTGAGTAGCAAATAGCCTTAAAAAACTTGTTATGCAAGTAATTGTCAGTAGCTAGACAAGTGATTATTAGTAAGTACTAAACTCAAAATCTACCTCAACAAGCTCAGAAAACTCCTGTCCGGCCTCCTCCATATCTTCATCATCTTCATGAAAGTACCAATGTATCTTGGCCCCACTGATATCTTCAAGTTTTGACAGTACATCTAAAATCAGTTTTGATGAGGCAGTATTAAAATATTCAAGTTTAAAGACAAACTCACTGCTGGGGTTAGGTTCAGCCGCATAAGTTTCTAACCAGTCTAATACTGGCTGATAAAACTCTGCCGAATCTTCAGGTAATGATCTTCCTGAGATTTCAAAAATACCATTTGCTTTATCTAGAATAATTTTAGGAGTATCTTCTGTTCCTTCTAAATTTAAAATTTCCATTATAGTTCGCTTTATTTGGGTTAAAACTTATTATACATGAGCATAAATTACTCTCTTCCAATGGTGGTCCTCAGCGCGAAGAAAGAGCGTTCATTATCCATAGGGATAAACTCGTACTCAAGCTTCCTACCTGATTTTCTTGCCATATCTACAAAGCCAAGTCCAGCACCACCCTTCTCGGAAATTGTAGTGCTTTTTATTATCTCCTTGTAAAGCTGCTTAAGCCCATCTTTATCAAGTTCGTTTACCTGGTCAAGCTTACATTTAAGCTTCTCCACGTCAACATTATAAAGCGGGTTACCAGAAGCAATGATGTACTCATCGTTCTTTTTGCCAATCATAAACACAGCATCATAACTGACACTTTCGTCTACCTTATACCCTTCACCATGCTTTACAATATTCTGGAGACACTCAACCATTACGTTAAAGACTTTTCTTTTAATAGAAGATTCTTCTCCCATGGAATCCATGTTTCGCTCTGCCATCGAAAGCACTGACTTAGTAATTTCTTGAGTAAATTCTCCTTCGTACACTAAAATCAGATTTTGCTCGCGCATTGATTTGTGTAAGTCATACACATATTTCATGACTCTGTGATTTTGGTTACCTTAATTAATTTATTAAAATTTAATACCGATCATTAATACATCATCTGTCTGTTTCTCTTCGCCTTGCCATTCTTCCCAGGTGCTAGCAAAAATATTATGTACTTCATCCATAGGAAGCGTATGGTTTTCTTCAATCAGCGCTCTTGTACGTTTAGGACCGAACTTTCTGTTGTCAGGACCTCCAAATTGATCAGGGAAACCATCAGAGCAGAAATAGATTGAGTCACCTTTACTCATCTTCAGCGTATGAGTAGTGAAGTTTGTCTGGTTTTTGAAGATTCCACCTCCAATAGGAAATTTATCTCCCTTAATTTCATTCATTTCCCCCTTCTGCATATGGTACAGAGGACGGTGAGCTCCCGCATACTGCACCTGGTTCTTATTAATACGGCAGAGAGAAATATCCATGCCATCCTTTGATTTGGAGCCATCACTATCCTGACGAAGTGTTTGTGTCACACCTTCGTCCAGCTGGTCCAGGATTTCACCTGGCTCAGTAATCTTTCTACTTCTTACGATATCATTCAATAAGAAATAACCGATCAGAGAGATAAGCGCTCCCGGTACTCCATGACCCGTACAGTCTACCGCTGCGATGAACATATCTTCACCTCTCTGTAAGAACCACGGGAAGTCTCCGCTAACTACATCTTTGGCTTTGTAAAAGATAAATGACTCTGGAAATACACTTCTAATAATTCTGTTATCAGGAAGAATAGCACCTTGTATACGCTGTGCGTAATTAATACTATCATTAATCTTTTTATTTTTATTCTGAATCTCAAGCTCAATCAGCTTTCTTTCTGTAATATCATGTGATACTACGAGTACCGACTCTAAACTGTCTCCTTCATCAAATTCTGGTATAGCATTGACATGCATGATGTGCTCTCCATCCTCAGCAGGGAAACCAATTTCTTTAGCTACTTTACCCTGAGTTTCCTTTACATCATTGAGTATCTGCAACCACTGTTCCACTACTGATGAATTAAGACCTGACTCATCAATATGCTTATGTAGAAAGTGGTCAGGCTTCTTACCAGTATACGTCTCAATCGTAGGGTTGATATAGAAGAAAGTGCCTTCCTGGTCAAATCTGGTAATAAGGTCAGGGGAGTTCTCAGAAAGCGCTTGCATTTTACTACGCATACGCTCTTCCTGCTCGGCTCTTTTTCTTTCCGTAATATCACGAGAGTTAAGTACAATTCCATTTACCGCAGGGTCATCCAGCAAGTTGTTACCAGTTGTTTCTACCCATACTTCACTGTTATCCTTGGTCTGATAGACATATTGTACAGTAACAGACTCTTTAGGATTATCCAGTAAAGTTTGAAACATCTGGCTAAATACTTCTACTCCATCTGTTTTGATATATTGTAGATCACTCTGCCCAATCATCTCCTGTTGGCTGTAGCCAAATATTCTTTCTACCGATGGACTGATATAGCGAATATTTCCATTTTCTTCATAAATCGTAATTACCTCAGAGGCATTCTCCAAAAGTGAAGCCATACGTTTCTGGGTACGCTCTACTTCATTAACCTGTTCTTCTAACTGCTGATTTGAGCGCTGTAACTCTTCCTGCGTAGCTTGCATCTCTTCGGCATTCTGGCGCAGCACTTCTTGTTGTTCCTGCAGTTCATTACTCATTTTCTGAGATTCGCTCAGCAGATTACGCGTTTTTTCGTTTACCTTAATATTGAAAACCGTACGGGCGATAATCAAACTGATCTCTTCCACAAACTTGACATCACGAGCACTGAACTTCTCAAAGCCGGCAAATTCCAGCACTCCATACACCTCCTCATTGGCTATAAGCGGTACGATGAGTAAAGCCTCAGGCCGCTGATCTCCCAGCAAACCGGAAGTCACTGAAACATATTCATAAGGAATTTCGGTACGTAGGATAGTATCCTGTTCTATGGCTGACTGTCCAACAAGACCTTCTGCAAACTTAAACCGGCCTTTTAAGTGCTTTTTCTTATTATAAGCATAGCTGGCCTTCATTTCTATAAATGTGTTGTCTTTATCCTCATCATTAACCACATAAAAAGCACCCTGAATAGCATTAATTTTTTTGGTCACATAAGCTACCACCTCGTCCCCAAGTTCCTCAAGGTTATTATGTGAGCGAAGTATATCACCGATTTCTGCTACACCAGTAACAATCCAGTTACGCTCCCTATCTCTTTTCTCGGATTCCTGAATACTGTTACGCATATTAATAAGTGCATTTCCCAGTGTGTCTTCCTCACTTAAAGGTGTAAATTCTGAATCAAAATCTCCTTCTCCTATCTCATGAGCAAATTCAGCGGTTCTTCTAAGCGACATGGCAAATTGGCCGGTTACCTCAGCCATTTGTCCAATTTCATCATCACTATGCTTAACCACACTTTCCGGTAATATCCCCTGATTCATCTGCTTAAATATTTCTTTAAGAGATAACAGTGGCCCTATTAAGAAGCGCGAGAATACAATACTTATCAATAAAGCGACAAGTACCACGATAGCACCGGCAATCAGGAATTTCATTATCATTCCCTGAAGGTTAGCCTGGATCTCATCAGTATCAATTTTACTAATGATCCCCCACTCTACTATAGGGATATAATCCCAAGATGCCAAAACGGCTTTTTCTCTGTAATCTTTGTCAATTGAAGCCCCAGCAGTCATCTCTGCGGCACGTTGCATTGCTTTTTGCTTTACATCCCCCAATGTTACTCCTTTGGCCAAGGCTGCATTTCCGATATGGCGGCTAGGGTTTAAACAAATTGCTTTGTTTTTGTATTTTTTGCTTAAAATAATTTCACCACTTTCACCCAATCCAGTGGTATCATTAACCATTGAGAAGACAGGTGCTGCCTTAATTTCGGTCATCAGAATACCATTATGACTACTCAATGGCATTCCCATCGCTAAAAAGTGCGCATTTTCTTTCTGATAAATATTGCTGAAATATATAGATGACAAGGAGTGATTCAGCGCATCAACATCAGGAGACGCAAAGTATTCACCTGCCTGTTGTACCGGATCATCATCATTAGTATATAGAATTTTGCCCTGTGTATCAAGTAAATAGATATGATGTAGATCAGTGTTGTTTCTAAGTAGTTTCTGAGTTTCATTCGCTATCAGCTGATATGCTGCTGTACTATCTTCACTTTCCCCACTATTGATAGATTCCATCACCTGCGCACTAGAGAAAGCCACTACTAACTCTTTTATACCTGACTTCTGCTGACCGAAGAAAGTCTCAAGCTGGCTCTTTTTCAGACGGGTAATAACTTCCAGTCTTCTAAGGTACTGATCCTGCAAATTTCTATTTACCAAATTGTAAGCAGTGAAACTGATAGCTACTACAGTGATTAGCACCACTGTTAATACCAATCCAGTTATCTTACTACTTATATTTATCTTCTTAAACATACTTTATACACTATGGCTTTGATATTAATATTGTGTTCAGCTATTCGCGCAGTAAATAAGCTACCGCAAAATGCGAGATAAATGACTTTTTTTTAGCGTTTAGCTTTTTCTAAACTTACATTGTCATCATTTACAAGTTTTAGCGTTAGTTTATCAAAAGTCTGCAGTAATGCTGACTCATGCTGCGAAGTGAAAGCATGGAATGAAGCGATTTCCACCACTCCAATAACTTCATCAGCTTCTTTGAGGGGGATAATTATCAAATGACGTGGTGAAGCCCCCCCTAGCCCAGAAATGATTTGAATGTACCCTTCAGGTACAGCATTAATATTCACCAGATTACCTTCTTTAGCTACCTGACCGGCCAACCCTTCCCCATACCTGAATATTTTCTTTTCACCTTCAGGTAAATGGTAAGCATATGAAGCAAACAGTTCTATGTAATTTGAGTCTTCATCCTGACGACTAATGTAAGCTGTCGCCTGGCTGGCCTCTAACGCTTTACATACTACGGATAATGCTTTATTGAAAGCAGATGTCATATCATCTTCAGATGAGAGTATTTTCTCAATAGCTTCCTGATCTATAAAGATGTCTTTTTCAGAATCGGCTGTACTTTCAATTTCATGTTCCTGTTCTTTGCTTCCAAAATTTTTGGCTTTTGAAGCTACTTGATTCTTATAAACACGACTGTCTGAGATAAGTACAGTCGCAGCACTTAAACCTAACAAAGCTGTTATACCTGCAATGAGATGCAGCCTGAAAAGAATGGGTTGTAATTGCCCAACTACATTCAAATCTACCGCTGGAACAGCTTGCATCATTTGATCGGGTAGTTGGTATAAAGTATAGGCTGAGAAAGCTACCCCTACGAAGAATAAGATAGTAAAAGTAAAGCCTAATCTCTTTGTAATAGCTTGCATAACTTTATTTATATAGTTTATTTAATTCTTTTAGAAAATCTAATATCTGGTCTACTTTCAGCACATGATCAATGTCTGTCAGTTGCAGAGCAGCTTTGGGCATAGTATCAATCATGCATTCGCCAGGGTCTTGGACGATTGTCATTCCTCCTCTTTGCTTAATTTTCATCATGCCCACAGCTCCATCACGATTGGCACCTGAAAGCAATATTCCTATCAGTTTATGTTTAAAAACATAGGCCGCTGTCTCCAGCGTAATATCTATGGCCGGACGAGAATTATTGATCATCTCTTCAGTAGAAAGTGAAAACCGATTTCCCAATTCCACCGAAAGATGGTAATTGGAAGGAGCTAAATATACTCCCCCTTTTTTTATGCTTTCTTTGTCGGTAGGCTCTGTAACCTCTTTGATGCTTTTAATAGAAAGAGCTTCTACGAATCCGTTACGCACATGCTTGAGACGATGTAAGCACATAACAATAGGGAGCTCAAAATCTTCAGGAATACTAGACAAAATCTTAGTTACTCCCTGAAAACTCCCCGCTGACCCTCCAATGACAACAGCTTTATATATATTGCTTAAATTATACTGGCTCATGTTACTTGCTACCCTTAATCTTTCCCTATTCCTTTATCTTTTTGTAGATTTTTTCTTCGTTATTAGCGACAATAAATCGGTTCGCTATTTCACACCAGATTAAAGATTCCTTGGAGCCTATTGCCAGATATCCATATTTAAATAAGCTTTCATGTAACTTTTTCAGGACCTCATTCTGCAGATTTTGGTTGAAGTAGATCATTACATTTCGGCAGAGGATCAAATCAAACTTGTTAAAAGGGGTGCCTCTTACTAAATCAAAATTTCTAAAGGAAACTCTTTCCAGAAGTGATTTGTCGAAAACTGCTAATCCATTCTTTTCTTCATAGTAATTTCTGACTGACTCTGTACCCTGATAACGTATGTAGTTCTTTTCATTTAACTCCATATTCTTCAGAGAGTACTCTGCTTTCATAGCTCTATTAAGAATAGGCTTGTCTATATCAGTAGCTATGATGTTAACCTTTTCCAGTATCCCCATTTCTTTGAGTAAGATAGTCATAGAAATAACTTCTTCCCCTGAAGAACAGCCAGCATGCCAGATGCTAAATGTATCGTGGTTGAGCAATATGTTAGGGATGATATGATCTCGTATTTCTCTCCAGAAAGAGGGGTCACGAAACATTTCTGTCACATTCACGGTAATTTCAGCTAGAAAAGTCTCAAAGAAGACAGGGTCAGTCTCAATTTTCTTGATCAATTGTTCTACAGAAGAAAATTTATGCAGTTCCAGAATACGTTGTATCCTCCTCTTAAAGGATGACATCGCGTAATCGGTAAAATCATAACCATGGCAGTTTTTGACTATTTCAGTGATACGTCTTATATCGGCAATCTCTATTTCCTGCATTTTGCTATTAAAAGTTCTGTTTACTCCTCCTATACTAGGTATAATTCTCTGACTATCGAGCATATTCTTATCCTGAATTATTATAACGATTACCGCCTTTCCGGCTGTGGCTATTTTTACATAGCATTGCAAAATAAGCTAAAATCACAGAAGCTTTAGCAGGAGAGCTATAAGGAGACAGAAAGGCTATGTAATGTTATGAACATCAAGCCCCGGATTGCTGGAGAAATGCCAGTACAAACAAATTTCTTTACAAGAATATGAAGTACTAAAGAAGTGAACGTCTTTAAAAATAATGCGACGACAAAAAAAAAGTCGCACACCTCTTTTCACCGTGACGACTTTTTGAGTATGACTAAAAAAGTATTGTTAATAAGCGCCAACAATGACTTCTACCATATTTTCTTCTACCAGGTACTTCTTAGCCATTTCCTGTAAACTAGCTGCATCAATGGTATTGATGGTATTCAGATAGCTTTTGTAGAAATTATAGGTGAGTCCATAAAGATGGATATTTTTGAATTTTTCAGCCAAAGCAAAAGGCGTGTCAACAGATGCCATTAATCTTCCAGCCATGTAGTTTTTTACGGTATTTAGCTCCGTATTGCCTAAGGGCACATCTCGTAAATGAGCCATTTCTCTATAAATTTCTTCAATAACCTGCGCTGTAAACTCTTTTTTTACCTCAGTACCTATTACAAAATACCCCGCATCGCGCAGCGTAATCAGCCCGGAATTGATACCGTATGTAAACCCTTTATCTTCACGAATATTACGCATCAGCCTTGAGCCGAAATAGCCTCCTAGTATTGTATTCAAGATTTTCATCTTATTATAGTCAGGGTGATTTTTTGTAAGCATAGGGCAACCCATCCGGATGGATGATTGCAGGTTTTCTGCTCGCTCAATAACGGTTCTCTTTTTTTGCGTAAGTACTGCTTCGGGTAGATCATCTTCAGAAGGGGAGCTTGCTACCAAGGGCAAACCACCAAAATATTGTTCTACTGCCTGAAGTACCTCTGTGTTTACGTCACCGGAAATGATGATCTCCAATTGATTCTTCAGTTGGTGCTGAAAAAAAGCCTTCAGCTCATTTGATGTAATTGAAGGGATGTCTTCTTCCTGCAAAGTCCGACCATACGGATGTTGAGCTCCGAAGAGTGCCGCCTTAAATTTTTTGGAAGCCAACGCATTTGATTTTTTATTATGCAATTTTAAATGCTGTAGCTGTATCGTCTTTAACTTTTGGAATTCATCTTCAGGAAATACGGATTCCGTAATCAATTCTCTGAGCGTATTCAGCAGCGGCTGGGTATGTCTGGTCAACATGTACATATCAACCGACGAATAATCCAGGCCAGGAGAAAGTTGTAGAAACGCTCCGTACTTATCTATTTCATTGGAAATGGTGACTGAATTATTTTGCTCCGTTCCCTCAGCCAACATCTTATTGGTAAAAAAAGCTACGCCATTCTTTTGCTCATGCCTGATACCTCCGTGCCTGAATATTAACTCTAAACCTACTACTGGCTGCTTGCCTGATCTGATCATATGAACCGGGATACCATTGGAAAGTTGGGTAGTCTCTGCTTCCAAAAAGTCAATATGCCTGATAGGCCTGGCAGGTGGTGCCACTCTTCTGTCTAATGTCATATAGTCTTTCTTTACATTCTCCCATTATGTGCCAGCAAGCCTGTTTTACTGGCCAGGTAATAATATTTTTTATACTTGTTATCAAAATCTATTTCGCCCTGAACCGCTTCTCCTCCAACACTTAGAAAACACTTAATCCAACCCTTATTGAGCAGTGCACGCAGGGTTTCCTTTAACGTATCTTCTCCTATATCTAACTCTTGCTGCAGTTGATTGAAACCAATTACAAAATAAAGTTCATCCAATACATCAAACTCTATGTCCGTCATAGAATATTATTTTTTCAGAAACTAATTGTATTGTCTTTCTTTCCATTGATAACCGCCAAAGTTAGCGACTATCCCAAAGAAAACAGCATATAGAGAATAAATTAACTGCAAGGCAAAAAAGTTAGGCACCGACAGTTTTTCGTTCATATCATGCAACACTGCTTTTAAGAAGACAAACTCTGCTATTCCTTTTATTAAAAGTACTGTCAGTATTATTGGCCAGGAAAAATACCCGCTTATGCTCAGAATCAGAGCAGTGATTAGTAAGGCATGAAAAGTAAAAATAAATATTGCCAGCAAAGCTGTGGACACCCGTTTATGTAGTTTCCATTTTCCTGCCCAACGCTTACGCTGATGATAAAAGTTCTTCAAACTTCTTTGTGTCCCAGTACGAACCACCGCATCCTTGCTTTTTAAAAAAAAGGTTTGTCCGGTAAATTTTCTATGAATCTTTTGCATCAAAAACTCATCATCTCCCGAAGGGATATGCATACTATCGCTGTACCCTCCTACTTCTACAAAAGCTTTTTTGATAAAAGACAGGTTGGCACCATTACACATGTTGGGCTGCCCAGCTTTCAGACTCGCTGCTCCGGCACCAATCAGGCTGGCAAACTCTATTCTTTGCAATTTTTCGAAAAATGACTTCGTTACTGTAAAGGTCACCGGTCCGGATACCATCACTGCATCCCGAGCCTGAAAAAACTGTAATATTGTAGCTATCCAATACTTGCCAACCCGGCAGTCTCCATCTGTGGTTATTATGATTTCTCCTTTAGCCTTTGCCACAGCCTGACTAATTGCCAGCTTCTTATGCGAACCTTCAAAATCCTTAGGTAAGTCCAGTTGGCATAAACACAAATCAAAATGAGTATTGTTAAATGACCTGACTAATTCCACAGACTTATCCACTGAATAATCATCTACTACAATCACCTCCAATTGATCTTTAGTAAATACAGTATCATTCAGCCAGCATTGTTGGTTGATATCTTCCAGCAAAGAAATAATATTTTGTGCTTCGTTACGAATAGGTATAATGATACTCACCTTTTGATGACTCCTGAAGCCAGCCTGTGTTGTAAAGAATGGTATTTGTTGCCAGTAGTACCATAAACTGATTGTAAGACAAATATAGATGAAGGACAAAAAGCATAACAGGACTATCAGCATGGGCAGATACTTATATGATCAAAGGTATGGCAGGGAAAAAACTTAACCCATTTCAATACTACTTTTTATTCTCACTTTGTATTTATGTCAAATTAATTACTCATAACATACAATTTTATCTGCCCCATAGCTTGTTCCTGAGCTTCAACCCCATAAGACTGTACACGGCTCAGCATTGGTTTGTAAACATATGGATTGTATCTTGCCCTGGTTCTGCGTAAACAGTTAATTGGTAAAATGCAACAGACAGATTTGCAGGAGAAGATAATTCTAGGAATTGACCCTGGCACTCAGGTGATGGGCTATGGCATATTGAGTATCCGTGTTGACCACAAGAAGCATAAGCAGATCGAACTCTTACAATACGGGGTTATTCGGCTTACCAAATACAAGCAGCACGAACTAAAGCTAAAAAAAATATTTGAGCGCGTGCTTGGCCTTATCAATGAGTACTCTCCAGACGAGGTAGCTTTAGAAGCTCCCTTTTATGGTAAAAATGTACAGTCTATGCTCAAGTTAGGCCGGGCACAGGGGGTAGCTATGGCTGCTGCACTGAGCTGCCAGATCCCTATCGTGGAATATGCTCCCAAGAAAGTCAAGCAATCGGTCACCGGCAATGGTAATGCTTCTAAAGAACAGGTAGCACATATGTTGCAAAGTCTGCTGAAATTTCCTGAGCAACCTTCTGCCGAACAACAACTCCTGGATGCTACCGACGCTCTTGCGGTAGCACTCTGTCATCACTACCAAAAAGCCACTCCGGTAAGACAAGCCAAAAGCTGGAAGGCTTTTGTAGCAGATAACCCTGAGCGTGTTAAAGGATAAGAATATGAATAAACCTAAGCATGAGAAAATTCTTCTTCAGTTTGACGAAGAAAGTAATTTCGCTGATTGTGAAATCAGAAGCGAACTTTCTACAGTAGCCCGCACCGGGAGTAACCTTTGGCTGGCCTTTGACGAAGGGCTGGGACTGGAAAGGCTCACCATCAATGATAAGGGGTACGGAAATCACATCCGTTACCTAATGAGTGACTTTATCCACTTACCGGGAGGTGAGGATGAAATTGATATTGAAGGTATTGCTTATGCTGATCACTATCTTTGGTTAGTAGGATCACACAGCTTGAAGCGGGACAAACCGGAAAAAGATGAATCTCTCTCCAAACAGGTAAAAGCCTTAAAAAAGATAAAAAACGACCCAAATCGCTATACCCTCGCACGTATTCCTGTAGTCTTGAACAAAAAAACAGGAGAGCATGAGCTGTTTAAAGAATGTCCGCATCCTGAAGATCCAAAAAAAATGCTGACTGCTGCCAAAGTAAAGGCCGGGAAAAAGCAAAGTAAGCTGAGCAAAGCGCTGCGCAATGATAAGCACATCTCTCCCTTTATGCATCTGCCCGGAAAAGACAATGGTCTGGACATAGAAGGCATCGCAGTACACAAAGGTCGTATTATGTTGGGACTTCGTGGCCCCGTACTCCGAGGTTATGCTATCATCCTGGAAGTTGCGGTCAAAGAGAAAAAGAAAGGAAAGAAGCTAAAACTGAAAAAAATCGGCAAACACGGAAATAGATACCGCAAACATTTTGTTCATCTGAGAGGCATGGGCATCCGTGAACTGGCATATGCTGACAATGATCTGCTGATATTGGCAGGGCCCACTATGGATTGTGATGGCACCATAGCACTCTACCGTATGAAAAACGGTCCTGATGATGCCAAAGAAAGTATTACCCACCGAGACGGTATAGAAAGAATATTTAATATCGCCATGGGACATGAAACTCCCTACGGCAAAGACAAAGCCGAAGGAGTCACACTTACCGAAGACCACAATATTATGGTTGTGTATGATGCTCCTGCCGATGAACGTATGGTAGGTAACAGTGATGCTTACGCTGACGTATTTGAGTATAAGTCGTAAAGTCAGTCTATTTTCAGGCTATAAATTATTAATAACCACGAAGAAAGAGTAAAACAAAAAAATTTATGAATAGTAATCTCGCCATTATATTTGATATGGATGGTGTCATCGTTGATAACCACCAGTTTCACCTCAAGTCATGGCTTCAATTCTTTGAAGAGCATAATATATCCATGACTGAAGAAGAGTACAAACAAAAGGTCAATGGGCGAACCATGGAGGAAATCCTTACTAAAATCATGGGTAAGGACCTGTCAAAACAGAAGTTGCGAGACCTTGGAGAAGAAAAAGAGAAAGTGTATCGGGATATGTATCGCCCCCACATCAAGGCTACCGATGGGCTTCCTGAGTTTCTGGAAGAGCTCAAAGTACGAAACGTACCTCGTGCTGTAGCTACCTCTGCTCCGCCTCCCAATGTTGATTTTACCATGGAAAACACCGGCCTGCGTCTCTTTTTTTCTACCATCATAGATGACACAATGGTAAACAAAGGCAAGCCTGATCCTGAGGTATATCTGACAGCCGCCAAAAAACTGGATATGAAGCCAGAACAATGCATTGTGTTTGAAGATGCTATACTTGGAATTCAGGCAGGTAAAAACGCCGGCATGAAAGTTATTGCTGTAGCTACCACGCATAGCCGGGAAGAACTGGAAGCAGGAGAAGCCGACTATGTGGTAGATGATTTTATGGGACTGACTGTAGAAAAGCTATACGCGGAGCTAAAGTTATAGCATGTTCAGCGCTAAAGGGCTTATAGGGTTTTTAACCTACACAGATAGAACTTTTTCATACTTAGTTGTAGAATTATCTGCTATGTTTTGAACCAACTGGCCTTAATATCTCTTAATAAAAGAACAGTAACCAGCTTTTTGAAGAGCTGGTTTTTTACTTAATTTCATGTACATGAACTTTAAAGCACCTATTCTTTTGGTATTCATCAGTTTCTTGAGCATTACCAGCCTGTATGCACAAAATGGTGGAATCAAAATAGCCAAGCTTAAATACAATGGTGGAGGAGATTGGTATGCTAACAAAACGGCCTTGCCAAATCTCATCAAGTTTTGTAATGAATCTATCAACACGCAAATTGCTCCGGAAGAAGAAGTGGTGGAAGTAGGCAGCCCTGAGCTGTTTTTATACCCTTACATCTACATGACCGGTCACGGCAATGTCGTATTTTCAGATGAAGAAGCTGAGAATCTCCGAAAATACCTTATCTCAGGAGGGTTTCTTCATATTGATGATAACTACGGTTTAGATGAATTTGTGAGGATAGAGATGAAAAAGGTGTTTCCTGAACTGGAATTTGTAGAGTTACCTGATGATCATAGCATATATAACCAAAAATTCAACTTTTCTAAAGGTCTGCCAAAAATTCACGAGCATGACGGTAATGCTTCCCAAGGTTTTGGTCTGATTTATGAAGGACGCCTCGTATGCTTTTACACCTTCGAAAGTGATCTGGGAAATGGATGGGAAGACCAGCGCATACACAACGACCCTGAAGAAGTGAGACAGCAGGCCCTCAAAATGGGAGCCAACATCATTTCTTTTGCTTTCACTCAGGAGAGCTAAATTATTTAAACTTTTATTTATATTAGTTGTGCTGTTTGAACTTTAACGTCAATAAAACATTTATTCACAAAGTATTATCCATATTAAATTCTCAACTCAGTGATTATTATTGCATTCTTTATTGCCCACTGGTATTTCTCTTTGTTTTGCCAGACTTTCTTCCTACATCGTTATGCAGCACATAAGCTGTTTACGATGAATCGCTTCTGGGAGCGTTTCTTCTTCATATTCACCTGGATGTGGCAGGGTTCATCTTACCTGAGTCCCCGGGCTTATGCCATACTTCACCGTATGCACCATGCCTACAGTGATACCGAGCATGACCCTCACTCTCCTCATCACAGCGAAAACCTATTTGATATGATGTGGAAGACCAAAGACATCTACAATGGTTATGTAAACCACGAGGTAGAGCCTGAACCAAGATTTGCTAAAGATTTGCCCGAGTGGGATTCTTTTGAAAAAGTTGCCGATAACTGGATGGTACGTACTGCATGGGGCGTAGCTTACAGCTTGTTTTATATTTGGGCTATCTCAATTGCTCAGTTGCCCGGAACTCACTGGCTCATGTATGGATTATTACCTATTCATTACCTGATGGGACCCATTCACGGAGCTATTGTAAACTGGTGTGGGCACATGTACGGCTACAGTAACTATGATAACCGTGATAAGTCAAAGAACACATTAGTGTTTGACTTCCTGATGTTGGGAGAATTATTCCAAAACAACCACCACCGTCTGCCCAAGCGTCTGGACTTCGCTGCTAAATGGTTTGAGATTGACCCCAGCTATCCCGTGATCAAGATGCTGGAAAAATTACAGATTATCAAAATAAAGAAACTTAAGAAAGCCTAGCCTTTCTTACTCCGTATAGCCGCCTTTTGCTCAGCAGAAGGCGGTTTTTTTATGTCTTTCTGGTATTTAAGAGTAAGCCAAGAAAGAAAGTTTCTTCAAAACAACTAATAAATTAGTTGATAAACTAAAAAATTAGTTTTACATTAGTTTATATCATCAAACACTGCTTAGCTATGGAAAACAAGAAAAACCGCACCTTTAACCTTGAAAGCAAACGAGGGCTACACTTTAGCATCGGCTTAGTAGTGAGCCTGGCAATTATTACACTGGCCTTTGAATGGAAATCGTACGACAGAGGCCCTATTGTAAATTTTGGCAGTCAGGAAACTGTTTTTGATGAAGTCAAAGACATGCCTGTAACTGTACATCAACCTCCCAAACCTCCTGCTGTATTACCCGAGATCAAGGCAATACCTGATGATGAAGAGCCTGAAGTAGACATGGATTTTATGCTTGACATAGATATTGATCAATCCACTGCTATTGCAGAGTATGTACCTGAAGACATTCCCGATGAAAAACCGGATGATACGCCTTTTATTTTCGTAGAAGAAGAGCCTACTCCCGCCGGTGGTATGCAATCCTTCTACCAGTATCTAAGCAAAAACCTGAATTATCCGAAAAAGGCGATCCGCAATGGAACAGAAGGTAAAGTGTATGTACAGTTCGTTGTCAATACCGACGGCTCTCTTACCAATCTTAAAGTACTCAAAGGCATAAGCCCTGAATGTGATCAGGAAGCTTTACGTGTGCTGGCCAACGCGCCCAAATGGAAACCCGGAAAGCAGCGGGGTCGGGCCGTAAGGGTACAGATGAGTATGCCCATTGTATTTAGTCTCCAATAAAAAAATAGCTTGTAGGCTAACTCGCTGAGTGGGCCTACGATATGAATTAATGCATTATGAAAGAACCCAAACCCTCTGTAAAAGAATTAACAAAGGCCGAAGAACAAGTGATGCAGATTCTCTGGCAACTCAAAAAAGGATTTGTCAAAGATATACTGGAAGAGATGCCTAAGCCCAAGCCCGCCTACAATACAGTATCCACCATTGTGCGGATACTGGAAAAAAAAGGCTTTGTCGCTTATAAAGCTTATGGCAAAACCCATGAATACTACCCGCTGATCAGTAAAAAGGAGTATAGCAGTTACTTCCTCAAAAATTTTGTGGGTAGCTATTTTGGAGGCTCATTCCATAAGCTAGTCTCTTTCTTCGCCCGGGAAAACGATATGGACATCCACGAATTTGAGGAAATGATGAAGTATGTGGAGCAGGATATCAAGGAAGAAAACGATGAGGAGGCTGAAAAAAATTAAAAGCCTATGCGTTGGATTCAGGAAAAACCGATCATTATCATACCCATCGCCTTGCTGCTGGCACTTTTGGTCCTACCGATGTTTGACGAGGATAGCCAACCAAAGACAAAGCATGCCTCAGTGGCTCCTGAGAAATTTCCCAGCACAGGCTTTCCGGATTATGATCTGCTGCCTGATAAGCTCAAGCAGCGGATGGAAGAACTGGTAAAAGAAGATACAATGCACCGGTACAGCTTTTACTATTTTTTTGAAGTGGATGATGTGAACCGTCACTATTACATAGATGACTATTCCATGAATACCATATTGATCTCACAAAAAGCAGAAAATCAGGAGGCACTGGCTTTGGTAGATGAAAGGCTCATGGAAGATGATGGCAGGGGATTTAGCATAGTCCGTCATCCCCAGTAC